>CAIQQB010000182.1 GCA_903873805.1 uncultured Opitutia bacterium | reverse complement strand
CTAGCTTGGGCATGGCCCTCATCGATCTCTCACAGCCTTTGTTTGACGACGCCCCCAACTGCCCGGTGCATCCCCCGGTGCGGTTTGTCCGCACGGCGGACCATCCGCAGGGCGGCTGGCGGATGGAGGAGATCGCCATGGCCACGCACACCGGCAGCCATCTCGACGCGCCGCTGCACAAGATCGCCGGCGGCGCGAGCATCACGGACCTGCCCCTCGCCACCTTCACGGGTCCGGCCCGGATCGCCGACCTGCGCGGCCTCGCGGCGGACACGCCGATCACGCCGGAGCTGCTGGCCCCGCGTCTGCCGGGGCTGACGGCCGGCGACATCGTGCTGCTGGCCACGGGCTGGGGCGACCGGCGCGCGAAGACCCCCGAGTGGCTGCAGCATTCGCCCTTTGTCGATCCCGCGGGGGCACGCTGGCTCGTCAGCCGCGGGGTGCGCGGCGTCGGCATCGACCACTACTCGATCGGCGGCAGCGGTCCGCTCAACGCCGAGACGCACACCCTCCTGCTCGGCGCGGGTGTGTGGGTGGTGGAGGAGCTGCGGTTTCCGCCCGAGGTCTTTGCCCTTCCGGCCCCGGTTAAATTCTGGGCGCTGCCGCTCAACTGGCCGGGCTGTTCCGGGGCGTTCTGCCGGCCGGTGATCGAGGTGGCCTGACGGACGCACTGCATTCCCGCCTTGCGCCGCGCGCCGCGCTGGGTGCAGTTGGCGGGATGAAAGCCACGTTTACGACCAAGGAATACGCCCGTCTGCTCGAGCTCGTCCACCTCGGACTGCTCGTCGTCAACGGCCGGGAGGGGGCCGAGACCCCCGCCGCGCAGCACTATACCGAGATCGCGCAGAAGATCTTCGAACTTGCCACCCCCTTTGGCTGCGCCGATCTGGTCGATGTGGGCAGCAACGGCCGGCTCGTGGCATCCGCCAAGCTCGCCGAGGGCGAGCGCCTCGGCAAAATCATCGGGGAATACCACAACGACACCTTCTGGCACGAGCTGGTCGCGCGGATGTCCGACCGCGACCTCGCGACGCAGCAGACCAAGCAGGCCCTGACGGGGGCGGGTGGCCCGCCGATCGACACCGACCTGCGGTTGCGGGAGCTGGAGGACGCCTACTGGGAGGAGTTCGAGAAAAACGACCTCGCCAACCTCGTGCTGCTCCGCGGCGGCCGCGGCTGAGAGGGGGACTTGGCACCGGAACAACCGAAAAGCCGGCTTGCGGATTTCGGCCTATGACGTAAGGTCCTGCCCTTGAAAGGGTGCGGCTCCGCCCACCCCGGCTGTCCCCATCGCCTTTCAACACACCAAGAAAGTCCTTGTGTCCACCCCACGTCCGCCCGCCGCCCCGCACCACCGCATCCGCCTGCTTACCCACCGTCCCCGGCTCTGGCCCCTCCTTTTCCTGTGGTCACTCCTCGCCATAGGCGTGCGCGCCGAGGACGTGCCGACCGAACCGCCCCAACCCTACCAGGCGCAACTCGCGCCGCTGCTCACCCCGCTCGAACAAGTGCTCGCCCTGCCGCTCAACCTCGGCCCCGGCGACCTGCCCTCCGGCGCCGTGCTGATTGACGAGCGCCTGCAGTATGTCGAACCCGACGGTCGCAAGATGTCCGTCCACCAGCTCGCCTGCAAATCCCTCACCGAGGCCGGGGCGAAGGAAAATGCCGAGGAGGTCTTCAGCTACCGCAAGAAGGAGCAAAAATTCTATGTGGTCCGCGCCGAGGCCATCCAGCCCGACGGCACCATCCAGAGCGTGAAGCCGAACGCCATCCTCGTCCAGTCGCCCCAGCGGCAGGCGCAATATTCGCTCTACGACGACCAGGCCGAGGTTCGCATCATCTACCCCAACGTCAAGCCCGGCACCGTCACCCGCGTCATCGTCGTCACCGAGGACCTCGTCGCCAAGCTGCCGGGCGAATACATGCAGACGCTCCTGTGGACGCGGTCCTGGCCGACGGGCCGCGCCCGGCATGTCGTGGACCTGCCCGCCGCTCTTGCCAGCCGCCTCCAAATCGACGCGCTCGGCGCCGGTATCCCCGCCCCGGCCCGCGAATCCCGCCCGGGCGATCGCGTCCGGCTCACCTGGACTTTCGACCGACTCCCCCCCGACCGCTACGAACCCAACGCCGCCCCCGCCTCCCAGTTCGGACCGTCCCTCCACCTCACGACGCTGAAGTCCTGGGACCAGATCGGCCAATGGTTCAACCAGCTGGCCCGGAACCGCGACCAGCTGGCCCCCGCCCTCGCCACCCGGGTCGATGCCTGGACCAAGGGTGTGACCGACCGCGACGAGATCGTGCGCCTCCTCTACGGGCATGCGGCAAACGACGTCCGCTATGTCGGCCTGGAGTTCGGCGAAGCGGACTACCAGCCCCACGACTGCAACGAGGTCTGGGAAAACCAGTATGGCGATTGCAAGGACAAGGCCACGCTGCTCGTCGCCTTCCTCCGCCACACCGGCATCCCGGCCAATGTCGTCCTCCTCAACACCGACCACGCCGGCCTCGTCGACCGCCGCAGTCCCGCCTACAATGTCTTCACGCATGCCATCGCCGCGCTCTCCGACGGCCACGGGGGCTGGCAGTTTTGCGATCCCACCATCTCCGCCGGCCGCCCCGGACTGCTCAGCCCGCACGACGCCGACCGCGATGTGCTTGTCGTCACCGCCAACGGCGCCGAATGGGCCCACACGCCGCCGCAGTCCGCCGGGGCCATGCGCTACGAGTTCGACCTCAAGCTCAGCCCCGCCGGCGAACTCTCCGGCTGGCTCACCCTCACCGCCGAGGGCTACGATAGCGCCAGCGAGCGCAATCGCTTTGAGCAGCTCGACCCCGACGAAACGCGCAGCAGCCTGACCCGGCTGGTGCGCGGATTTTACTCCGGGGCGGAAGTGGTGGATGTCGTCCGCCCGGCCGGCACCACACCCGATACCCATGTCATCAAGGCTTACTTTGTCGTGGCACAGCAGGGCGGAGGCGCCACGGCGCTCGTCTTTCCCCAGAGCGGCGCCTTCTTCTACGACGTGGGCCACACAGCCGAGCGACGCACGCCCTTTTTTCTCTGGCGCGAACTCACCACGGTCCACGCCACCATCGCCCTCCCGCCCGGGCTCGCCCCCTCCCACCTCCCCGAGCCGTACCCTCGTGCCAGGCCGAGGGCTCCTGGCGCTTCGCCGATGGCGTATGCCAGATGGAGCTGCAGCTCGACTTCCCGCTGGCGCTGCTCCCGGCGGCAGATTTCCCAATCTTCTATAACGCCACCCAGTCGTTCCAGGCCTGGCTCGAAAAACCCGTCCTGCTGGCCGCCAGCGGCTCCGCGCCGGCCAGCCCCGCCCCGGCCGACAACGCGATCGACCTGCCGCTGATGCCCACCGGCGACGGGCAGCTCAATCTCGTCGACGCCCGCTATCCCGAGTCGGGCAACCACGCGCTCCGCCGCGCCGCCCTGAACCAGACCCTCCTGTATTTTCCCCGGGACCGCTCCACAGTCTTTCGCGCCCACGTGCGCCTCGCCAACCTGGACTGGAACGAGGACAAAAACCAGGAGGCGGTGGACCGCCTGCAACCCCTCCTCGCCGGCTACAAGGCCGACGTGAGCCAGGAAAGCTACGCCTGGGCGGAAAGCACGCTCGGGCTCGCCCTCGCCGATCTCGGCAAGAAGGATGAAGCCCGGGACATCTTTGTCCGCCTCGCCCGCACCCCCGAGCTGCCCCCCGACCGCCGCGCCGTCGAAGCCCTCCACGCCGCCAACCTCCTCCGCGCCACCGCACCCGACGAAGCCCTCGCGCTGCTGACGGCGGCGGTCAAGCTCGACTCCGAGTACCGAGGGGACCTCTACGCGCTCCTCGCCCGACTGCTGCTCCGGCAGGACCGGGCCGCCGAGCTGCGCACGCGCCTCACCGAGCTGCAACAGGGCCAGCCCCAGGACACCGAGGCGGTGCTGGCCGAGATCGTGCGGCAATCCGCCCGGTGGGACGAGGCCGGGGAGGAGGCGCGCCGGCAAACCCTGCTCGCGATGCTGACCGAACTGGTCCCCGCGCCCGGCAAGGATCTGCAGTCCGCCCTCGCCGAGGCGAAGGCCCGCCAACAGGTCGCGCTGGCCGCGCAACAGATCCAGACCCGCCTCAAGGATCTGCTCGCCGCGCCGCCCCTCGCCAACTGGTATAAGCCACCCGCAGATCCGGCGCTCAAGACCCAGGCGGACTTCGACCGCGCGATCAAGGCCGCCGCCGACAAACGGGAAGCCGACCAGTGTCTCCAGCTCGCCGTCCTCGGGCTCGTCACCCTACCGCCCTCGGCGGATTTTCCCCACCGCCTTTGGCGGACCCTAACCTACGCCGACTGGAAGGAAGTCATCGCCGGGCGCGCGCTCGACGAACCCATTCACCTCCAGCTGCTCGACCTCTGCGACCAGCTGCCGGCCGGCAACGACGACCGGATCGACGGCCGTTTTTTCCGGGCCCTCCACCTCGGGCGCAAAAAAGACTACGCCGGACAGCAGGAAATTTTCCTGGCGCTCATCGCCGACCCCGGGCTGCCGGCCGATTTCCTACCCGCCGCCTACGGCCGGCTGGGCGACAGCCTGCTGCACAGCGGAGATTACCCCGGTGCGCTGAAGAATTACCGCGCCGTGGAGAAGTATGCCCCGACCTCGGCGGATTGCGCCGACCAGCTGCTCAAGGCCGTCCTCCTCAACCTGCACCTCGGCCAGACCGACGAGGCGCTGCGGATCATCGGCCTGCTTGAACAAACCGGCGACGAAACCCTGAAGAAAACCTCCGGCGAAAATCAGATCCGCGCCTTCATCTCCCTCCTGCACTCCGGCCAGGCCGGCCCGTACTGGGCCGCGCAATCCGCCTGGTGGCCCGAGTGGGAGTCCGTGGCCCGCGATCTGGCGCTGCCCGCGCCCGAGACCGACGTGGTCGCCCCCGTCATCCCGGACCTTGAAGCGCTCGGCACCGCGCTCGGCGCGACCATCCGCGACAAGAACGCCACCGCCTACTTTCAGACGCTCCGACCGCTCATCAGCGCCGCCCGCTGGCTGCCGGGGCTCGCCATTGAGGTCGGCGCCCTGGGCAACCGGTCCTTTGAGATGATCCCGACCGCCCAGCGCCCCGCTTACCGCCGCCTCCTCATCGGCCTGCTCGCCGTTAACGCCCCGGAAACACCCGCGGATCGGCGCCGCCGCCAGGTGCTGCTCGCCGCCAACTACTTTGATGGCGACCAGCCCGCCGAAACCCTGCGCGTGGCCGCCGCCTTCCGCGCCACGGTACCGACCACCGACAGCCTCACCCGGGCCATGGACCGGTTGCGCGCCCTCGCCGCTGTCGCGGTCAAACAGGAGCTGCCCGAGGCCGCGGCCGCGCTGGAGCAGGATCTGGCGAATGCCGACGAGACCGACCAGCGCGCCGTCGCCGTCAGCCTCCTCGCCGATCTCTACCATGCGCTGGCGCGCCCCGCCGACGAGGAGGCGCTTCTCCGCCGCGAACTGGCCAATCCGGTTATCACCGGCAGCAAAGACGACCACGACCAGCTGGCCGCGCGGCTCGAAGCGCTCACTGGTCCCGCCCGTTTTGCCCGGGCCGTGCAGACGTGGCGCGCGGCGCACCAACCCGCCTGGTACGATTTCGCCGAACCCGCCAGCCTCGCCGACCCGCGCCTGCGGGATCTCGACGCTGCACTCAAGTCCCCCGATCAGCAGTTCCGCACCGTTGAAATCGTCAAGCTCCGCCTGCTCGTCGCCCAGGATCCCTCCCAGGCGCCCGCAATCCAGCGCCACGCCTGGCAGGAGGCCGTCCGCATCCTCCTCCGGCTCGCCCCCACCCACACCGAAGCCCGGTCGCTCGTCGACAGCATTGTCAACGACCCCGGCTTCGACGAAGACACCCACACCGGCATTCTCTGGGTCGCCCTCTGGGAATCTTTCAGCCTGCGAGACCGCGCCGACTTCGCCTACTTCCGCCAAAACCCCGTCTTCGCCAAGTTCTCCGACAGCGACCGCGAACGCATGGGTTATCTGACCGATTACATGGCGACCGACCCGGCGGAGAAAGCCGCCCTCGTGGCGCTCAGCCAAAAGCTCACCGCCCGGCCGCTGACCAGCATGGCCCTCGAGGTCATGGATGCCGTCACCGACGACCTCCTGCGCCTCGGCGAGCTCGCCGCCGCTCGCGACCTCGCCAGCCAGGCGGCCACCTGGCAGCTCGGGTCGGACGCCGACACCCCGCGCCAGACACTCCAACTGAACTTTGCCCGAAAAATCCGCGTCGCCGAAGCAATCCAGCCCACACACGAGGCGCTACTCCGCCGAGTCACCCAGGCGTTTCCGTCGCTGCCCGCGGAGCCCCCGCCGGAATGGGCCGCGCTCCGTACCCACGGCGATATGCCCGAACTCGCGCCCGCCATCATGCGCCCCACCTGCCTCTGGCTGGTGCGGACCCAGCAGTTCGACCACACCAGCCTCGAGTTCTGGGGCGCACTGTTGAAAACGCTCAGCCCTGATCCTGCCGACCATGCCCTCGAATTTGACCTCGTCCGCCTCGTGCTCGAACAGGCCGGCGACGACGCCCAGCGCGCCAACGCGATCGATTTCGTCGCGAGCTCGGTCGACACCGACGACCCGGATACCCATGCCCTGCTCGACAGCCTGTTCGCCAAATACAACCAGCCCGCCGCCGCCCCGCTCACGGCCACCACCATTCGCCTCTGGGAGATCCGTCTGGCCGTGCGCACCGGACGGCCGGCCGTGGATCTCACCACCGCCTTTGACGGCATCCGCCTGCCCGGCGCGGCCCAAGAGCGCCTGTCACTCCAGCTCGGGCAGGCTCTCCAGACCCGCGACACAGCCACCCTCAAACAGCTGGTGGATGCCATGCCCCCTGAGCAGCTTCTCGGATCAGCGTGGCTGCACCGCAGTCTCCCCGCGCTGGAGCTGCTCGGACTCAAGGACCAGGCGCAGCTGGCCCGGGAGGCCGCCCGCCGCGAATTGCACCAGGCGGTGCTTTTCTCCTGGGCGGACCCGGACGAACATATGGTCATGGCCGCCTATGCGTTGGCGGAGACCCTCAACGAGCCGGGCCTGCTCCCGCCCGCCTGGGTCGCGTTCATCCGCGACTACGCCCCCGGCCCTTACAGCCGCCTGTGCGTCCTCTGGGTGGACGCTATGCAACGCAAGGATTTCACCGCCGCCATTCATGCGGCCGAGGAGCTGGTGAAGCTCTACCCCACCTACTATAACACCTACTGGTGCCAAGCGCAGGCCCTCTGGTCCGCGGGTCGGAAAGCCGATGCTGCAGGCCCGCTCACGACCTACGTCCGCTACTCCAAGAACGAGGTGGACTATCCTGAGGCCGTCGCCCGCCTGAAGGAACTGGGCCAGCCCGTGCCCTGAGCCCAGCCGGATCCGCTCACCAGGACCGGCTGTCGGTGGGGGACTGGTAGTAGTCGACCACAGGGCCGAGCCGGTCCAGCACCGGCGCGGTGAGCCGGTCGAGTTCAGCCCGTTGCGCCGGTGAGAGCGGCAGCGTCGCCGCGCGGACGTTGGCCTCCAGCTGTGCGCGGTTGCGCGCGCCGACCAGCGTGCAGGTGACGGCGGGCTGGCCGATGGCCCAGGCCAGCGCGAGGTCGCCCAAGGCCACACCGGCGTCCGCGGCGGCGGCATGCAGGGCGGCAAGGGCGGCGAGCGTCTCGGCCTCGCAGCCGGGCCCGCCATGCCGGGAACCGGGCCGGTCGCCGCGGAAATGGAGCGTCCGCGTGCGCATGGGCGGCAGCCCGTCCAAGCTGGTGAACTTTCCCGTGAGCAGGCCCTGCGCGAGCGACATGTAGCCCAGGACGCCGAGCCCCTCGCGTGCGCAGGCCGGCAACAGCGCCGGCTCGATGCCGCGGGACAGGAGGTTGTAGGGCAGCTCGTTCACCGCGAGCGGCACGCCGGTGGCCAGGGCCTCGGCCAGTTGCGCAGCGCCGAAATTGCTCACGCCGAGGTGGCGGATTTTGCCCTCGCGGCGCAGCTCGTCCAGCGCGGCCAGGGCTTCGCCGATTTCCGGCGGGCGGGCAAGCCGGGCCGCATCGGCGGTGTAGTGGCGCAGGGAGTTCGCGTTGAGCGGCCAGTGGATAAGATAGAGATCGAGCCGGTCGGTCCCGAGGCGGGTGAGGCTGGCCTCGCAGTGCCGGCGCACCTCGGCGCGATAGCAGTGATCAGGGGAGATCTTCGAGCCGATCAGGGCGGCGTCGCGCCGGCCGCGCAGGGCGTGGCCAAGTGCGAGCTCACTCGCACCGCCATTGTAGGTCTCGGCCGTGTCAAAAAAGTTAACCCCGTGGTCCAGCGCGGCAGCCACGACCTCGTCGACGTCGCGCTGGCTCTGCTCGCCCCAATACGCGCCGCCGCCGAAGGCGAAGCAGCCGACGCCCAGCACGGGCAGCGTGAGTCCGGAGGCGCCGGCGGGGCGGGTTTGCATGGGGAAAACTACTCCGGCCTGGCCGAATTCGACCGGCGTGAAGGCCTCGGCGTGAAGCCAGATGGCGGTGGCGTCGCGTCGATCCCCGGGGCGAACGCCGGCGGGGGCCGCTTCTCCACCGGGTTTCGCGCGGGCGCGGCCATCAGGATTCGCCGCACGGGACGGTCGGTTCTTGTCTCATCGGATATGGAGAATCTCGTCCGTCACCCGATTGCGGCCATCCCGCCCGCGAATGCGGTACGTGCTCTTTTCATTGGTTGAAATCCAGGTCCGGTCAGCCTGACGGAAGTGCATATCCTTATCCACCTGATAGTAGACCTGGGAATTCCTTGTCTCCAGGATGTTCAGGATTTCGTTGTTATGGAAATTATGGGTTCTTCAGGAAATCGTGTGGGTTTGAGCTGATGGCGAATGGAGGCTGAGGTCAAGCTTGCCACAAAAGAAGAGGATGCGGACGCGGTAATTGGCGAAGCGACGGAAGCCGCGTGCGTCCGCCTTGATGGCTTGAATG
>CAIQQB010000181.1 GCA_903873805.1 uncultured Opitutia bacterium | reverse complement strand
TCGTTGCACGCGATTTCCAAAGTGCCTATCGAATCGCTGTTTGCAGATGTCACTACAAGCCAGACCCCCATGCAGGACAATGGGCAGTTGTTAATCAATGACTTATAGTGGGACAGCATTGGGTGCCGCCCGGGCCTTTTTCATAGGGAGCCATAAACCGATGCAGATCGTCGCCAGTGAGCCGGTCGGAAACTTTCTTCAGAATCGTCGAGCTTTCGAGCAACTTAACAACCGTATTTAACTCAAAGGAGTTGAGTTGGTCGTCCGAGTATTTGGCTTTGTCGGCCGGGTCCCAGTCTGTCCTGCGAAGTACCTGCACCGTGGTCTCAGACTGATAAACCTTGGATCTCAGACCCACGGCCAAAACGACAATGGTCACCGCACCGAGGCCGACGGTCGCGAGGACGACCTTGGCAATACGCAGGACCCGGGAGCCGCCTGCCGGGGCGAAGCCGAGCAGGCGCCGCACGCGGGCGAGCAGTTCGCCATCGCCGGTCGCCGCGAGCGCGAGCGCGTCCGTGCGCGTGGCTTCCAGCGTCGCCAGCGCCCGGGCATAGTCCACGGCATTGCCGGTGACGCCGACGGCGATGTCATCGCAGGCGTTCTCCCGCTCGGCGCGGATGCGGCGGTTGAGCGCGTAGATGGCCGGATGGTAGAAGAAGAGCGCCTCGCAGACCGTCTGGAGGACATTGACCAAAAAGTCATGCCGGCGGATGTGCGCGAGTTCGTGTGCCAGCAGCGCATCAAGCTGGACCGGCGACAGGCCGGCGAGCAGCGCCACCGGCACGAGGATGACCGGCCGCGCCCAGCCGATCACCGTCGGCACGGTGACGGCGGCGGACAGTCCCGCCCGGACGGCCCGCCGGATCCCCAGCCGGGCGGCGAGCTGAACGAGCCGGGCGTTGACCGCGTCGGGCAACGGCTCACTGATCGAACCGGCGAGCCGGCGCACCCGGCGCCAGGCCAGCGCGAGCCGCAGGACGCTGCACCCGGCCCCCAGCAGCCAGAGACCGACCAGCCACGGCAGGACGGGGCGAAGCGCAACACTGACGGAAAACGGAACCGGCGACGGCCCGGGCGCCAGACCCAGGGTGACGGAGACGGTTGAAGTTGGAGCGGACGGAGAAACGCCGGACTGGACCGGCAGCACCGGACGTTCCGTCGCCGCGAGGCCACAAAAGGTGAGGACCGGCGCCAGGGCAAAAAGCGCGAGGGCGAGGCAGGCGAGATTATAGCGGGCGCGGGCTGAGTGCCGCTCGAGAAACGGCCAGGCCAGTTGCACCGCAGTGGCGAGCAGGGCGCCTTGCCAGAGCGAATGCAGCAGAGTCCAGCCGAGGTGTTCGATGAGGAGATTCATGGCGGGGGGGGGCGTTGGTCGGCTTGGTCGATCAGAAGACGGATGGCCTGCAGTTCAGCCGGCGACACCGGCTTGGCCGCGAGCGCGCGCAGGACCAGCTCGCTAGCCGAGCCGCCGAAGACCCGGTCAATCAGGCCGTCGACCACCTCCGCCTGCATCTCAGTCTCGGTCATCGCGGCGCGGTAGATGTGGGACGTGCGGGTCTCGTCGCGCGTCACCAGCTTCTTCTCCCGCATGATCTGGAGGAGCTTGAGCACGGTGGTGTAGCCGACATCGCTGCCGAGCTGTTCCCAGACCTCGCGGACGGTCGAGGGCCCGCGCCGCCAGAGCGCCTGCAAAATTCTGTGCTCCGCCGCGGTCGCCCGGGGGATGGGACGGACTTTCTTGGACGCCATGCCCCCTTCATACGAAGCTTGTCGTAGTCGTCAACGAAATTCTTCGTAGGCGGTGGCACGCGTTCCGCCGGACCGAAAATTCTCCGCGGATATAGCCCCGGCCGCCCCCACGAACATGTCAACTATTGGTTGACGTATTCGTGGGAGCGGAGAAACCAAAATACATCCCGCGGGATGCTGACTCGTCGACGCGCGCGCGGGGAATCCGGCCGGCAGCTGGAAGGGACGTCCGTCCCCGCGGGGTGAGGGCACCCCGCCTATATTTCCAACCGCCCCACCCTGGCAAAAAGCCGAGATGCTTAAGTGCGGACGACGTTTCAAATTCGCCTTGTCCGGTGCACGCTCCGGGCTAACTTCCCGCCACCCCACCCCGCCCTCCGCTGCCTGCCGGCGATGGCTCCTTCCTGCTTTTTCAACCGCGCCCCAATAATCTGTCCCATGAAAACGTCACCCTCCCCGCTTCGGCTGATCGTACTGCTGGTCGCAACCTTCTCCGCCCTGCCCGTTTCAATCGCGACCGCCGCGGCCCCCAACCCTGTCCGCTTGCCCAACCAGCCCGGCACACCGCTGCTCATCCCGGCGGGTCCCGACGCCGAAGCGCAGGCCCGGGCGGTGGAGAAGCTGCGGTCCCATCTCGCCGACGCCACCGCCGACCAAACGGTCCACGGTGCGCCCGGCGCGAGCCCGCCCGTCAACGTGGACGGCGACTTCATCATCGGCCCGACCTATGTGACCGCGCCTGAGCGAACGGCCAATCCGGCGGTGCCGAAGGGCCGGACCTTCCGGTTCACCCTGAAATCGGCCGACAGCAAATTCTATCCCGGCATCGCCCGCGATCCCGACACGCTCGGCACCCCGGATCCGAACAACCGCTTCACGCTGCTGGTCCCGGCTTCCCATCCGATGGCGTTCAGCCGCCAGGTGACGGTCTACGTGCCCGCCCAGTATGTGCCCGGCACCGCCGCGCCCTTCATGGTGACGGCCGACGGCTACGACGGTAGCCTCTCGACGATCCTCGACAACATGATCGCCGCGCACCGCCTGCCGCCGCTGGTCGTGGTGGGCATTTCGCCGGGCAGTTTTCCCGCCGCCCTCCACAACGACGCCCAGGGCAGCGAGCGCGGCCTTGAATACGATACGATGTCGGGCAAATACGCCGAATTCGTCGAGGCCGAGGTGCTGCCCGTCGCGGAGAAAACCGCCGGAGTGAAGCTCACGAAGGATCCCGAAGGACGCGCCACCTATGGCAGCAGCTCCGGCGGCTCAGCCGCGATGATCATGGCTTGGTATCACCCCGAGCTCTATCACCGGGTGCTCACCTACTCGGGCACTTATGTGAACCAGCAGTGGCCGTTCAACCCCGAGACGCCGCACGGCGCGTGGGGCCTGCACGAAAAACTCATTCCGGAAAGCCCCGCCCAACCCCTGCGCATCTGGATGGAGGTCGGCGACACGGACAACTACAACCGGAACGCGCTGCGCGATGACCTGCACGACTGGGTGGTGGCCAACCAGCACATGGCCGTCGTGCTGCGGGCGAAGGGTTACCATTACCAACTCGTCTTCGCCCTCCACGCGGGCCACACGGATCGCACCGTCCGGGACCAGACGCTGCCGCAGTCGCTGGAATGGCTCTGGCAGGGCTACCCCATCGCTAAGGACACACCGGCTCCGGCCAGTGCCCCAACTTCCGCCGCTCCGACCACGCCGGCGAACCGGTCCTGATTTCCTGTTGCCGGCCAATTCGGCCAATCGGACCGCGGCCACAATGGCAATGATGGCAGGCCAGATTAAACCGACGTGTCCCCACGAACATGTCAGCTATTAATTGACATGTTCGTGGGGTCGGTTGGCTAGGATCGGAGGCGGTCTTGCCTGTCCACTGCGTGCCAGCCGGAAGAGGATTGAGCGCGGGGCGGTGGGCGCCCACCTTCGGCGGATGCTCCGTGCCTTCCAATGGGACCTCGCCCGGCAGGTCGAACGTCCCGCCTGGCTGCTCGCCCAGCTCCCGCGTTACGCCGCTTGGGGCTACGATGAGCTGTACCTCCACCTCGAGGACGCGGTCGAATATCCCAGCCTGCCCGGCGTTGCCCGGGCCGACGCGTATCCGTACAGCTTTCTCGAAAAACTGACCGCCGCCGCCACGCGGGCAGGCATCCGCGTCGTGCCCATCGCCAATCTCCTCGGGCACACCCAGTACCTGATCAAGACCCCGGTGTGGCGCGACCTCAACGAGCTGCGCGCGGCCGACGGCTCGCCGCTCGCGCGCGGCCAGATCTGCCCACTGCACCCGCACACCCCGGAAGTCGCGGCCAAACTGCTGCATGACCTGGCCCCGTTCTGCACCGCGGGCAAGGTGCACGTCGGCCTCGACGAATCCTTTCACCTCGCCCGGTGCCCACGCTGTCGCGCCGAAGTCGCGCAGATCGGGCTGGCCGCGCATTTTGCCGGCCACGTCGGCCGGATGCATGCGCTCGCGGCGGGGCTCGGCCTGCGAACGGGGATCTGGGCCGACATGCTGGCGTTCATCCCGGAGGCCATCCCGCTGCTGCCGCGTGATCTCATCGCCTACGACTGGTATTATTATCCGTTTGCCCGGCACCCGCGCGTCGAGCTGTTCAACTTCGCCGAGTGCGACCTCGCCCCCGCACTGCGCGCCCGGGGCATCGAATACTGGGGCTGTCCGATGAACGGCGCCTTCCGCCACGAGCCGCTGCCGGTCTTCGGCGAGCGCCTGGGCAACGCCCGCTCCTGGTGGCAGCGCGGCCAGCGCACGGGAGCAGCCGGTTTCCTGATGACGTCCTGGGAACCGTCCCGCCTCGCGGCCGAAATGACCACCGTGATCGATGCCGCAGCCGCCAGTCTCTGGCTCAACCCGGAGGCGGATGATGCCACCACCCTGCTCGCCCACGGGTTCGCCCGGGCAGCCGGCCTCGGGGCCGCCAGCGCGCGGTCCGCCGCGCGTGCCGCACTCCAATGCGACGAGCACGCCTTCGCCGGTTATGCCCGCTGGGAGATCAACGACCGCTGGGATGCCTGCGCCACGCCCGATGGCGGCGCGGCCCGATTTGTCCGGAGCACGCAGTTCTTCGGTCGGCTGGCCGGTTCGCCGCTCCCGCTGGCGTTCGCAGCCAGCGTGGCGTGGCTGCGTTACCTCGCGACGCGCGATGCGTTCGTGCGCTCGGCGGCGCAGGGAGTGGGCAAACTCCGCCGGCTGCTCGCCGCCGGGGCCGCCCCGCCCCGTGTCACGACCGGCCTGGACTCGCTGCAGGATGATGCGGCGGAGTTTGCCGTCGGGCTCCCGGGCGCGCGGGCGGCGGCCCGCGCGATGTGGCACGGCACCCGTGATCCGAAAGTCCGCGGACCCAACGAGCTGATGCTCGCGGCCGACGCGCAACGCCTCCGCGCCTGGCGCGCCTGGCTCGCCCGCTGCCGCCGCCAGCCGTCGCACGCGTGGGAAAGCTCGCCGGTCACCGGCCGCTGGCAGCTCAGCTTCGCCGTGCACAACTTCGCCCCGGCGCTCCAGAAAGTTGTGGTGGAACAGCAGCAGCCCGACGGCAGCTGGCGCATGCGGCACGGCCGTTTCACCATTGAGTTCCGCGCCGCCGCCGCGCGGCCGCACGCGCGGCTCCAGCAGCCTTTCTCCACCCCGATCGATGATCCGGACGCTCCGTTGCGGATCGCGGTGCGGGGATTGGGCCAGGTGGCGATTGGCAATATCGTGCTGACGGACGGCGTGACCAGCCGCCGCCTGAAGTACCCGCGGCGAAAGATCGTGCTCGGCCGGCGCGCTCCACGGCGCGGTTGGCCGGAACTCGATTGGGAGCGCAATGCGGACGAGCACGTGCTGGCGTTTGCAGCTCCCGCTTCCGCGTAGTCCGCCGTGAACGCGGCGGGACGATATTGCCGGGACAAACATCCCGCTTCTGCCGAAGCGGGCGACAAAGCCGTGTAGTCGGCTTGGGCGAGCCGGGAGAGGATCACGCTACTTCGCAGCGAATTTTCGCAGATACTTCAGGGCCACTTCAAACTCGTGCGGCAGGGGGGCGGTAATGGTGAGCGGCTCCCCTGTCGCCGGATGCCGGACGGTGAGCTCGCCGGCATGCAGCGCGAGCCGGCGGATGAGCGGCTGCTCGTCGTCGCGGCCTTTGTAATTGCGTTTCAAGTCCGAGAGCCGGAGCTCGATTCCCTTCGTGCCGTAAAGCGGGTCGTTGAGCACGGGCACGCCGGAGGCGGCGAGGTGGACGCGGACCTGGTGGGTGCGGCCGGTGAGCGGCCGGCATTCCAGCCAGGCGAAGCGGCCGAAATTTTCGAGCAGGGTGAACTCGGTCACGCCGGGCTTGCCGCTGCGCGCCTGGCAGACGCGCATCTGTCCGGGGTTCCGCAGGTCCTCGACCAGCGCCAATTCGACGGTGAAGGTCTCCGGCAGGATCCCGCCGGGCGTGCGGACCGGCGCAAGGGCCTGCTCCGCCTGCTCCGGCAGCAGCACGACGGCGAGGGCAAAGAATTTCTTCAGGGCGGTGCGGCCCTGGAACTGTCCGCTCAGGAAATCGAGGGCGGGCTTGGTTTTCGCGCAGAGCAGAACCCCGCTGGTGGCGAGGTCGAGCCGGTGGACATTGGCGACCGCCGGGCCGAACCGGGCGCGGACCAGCCGCATGAGGTTGTCCGGCGCCTTCTCCGCCCGGTCCGGCACCACGGGGAGGCCGGAAGGTTTGTCGAAGGCGATGAGCGTGTCGTCCTCGTGCAGGATGGGCGGGAGAGTCATGGGGACAGTGTGGGGCCCGCCCCCACCGCGCCAACCGCGTAATTGGACCGTGCCGGACGGGGGTTCCGTCCCTCGCCGTCGCGAGCCGGCGGGAAATCCAGGCGTGGGCGATGAAAGAAAGTCATCCAATCCCGGACCGTGGTTGGCATGGGTGATGCTAAAATGTCCGGTAGTTCTTTCCCTGCGTTTCGCGCAGGGCTTTGGGGTAACATGGGGTCCGGTCATAACAGACGGACCAAGAAAATACGGGCCCGCCGTTTAGGGGTAATCGGCGGGCCCTTCTTTTTTCCACCCGCCGACGGGCGCACTCCGCGACCAAGCTCCGGACCGGGCCTCAGGCGGTGGGCAGACCGGGCAGCTCGGTCCGGAGATTTTCGATGAACTTCTTCATCGCGGGGGTGAGGACGCGGCCCTTGCGGTGCAGGATGCCGAGCGGCCGGGTGAAACCGGCGCCGCGGAACAGGCGCACCGCGAGCGTGCCGTGGACGGCCTCCTGGAGGACGGTGGCCTGGGGCACGATGGCGATGCCGTGGTCGATCTCGACCGCGCGCTTCACCGTCTCGATGTTGTCAAACTCCATGACCGGATCGATCTCGAACTTGGCGTCGCGGCAGAGCTGGTCCACCGCCTTGCGCGTCGGGATGTCGGGCTCGAAGCTGATGAACCGGTGCCCCGCCAGATCCCGGAGGTCCAGCTCGGTGCGCGCGGCCAGCGGATGCTCCGGGTGGCAGATGAGGACGAGCCGGTCGTTGCGGAAAGGGATGATCTCAATCTGCCGGGTCTTGACGGGAAAGGCCACGAGACCGAAGTCGACCGAGTTGTGGAGCACGTCCTCGTAAACGAGGTTGGAGCGCCGGTATTCCACCCGGACGTTGACCGCGGGGAACTCGTGCAGGAAACGCTTGATGTAGGGAGCCAGCTCGTGGAGGCCGATGGAATAGATCGTGGAGATGCGGATGTTGCCGCTGATGACCTTTTTCATCTCCGATAGCTCGCCCTCGAGCTTGTCGTAGGCGTTGAGGATCTCCTTGAAGGTGTCGTAGACCCGCAGCCCCTCGCGCGTCAGCTGGAACTGCTTCTGGCTCCGGTCCACCAGCAGCGCCTTGTAGTGGCGCTCCAACGTGCGGGTCTGCTGGCTCACCGCCGACTGGGTGATGCCGTTCAAGCGGCCGGCTTTGGAAAAATTCCTCGTTTCCACGAGGTCGGCGAACACCCTGAGATTCTCGATTTGCATGGGCTGGCGTTATGATTGCGGCGCCGACTATTATCCCTTCTAATCCCTGCGCAAACCCTAACCGGTCCCACCATGCAAATTTCCTACGACGAATTCAAGGCCCGCGCCACGGCGGTGCGCGCCCGGATGGACGCCGCCTGCCGGCAGGCGCAGCGCGATCCGGCGACGGTCGAGCTACTGGCCGTGACGAAGAACCACCCGGCGGCGGCGGCGGAGTTCGCCGCCCGCTTCGGCCTGCGCGCCGTCGGGGAAAACCGCGTTCAGGAGGGCGTGGCCAAGCGCGCCCAGACCACGGCCCGCATCGCCTGGGAGCTGATCGGGCACCTGCAGTCGAACAAGGCCGCGCTCGCCGCGGCGCATTTCGACCGCATCCAAAGCGTGGACAGCGCCAAGCTGGCCGGGCTCCTCGGCCGCGCCGCCACCGCGCAGGGCCGGACGCTGCCCGTGCTCCTCCAGATCAACGCCGGCACCGACCCCGCCAAATTCGGCGCCGAGCCCGACGCGGCGGCCGGCCTCCTGGACGCCGCGCTCGCGCAACCGGGCCTGCAGGTGGACGGCCTGATGGTAATCGCGCCGCTCTCCGACGATCCCGCGGTGGCGACCCGCACCTTTGCGAACCTGCGGGAGCTGCGCGACCGGCTCACGGCGGCGTCGGGCCGGCCGCTGGCCGTACTGTCAATGGGCATGAGCGGCGACCTCGAGGCGGCGATCGCCGCCGGCAGCACGCTGGTGCGCATCGGGACGGCGCTCTTCGGCGAACGCACCGCGCCGGTGGCCCCAGCCGGGTAAAGCGGGGCACAGCTCAGCTTTTTGCCGGGTTGGGCGGTTGGCCATGCGGGCGGAGCGCCTGCACCCGGCGTCCGTCCCAGCGGGGTGAGGGCACCCCGCCCACATCCGACCCCGGAATATGTTGGAAGATGATCTCGCCTTCTCCGCGGCAAATCCCTCTTCCGACATGGCCCAAAACAAAGGTATGGCTGCAAGCCGGCCGCACTTTCCTGATTGCCCGGGAGCCAGAATCAGCTTGCCTGAGGCCGTGGACGACCAACTCCCCAGCCCTGGCCGAGACGCCGCCCTGACGGGACTGCTCGACGACCCGAGTCCCGCGGTGCGCAAGGCCCTCCTGGCGCACTTTGCCGCCGAGCACGACGCCGCCCGCCGCCTGCTGCAGGGGCTGGCCGCCGGCCCCAACCGCGTGCTCGCCGGCCACGCCCGCCAGTATCTCGACGAGCTGCGGTTCTCCGATCCGGTGGCGGAGTTCCGCACCTTCATCCGCTCGCTCAACTACGAATTGGAGACGGGCGCGCTGTTGCTCAGCCGCACGGTGTATCCAAATCTTGATGTCGCCGCCTGCCTCGGCCAGCTCGACGGCATCGCGGCCCGCGTGCGAGAACTGCTCCTCGAACCCTCCACCCCGCGGGAAAAATGCCGCGTGCTCAACCGGGTGCTGTTCCACGACTGCGGCTTCCGCGGCAACGTCGAGCACTACACCGATCCGCTCAACAGCTTCCTGCCGCAGGTGCTGGCGCGGCGCAAGGGCATCCCGCTTTCGCTCAGCCTGCTCTACCTCTCCATCGCCCGCCGCATCGGCCTCGAGCTCGAGCCCGTCGGACTGCCGGGCCACTTCATGGTCGGCTGCTACGCCGACGACAGTCCGTTCTTCATCGATCCATTCGAGCAGGGGCTCTTCCGCTCGCCCGAGGAGGTTTTCGCCCGGCTGCAGGCGGACCAGTTCACCCCGAAGGTGAGCGATCTCGCACCCACCCCCGTGCGCGAGGTGCTCTGCCGGTGCTGCCGGAACCTTGTGCAGCACTACACCGCCGCCGGCGACGCCCCCCACGCCCGGCTCTTCGGCAGCTTCGTCGGGGAATTCGAGGCCGTCGCGGCCCGCCCCGTCTAGCCGACGCACCCGAACCGCGCGGGACCGCCCGTTGACATTCCGCATTCGCCGCCGCAATCCCTCCAGATGGACCGCACCCACACCCTCGCCGAACTGGAGTCGTGGTCCTATGCCGGCACCGCCCTCGCCGTGCTCGGCCACCCCATCGCGCATTCGCTCAGCCCGCTGATGCACAACGCCGCCCTCGCGCGGATGGCCGCCCGCGACCCGCAGTTCGCGCACTGGCGCTACTTCCGCTTCGACGTGCCCCCCGACGACCTGCCGCGCGCGCTCAAGCTCCTGCACGCGAAAAAATTTCACGGCCTCAACCTCACCGTGCCCCACAAGGTGCTCGCGTTCGACCGCGTGGCCGCCATCGACCCCGCCGCCCGGCCCGTCGGCGCGGTCAACACGCTCCTGCGCACCGACGCTGGCTGGCATGGCTTCAACACCGACGGTCACGGGCTCGCGGCCGCCATCCGCGAGGAACTGCGCCGCGATCTGGCCGGCACCCACGTCATTCTCCTCGGCGCCGGCGGAGCCGCGCGCGGGGCCGCGGTCGAGTGCCTCCAGCGCAACTGCGCGTCGCTCTGGATCGCCAATCGCACGCCGGCCCACCTCAAGACCCTGCTCGCCCAGCTCACCCCGCTCGCCGCCGCCGCCCGGATCTCCCTCGACAGTTTTGACCCCGCGCATCCGCCCGCCATCCTGCCCGCCGGCGCGATCGTCATCAACGCCACCAGCGCCGGCCTGCACGACGGCGACGCGCCGCCGGTGGATCTCGCCCGGCTCCCACGCCCGGCGGCCGTGCTCGACATGATCTACAACCCGCCCGTCACGCCGCTGCTGCGCGCGGCCGGCCGGCTCGGCGTGCCGCACACCAGCGGCCTCTCGATGCTCGTCCACCAAGGCGTGCGCGCCCTCGAAATCTGGGGCGGCACCGGCGTCCCCGCCGGCACCATGCGCGCCGCCGCGGAGGCCGGCCTGGCGAAGTGACCCGGGAGCCCGGCCCCGTCTTTACCTCCGCTTAACGATTCTCGGTCCTGCGCTCACCCCGCCTTCACACTTGCGGCGTCTCTCAGGTTGAACCCACGCAACCATGAACCGCCCCCGACCTTGCCGCCGCCGCCCGCCTGACCGATTGGGGCCAGCATGATAACCTGACGAAAGTCCAAATTCCCTGCGCTCACGCACAGGGCTACATTTCCGAGGTAGTCCGCCGCGTGAGCGGCGGGACTTGAGGCACCAACCACTTCAGGCTAAACCGCGAGCGTATGAGTCCACCCGCCGTATCCGTACGTTTGACTTTCCGGGACGCCCCGGCGGAATCCGCATAGCGCCATGCTTTCTTCCCTTGCCCAAGTCAACCTGGACCACCCGTGGTTCTTCTCCGCACTGGCCTTCCTGCTCGGGGCAATCGTCGGCAGTTTTCTCAACGTCTGCATCTACCGGATGCCGGCCAACCAATCCATCGTCACGCCCGGCTCCCACTGCGCCTGCGGCAAACCCATCGCTTGGCATGACAACCTCCCGGTCCTCAGCTGGCTCATCCTGCGCGGCAAGGCGCGCTGCTGCGGCCGGCCCTATTCCGTCCGCTACGCGTTCGTCGAGCTGCTGACGGCCGCGCTCTTCCTCGCCTGCTGGCTGCTGTTCCCACCCCCCAAGGCGGCCTGCGGGTGGGTGCTCGTTAGCGCGCTGATCGCGGCCACCTTCATCGACCTCGACCATTTCATCATCCCGGACACCTTCACCGTCGGGCTGGGCGTGGCCGGCGTGATGCTCGCCACCGCGGTGCCGGCGTTGCATGGACACGCAGGCGAGCTGCCTTTCATCGCCAATATGCGTTCGGCTCTCGATGCGCTGAAGGGGTTGTTGATCGGCTCGGGCTTTGTGCTCTGGATCGCGCTGATCGCCGAGGCCCTGCTGAAGAAGGAGGCCATGGGATTCGGCGACGTGAAGTTTGTCGGCGCCATCGGCGCCTTCACCGGCTGGCAGGGTGCGGTCTTTGCCGTCTTTGGCGGTGCCATCGTCGGCCTGGTCTGGATCAGCCTGGCCATGGCGGTCCAGAAGCTGTCGGGAAAAAAGGTGTCCGTCGCCCCGCGGTCCGAAACCGCCGAGGGCGAGCCGGTCGACCTCGGGTTTGGCGTCCATGTGCCCTTCGGCCCGATGCTCGCCGTCGCGGGTCTGGCCCACTTTCTGTGGTTCCATACCTGGATGGCCGACTATTTCACCCATAATTTTGTGCCGCTGCGCTAACCGCCCGTCAGCCTAAATTCAGCATTTGGTCACAGAGAAATACATCGAACTGAGCGAAGGCCTTACTGTCACCCGCCGGGCGTGATGATTGCAGCCACTCGGGATTGCTTCAGTGGTTTGCTCCGTGAACTCTGTGTCCGCTCTTCGTGAACTCCGTGTCATCCTGCTGCGGCTTTATGGTCAGAGCAGCTCCGCGCCGGGGCCGGTCTGCATGTGCAGCACGTCGGGGGCCGAGCCGAACTGCTGCGCGTAGGCCGCTGCCACGGTCTGGGCGGTGGCGGAGCCAAACTGTGAATTGGTCAGCGCCATGACCGCTCCACCAAACCCGCCACCCGTGAGCCGCGCCCCATAGACGCCGGGCGTCGCTTCCAGTCGGTCCACGAGGAAGTCGAGCTCGGGGGTGCTGTTCTCCAGGATGTGCTGCGAGCTGCGGTGTGAAGCTGTCAGCAGGCGGCCGACTTCCGCCAGATCGCCGCGCCGGAGGGCGAGCACTGTCCGGTCCACCCGGACGATTTCCTCGACCACGTGCTTGGCGCGCAGGTAGGTTTCGCGCGGCAGTCGGTCCCGCGCCGCCTCGACCTGCGCCGGCCCGACATCGGCCAGCAGCGGCACGCCCAGCGCCTTGGCCGCCTCCATGCACGCACGGTGGCGCGCGGCAAACAGCCCGTCGACCAGCGCATGCTTCGTGTGGGTGTTGAAGATCCAGAAATGTGCGTCGGCCGGCAGCGGCACGGTCTCGAAGCGCGGTCCGCGGCAGTCGATGAACACCACATGGTCGCGCTCGCCGAAGCCCGACACGCCCTGGTCGAGGATGCCGCAGGGCACGCCGACAAAATTGTTTTCCGCATGCTTTCCCACCTGTACGAGCGTCCGGCGCTCCACCGTCTGGCCCGTGGCCGCGAGGAAGGCCAGGGCCGACGCCAGCTCGATGGCCGCACTGCTGCTCAGGCCGGCCCCGACCGGCAGGTCGGAAATCGCGAGGTAATCGAATCCCTCCGGTGCGCGCAGTCCGAAGGCCGGCAGCGCCGCCAGCACGCCCAGCGGATAGTTCACCCAGCTGGCCGCACCGCTCTGCTTCATAGGAGCGCCGGCCGGCAGGGTGACAAGCGCGGAGGTGAAGTCGCTGAAGAACCGCCGCTGCCCGTCGGTGCGCAACGCGAGCGCCACCCAGACCCCGCGGTCGATGGACGCTCCCATCACGGTGCCACCGTTGTAATCGGTGTGGTTGCCGATGAATTCGATCCGGCCTGGAGCCCGGGCCAGGGTGTCGGGGGCGCAACCATAGGTCTGTTGAAACAGGGCGAGAAGTTTTTGCCGCATGGGAAGGTTTAATCCGGTCATCCGTTCAGGGCGCGTCAAGCAAACGAATGTCCGACGCCGCCGACGCCGCGAAGGCCAGCGGCTGCCCCGGCTCGAGGCCCAGCAGCGTCAGCAGCGCGAGGCCCCGCCAACCGCCGGTCGCTTCGGCAGACGCGGAGCGGAGTTCGCCGACCCGTTTGCCGCCCTGAAACAGCGGGGCGGGCCGGTCGGCCGGCGGTTCGCCCGGGCCGCTCACGCGCGCGAGCCGGCGCCGGACGCGGCCGGTGCGCAGCCGCGCCATCACTTCCTGTCCGAGGTAGCAGCCCTTGGTGTAGGAGAGGGCGGCGGCCTCCAAGCCACCCTCGTTGGGCAGGTCGGCCGGTCCGATGTCCTGCGGCACGGCGGAAATTCCGGCCAGGATGCGTCGCTGCTCCAGCCACCCGGACGATACCTCCCGGCTGCCGGTCGGTGGCGGGAGGGCGGGGCCGATCCATTCCCACGTTTCCGCCGTGTCACGCCGACCGCGAAAAAGAAAGCCGGTCCCGCTCGCAGCGAATTTCCCCGGCACGGGCAGTTCGCCAATCTGAGCCTGCAACCATTCTGCCGCCCCTTCCCCGCCCAGCGTCAGCATCAGGGCATCCGCGGTGTGGTCTTCAATCACCACGTCATCCGCCACGATAAATCGCTCGAGGCGCTCGCGCAGAGCCGCGGCAGGCGCAAAGTAACTGCAAAGCCAGATATCCCGCCGTCCGACGACCAAGGCAAAGCTGTCCGCCTGTACCCGACCTTTCTCATTTAACCACAAGCCATAACGCAGTTGGTTGGGCTCCTCCGACCGCAGATCCTGGGTGAACTGTCCCTGGAGAAAATCGAAGGCATCCTCGCCCTGCACCCTGAGCCAGGCCGCCGGAGCCTGGAGCCGGTGCCAGAGCCCATTTTCCGGCAGATTTTTTGCAATTGGATCAGTATGCACTTAAATTAGTTACGTAATGATGGCAGACTTTTAGTTGACCCACGCTACACTAGGTCTATCTCTTACACCAACAACTTTCTCACTTCTCCCGCCTAGCGGGAGTTTTGGGGTAACTAAGAAAGCAAATGCCCGGTCGCTTAGGGGTAGGCGACCGGGCAACTTCTTTTCCGGATCCGGCGATCGCCGAGGCAAGCCTAACTGGGTAAATGATCTAGACCATGGCTGTCTTTCGCTAAGCAGTTCTGATGCAGGGCCAGTCTGTGACTGGCCACTGGAGGCCGGTCAGAGACCGGCCCTACTTCCAACCGCGCCCCCCCCAGCGGCCAAGGCTTGCGGAACCGGCTCGGATGCCACCAAGCTAGCCGGTTCATGCAGAAGACTTCCGACCTTCACGTCGTTGAAACGCGCATCCTGCCGTCACCCGCGCAGCTGCTCGCCGCCGCGCCCAAGACCGAGGCGCAGGCGGATTTCATTGCCCGCGCCCGCGGGGAAATCCACCGGCTCGTCTTCACCGACGACCGGCGACTGCTCCTCATCCTCGGGCCCTGTTCCATCCATGACGTCGCCGCCGGCCGCGACTACGCCCGCCGCCTCGCCGCCCTCGCCCGCGAAGTCGGCGACCGGGTGCTCATTGTGATGCGCGTGTATTTTGAGAAGCCCCGCACCACCGTCGGCTGGAAGGGTCTCATCATGGATCCGCATCTCGACGGCTCGAACGACATTGCCGCCGGCCTGCGGCTCGCCCGCGACTTTCTGCGCGACGTGCTCGACCTCGGCCTGCCGACCGCGACCGAGTTCCTCGATCCTCTCACGCCACAATACATCGCCGACCTCATCTGCTGGTCGGCCATCGGCGCGCGGACCGCGGAGTCGCAGACCCACCGGCAGATGGCCTCGGGTCTGTCCATGCCGCTCGGGTTCAAGAACGGCACCGACGGCTCGATCACGACCGCGATCAACGCCATCCGGGCCGCCGCCCACCCGCAGACGTTTCTCGGCATCAATCTCGACGGCGCCGCCTCGGTCATCGTCACCCGCGGCAACCCCGACTGTCATATCGTCCTCCGCGGCGGCGCGACGGGACCGAACTACTCGCCCGCGCAGATCGCGCAGACCGAGGCGCTGCTGGCCAAGGCCGGCCTGCCCAAGGCCGTGCTGGTGGACTGCTCGCACGACAACTCCGCCAAGCAGCCCGAGCGCCAGCCCGAGGTGATGCGCGCGCTCCTTGCGCAGATCGCCGCCGGCAACACGTCCATCATGGGCGCGATGATCGAGAGCAACCTCGGCGCGGGCAGCCAGCCCTTCCCCCAACCCATCGAGAAGCTCCGCTACGGCGTGTCCATCACCGACGGCTGCATCGACTGGCCCACCACCGAGGCGCTCGTCCGCGAGATCCACGCCGGCCTCGCCCCGCGCCTCGCCTGATTTTTTAACCATGGAGACCCGGAGAACACAGAGCGTAACCACCGGAAAACCTGCTCCCCGGCCGAACTAAAATCTTTCTTCTTTGGGAAAAAATCTTCGTGCTCTCAGTGCCTCTGTGATTCAACCTACCAGTTCCCCCATGAAAACTCCCATCCGTGTCGCAATCACCGGTGCCGCCGGTCAAATTGGCTACTCGCTGCTCTTCCGCATCGCCTCCGGGGCGATGTTCGGTGCCGACCAGCCCGTCATTCTCCATCTCATTGAGATCGAGCCCGCCCTCAAGGCCCTGAACGGGGTCGTCATGGAACTCGACGACTGCGCCTTCCCGCTGCTGAAGGGCGTCGTCGCCACCGCCTCGCTCGACGAGGGCTTCAAGGGCGTCAACTGGGCCCTGCTCGTCGGCTCGGTGCCCCGCAAGGCCGGCATGGAGCGCAAGGACCTCCTCGGCATCAACGGCAAGATCTTCACCGGCCAGGGCCAGGCCATCGCGCGCAACGCCGCGGCCGACGTCCGCATCCTCGTCGTGGGCAACCCCTGCAACACGAACTGCCTCATCGCGATGAACAGCGCCAAGAGCGTCCCCGCCGACCGCTGGTTCGCCATGACCAAGCTCGACGAGAACCGCGCCAAGACCCAGCTCGCCAAGAAGGCCGCAGTGGACGTCACCGCCGTCACCAACCTCGCCATCTGGGGCAACCACAGCTCCACGATGTATCCCGACTTCGCCAACGCCAAGATCCACGGCCGCCCGGTGACCGACGTCATCGGCCACCAGGAATGGCTCCAGAAGGATTTCCTCACCACCGTGCAGAAGCGCGGCGCCGCCATCATCGAGGCCCGCGGCCTGAGCTCGGCCGCCTCGGCCGCCAACGCCGTCGTGGACACCGTGCGCGCCCTCACCACGCCGACCGCCCCCGGGGACTGGTTCTCCGTCGCGGTCTGCTCCGACGGCAGCTACGGCATCGAAAAGGGCCTGCTCTTTTCGTATCCGATCCGCAGTGACGGCAAGAAGTGGAGCATCGTCCCCGGCGTTGCGATCAGCGACTTCAGCCGCGGCAAGATCACCGCGACCGAGAACGAGCTGAAGGAGGAGAAGACCCTCGTGGCCGACCTCCTGCCGAAAGCCTGAACCGGCCCACGGCTCGAAAATGTAGGCGGGGTGCCCCCACGCCGCTTTCCCTCGCCCCTCTGCGGCGGCCCGAAACGGCCGCCGCTTTTCTTTTTAAACGACCGGGGCAGTTTAGCGCCGCCGGAGACCAAGCCCAGCGTAGGGCTCGACCTTGTGTCGAGCCTTGGTTCCAAGTGACTGCCCGCAAGGTCGCACGCAAGGCGAGGCCCGACCGGGAAGTGGAATCTGTGCCAACCCCTCACTTCGCCAGGTCGTAGAGGGCGTAGCCGGCGAGGAGGTTGGGGGCGACGCGGCAGGGCTGTTTCCAGTCGCCGCCGAGGAGCGCGCGGCGGACAATGCGGTAGCCCTTGGCCGAACAGAAATCCTCAAAATCGGCGACCGTCACCGGATTGGCCGGGCGGCTCTCGGACCAGCCGGTCGTGTAGACGTCGTTGCGCGGCTTGCGGCCGTGCAGGAAGGCGTCGAGGCGGTTTTTCCAAAAGGCGTGGTTCACAAAACCCACGGTCACGGCCCGGCCGACCCGCAGCGCCTCGGCGATGATCGCCCCGGGATGGCCGACCTCCTCCAGCGTGCGCGAACAGATGACCCGGTCAAAATGCCCGTCGGGAAACGCACCCATGAACGCCATCATGTCGCCCTGGTAAGCGGTGACGCCCCGCTTCACACAGGCGGAGATTTTGTCGAAATCGAGATCCACGCCGACGCCAAAGATGTCCTTGGACTGCACCAGCGAGTCGAGCAGCACCCCGCGCCCGCAGCCGAGATCGAGCACGCGGGAATGCGGCTCGACCCAGTCGGCGATGATCTGCATGTCAACGGTGCGCTTGACGGCGGGCTTGGTCATGGCGGTCGGGAGTGAGTGAACGCGCCCGACGGGCGGGGCGTCAAGCGCCGGGCAGCCCGCAAGTAGCCCGCCGCGTGAGTGGCGGGACGGGTTCGAGCCAAGCCCAATCCTCCCTGCGCTCACGCGCAGGGCTACACGAATCAATCCCCGCTCAGGGGCGGCTCAGGCGGATGTCGAGCCAGACGGCGAGCGCGAGGACAAAGCCGCGGGCCATGAACTTGTTGTGCGGCTCCACCGCCATCAGCGTCATGCCGTTGAGCAGGCTGGTCATGATCAGAGTACCGAACAGGACACCCCAGACGGTGCCGCGGCCGCCCTTCAGCGCGGTGCCGCCGATCACACACGCGGCGATGGCGTCGAGCTCCATCAGGTCGCCGACCGTGGTGCTCGACGATCCCTGGTAGGCCGTGGTCATGAAGCCGGTCAGCGCGGTGGCTGCGCCCATCAGCACGTAGGCGCCGACGAGGACGCGGTTGACGGAGATGCCGGACAGCACGGCCGCCTCCTCATTGCCGCCGATGGCGTAGAGGTAGCGGCCGAAGGGAGTGTGCTTGGTGAGGAAATAAACCGTGACCGCCGTGCAGGAGAGGATGAGCAGCGTAATGGGCAAGCCGTGAAAATGATTGCAGACGCTCACAATCACGTAGCTCACGCCAGCGATACCGATGAACTGGGCGACCGGCCGGGCCACGGAACCGGTGGTCAGCCCGCTGGCCGCCCGGGCGGCGCGCGTGCGCCAGAGCAGGATGCCGCTCACCAGCACGATCACCCCGATGAGCAGCAGCCCGACATTGGCCGGCAGGTAGTAGGTGGTGATCCGCGAGTAGAGGTTCTCCTCATCGCCCCGGGAGACGGGCACGGTGGCGTTGTTGATCACCCGCCAAAACAGGCCCTTGAAGATCAGCAATCCGCCGAGCGTAATGATAAAAGACGGCATGCGCTGGGTCACGATCAGCGTGCCCATGAGCGTCCAGAGCACCATCGCCACGCCGAAGGCCGTGAGCAGGGCCGGGGCCGCGCCCCACTGGTGCTCAAAGATAAGCACGGCCGCGATGCCGCCGATCAGGCCCGCCCCGCTGCCGACCGAGAGGTCGATCTGGCCGGTGAGCAGGATCATGAACATGCCCAGCGCGAGCGTGCCGATGATGGAAAACTCCACCATCAGGTGGGTGAGGTTGCGCGGGCCGAGGAACACGAAGCGCCCGAAGCCGCCCTGGCCGTCGCCGAAGATCGCGTCGTGGTCGAGCTTCCAGATGAAGAACAGCCAGATGCCCGCGAGCGCGAGCGGCATGGAAAAGGTCTTGAGCAGGGCTTTCAGTTTCATCGGCAAAGGGATCAGGCGGCGGAGGCGTGGCCCATCGCGGCGGCGAGGAGCCTTTCCTGGGTGAATTCGGCGCGGGTGAACTCGCCGCCAATCGCGCCCTCGTGGAGCATCAGCACGCGGTCGCTCATGCCCATCAGCTCCGGCAGCTCGCTCGACACGAGGATGACGGCCTTGCCCTCGGCGGTGAGGCGGTTGATCAGCTCATAGACCTCGAGCTTGGCGCCGACGTCGATGCCGCGCGTCGGCTCGTCGAGCATGACGACGGTCGGGCCGGTCATCAGCGCCTTGCCGAGGACGACCTTCTGCTGGTTGCCGCCGGAGAGGGTGCCGGCGCGCACGTGCTGACCCGGGGCCTTGACGCGGAGGGACTCGAAAAACTGCTGGTTGCGCACCTGCTCGGCCGGGGCGTCGATGCGGCCGCCGAGCCGGGTGAATTCGCGCAGGCTCGAGAGCGAAAGGTTGAAGCCGATCTCCTGCTCGAGGATCAGGCCGTAGCGGCGGCGGTCCTCGCTCGCGAGCACCAGACCGCGCCGGATGGATTCGCCAGGGCAGGGACGGGCATAGGGCTGGCCCCGGAGCGTGACCTTGCCGCCGAGGCGGTGACCCCAGGCGCCGAACAGGTGCATGAGCAGCTCCGTGCGGCCCGCGCCCATCAGGCCGCCGAAGCCGAGCACCTCGCCCGCGCGGAGATCGAAGGTGATGTCCTTGAGAAAGGCCGCTTTGCCCTTGGCCGGCGCCACGCTCAGACTGCGGACGGACAGTATGGGCTCGGCCGCCTGCTCACTCACACTCGCAGCCACTGACTTGCGCGGAAACAGGTCGGTGATTTCGCGGCCGACCATGTGTTTGATGACGAGCGGAATGGTCGCGTCCTTGACCGCCAGGGTGGTGACACTGGCGCCGTCGCGGAGCACGGTAATGCGGTCGGCGATGGCGAACACCTCGTCGAGCTTGTGCGAGATGTAGATGCAGGTCGTGCCCTGCGCGCGGAGGCGGCGCAGGTGGGTGAGCAGCACCTCGACCTCCTGTTCGGTGAGCGCGGCGGTGGGCTCGTCGAGCACGAGGATCCGGGATTTCTTGTCCATCGCCCGGACGATCTCGACCAGCTGTTTCTGGCCGATGCCCAGCGTGCGGATCGGAGCCTCCGGCGAAATGTCGAGGCCGAAGTCCCGGAGCAGCTCGGCGGCGCGGCGGTGCATCGTCAGCCAGTCGACGCGGAAACCGCGGCGCGGGGCTCGGCCGAGAAAGATGTTCTCCGCCACGCTGAGCTCGTCGACCAACGCGAACTCCTGGGTGATGACAGCGATGCCGGCGCTCTCGGCGTCGCGGATGCTGCAAAACGCCGCCGTCTTTTCATCCACGCGCAGCTCGCCCTCGTAGGAGCCGCAGGGATAGATGCCGCCGAGGAGCTTGATCAGGGTGGACTTGCCGGCGCCGTTCTCGCCGCAGAGCGCATGGATCTCGCCCGGCAGCAGGTCGAAATTGACATCCTTGAGCGCGACCACGCCCGGGAAACGCTTGGTCAGGGCGCGGGCCTCAAGGATCGGGTCGGGCATGGGTGGGAGGTAACGGGCGGGTTTCGTAGGGCCTCACCTCGCGTGAGGCCTGTCCGGAAGGCCTGACGCAAGGTCAGGCCCTACGGGGAAGGGTCGGGCATGGATGAGATTGGTAGGGTGAACTCTCCGGGTAGGCTGCGGCTCGGCAGGGACGCCTCGCCCTACCCCCGGAAAGTCGTTACTTCAGGTCCTCCGCCTTCTGGAAGCCGTCCTTCACGACCGTGGAGAACATATTGTCCTTGTCGACGACCGTGACGTCCTGGAAGACGGCCGGAACTTTCTTAAAGCCGTTGTCAATGGAGTTGGGCGCCGAAATTTTCTTGCCCTGGGCAAGGTCGAAGGCGGCCTGGGCGGCGTAATCGGCGAGCTGCTTGAGCGGCTTGTAGATGGTCATCGTCTGGGAACCGCGCATGACGCGCTGGCACGCGGCGCGGTCGGCATCCTGGCCGGTCACGATGACCTTGCCCGCGAGATGCTCCTCGAGCAGCGCCTGGCAGACGCCGCCGGCGACGCTGTCGGCCGAGGCCACCACGCCGTCGATCGGCTGGGGCGACTTGGCGATGGCGGCGTTGACGATCTTCTTGCCGTTCTCGGAATTCCAGTCGGCGGCCCAGTCGGCGTGGACAATGTTGATCTTGCCCGCCTTGACCAGCGGCAAGAGCACGCTGTCCTGGCCCTGCTTGAGGAGTTTGGCGTTGTTGTCGGTCTGGGCGCCATAGACGCAGACGATGCGGCCGGGATGGTCCTTCGGCACGCGGTCCACGACATACTGGGCCATCAGCGCGCCGATCTTTACGTTGTCAAAGGTGACATAGAGGTCGATGTCGCAGTTAAGGATGAGACGGTCGTAGGCGATGATGGGGATGCCGGCCTCCTTGGCGGCCTCGACGGCGCGGGTCAGGGCCTCGCCGTTGTGGGGGACGACGATGATGACATCGACGTGGTTGCTAATGAGCGCGTCGATGTCGCTGACCTGGCGGGTGTCGTCGCCGTTGGCGGAGGTGGCGATGACAGTGCCGCCGAGAGCCTTGACGCGGGCCTCGATGGTGTCGCGGTCATGCTGCCAGCGCTCCTGCTTGAGCGTGTCGAGCGAGATGCCGACGACGGGCTTCTCCTTGGAGGCGAAGGCGGGCGAGCCGAGGGCAGCGAGCGCTGCGAGGAGGACGGCGGAACGGACGAACGGATGGATTTGCATGGGGAAAATCGATTGGGGCAGCAGGGAACAGGCCGGTCGGAGACCGGCCCTACTTGAGCTCGGAGGCGGTGTGGAAACCGTCTTTGACGACGGTGTCCATCAGGTTGTCCTTGTCGACGGCGATGACCTTTTCGAAGATCGATGGGACCTGCTTGAAACCGTTGTCGAGCGTGCCGGAGGGCGCGAGCGGCTTGCCCCGGGCGACATCCACGGCGACACCGGCCGCGAGGGTGGCTAGGCTCTTGAGGGGCTTGTAGACGGTCATGGCCTGGGTGCCGCGCAGGATGCGCTGGCAGGCGGCGAGGTCGGCATCCTGGCCGGTCACGAGGATCTTGCCGTCGAGGTGCTCCTCGAGCAGCGCCTGGATGGCGCCGCCGGCGGTACCGTCGTTGGACACGACCACCGCGTCGATGTTGGTGCCGGCGCGGGCGATGGCGGCGTCCATGATCTTCTTGGCCTCGTCGGGCTTCCAGTCGGTGGCCCAGTCCTCGTGGACGACCTCGATCTTGCCAGCCTTGATGAGCGGGAGGAGAATGTTGTCCTGGCCCTGCTTGAACATGAGGGCGTTGTGGTCGGTTTTGGCGCCGTAGATGCGGACGATGCGGGCCTTGCGGCCGGCGGGCAGGTGGGCGACGGCGTAGCTGGCCTGGGCCTCGCCGACCTTGACGTTGTCAAAGGTGAGGTAGCAGGTGAGGTCGGCGTTGAGGATGAGGCGGTCGTAGGCGATGACGGGGATCTTGGCCTCGTTGGCGGACTTCACCGCGCGATTCATGGCGTCGCCGTTGTGGGGCACGATCACCAGCACATCGACCCCGCGGCTGATGAGCGACTCGACGTCGCTGACCTGGCGGGTGTCGTCGCTGTTGGCGGCCTGGACGATGACGGTGGCGCCAAGTTTCTGGGCGGCGGCGACAAACGTGTCCCGGTCCTGCTGCCAGCGCTCCTCCTTGAGTGTGTCGAGGGAGAGGCCGATGAGGGGTTTGTCCTTGGAGGCGAACGCAGCGGTGCTCAGGCCGGCGAGGAGGGCGAGCACGGTAACCGTGCGGTGCAGAAGACGGTGGGGATTCATGGGGTGAAGATGGTTCCAAGCCTAGGGTACCGGGACGAGCGGGTGCAATAGCGGTTTGCGGGGGGTGGACGGTGTGGACGAGAGGCCCTTAGCCCGTGACAACCTCCGGAAACCTCTTTCTCGTTCTCGTTCTCTTACTCGTTCTCTCTGCTGAGGCATTCAGGGGATTACGAATCCGGGAGAACGAGAACGATTAAGAGAACGAGAACGATCATCGCGGTGCCAAATATGCGGGGTGAGGGCACCCCACCTACATTGGAAGAAAAGCGGAACCCAGGTCAGCGACCTGGGCTACAGTTCGGCGCCTGATTCAGTCCAGAAAGCCGCGCACCAAATCGTAGAGCTGCGGTGACTCGATCAGGAACGAGTCATGGCCAAGATCGGTGTCGAGTTCGGCGTAACTGGCACGCTTCCCGGTGCGGAGCAGGGCCTGCGTGATCGCACGGTTTTGTTCGGGACGGAACAGCCAGTCGCTGGTGAAGCCCAGTACGAGCGTCTCCGCCTCCACGCGCGCGAACGCCTGCTCCAGCGAGCCGTAGGTGGCGGCCAGGTCGAAATGGTCGATCGCCCGGGTGATGTAGAGGTAGGAATTGGCGTCGAACCGGTTGATGAAGCTCTGGCCCTGGTGCCGCAGGTAGCCCTCGACCTCGAACTGCGCGGCAAACGTCTCCGCCGGCACGACCTCCGGGAGGCCGTACATCGACGCCTGCGAATCCACCTCCGGCGGCGGGACCGCCACCGGCCGGGCCTGGATGGTCTTGCGGCCGAACTTTCGGTCCATCGAGGCGTCGCTGAGGTAGGTGATGTGCGCCATCATGCGCGCGATCGCGAGGCCCACGCGCGGACCGCCGCCCGCGGGATAGTCACCCTGCAGCCAGCCGGGGTCCTGCATGATCGCCTGGCGGCCGACCTCGTTGAAAGCGATGGCCTGCGCGCTTTCGCGGGCGGTGGTCGCCATCGGCAGCAGGCGGGCGCAAAAGCCCGGATACTCGATGCCCCACTGGAGCACCTGCATCCCGCCCATCGAGCCGCCGAGCACGGCAAAAAGTTTTTTGACGCCCAGCGCGTCGAGCCAGCGTTTCTGGGTGCGCACCATGTCGGTGATGGTCACGGCCGGAAACGCCACCCCGTAGGGCCGGCCGGTGGCCGGATTGACGGACGTCGGACCGGTCGAGCCCTGGCAGCCGCCGACGACATTCGCGCAGAGGACGAAAAACTTGTTCGTGTCCACCGCCTTCCCCGGGCCGATGAGGTTGTTCCACCAGCCGGGCTTGCGGTCGCTGAGCGCGTGGATGCCCGCGCAGTGGTGGTCGCCGCTGAGCGCGTGGCTGATGAGCACGGCGTTGTCGCCCGTGGCGTTGAGCCGGCCGTAGGTCTCGTAACGCAGGGTGAAGCCGGGCAGCACCTGCCCGCCCTCGCAGGTGAACGGCTCTGCGCTGACGAAGTCATGCGGCTCGACGAGCCCGACCTCACCCGGTGCGGCGGGCGCGGCGGCGGCGATGGGATCGTCCTCGGCGTCGTTCATGGGTGAAGGAGTGAAACCACTAAAGGGCGCGGAGGAACACTTATTTTCGGGGGCAAGGTGGACCAGGACCAGTCGGCCCCTTCGTTGGGGGGCGCCTGATCCCGCCGCTCACGCGGCGGGCGACGGGAGTTGTAGCCCTGTCCGTGAGGGCAGGGAATTTGGGCGGTTGGCTGGGGACGCGGCGCCCTCGCCGCGTTCGGAGATCCCGCTTCTCCCGAAGCGGGCTATGGGAATAATGGTAGCCCGGCTCGGGCGAGCCGGGATTGGCCGGCCGTCCCACCAAGCGCACCCGGAGGTTGCGCTCCACCCGCAATCGTCACCCCGTCTCCTCGTTCGAGAACACGGCCTGCACGTCGTCGATCTCGTCGAGGGCGTCGTGCAGCTTCTGCAGCAAGGCCGCCACGGCGGGGTCGCTCACGGGCACCGTCACCGTCGGGATGTAGGCGATTTCGGCGCTGGCCGGCTTGAGGCCCTTCGTATCCAGCGCGTGCGACACCTTGTCGAAGGCGTGGATGTTGCAGCGCACCTCGTGGCCGTCCTCGGTCGTGAGCACATCATCCGCGCCGGCCTCCAACGCGAGCTCGAGCAGCGCGTCCTCACCGATCTGCTCCGGGGGGATCAGGAACTGGCCGGCGTGCAAAAACTGGAACGCGACCGCGCCGCTGCTGGCCAAGTTGCCGCCCTGGTGGGCGAAGGCGCTGCGGACGTCCTGGGCGGAGCGGGTCTTGTTGTCGGTGGTGACCTGCACGACGAACGCGACGCCGCCGGGTCCGTAGCCCTCGTAGGTGATCTCCTCGTAGGTGACGCCGGGCAGCTCGCCGGTGCCCTTCTTGATTGCGCGATCCACGTTATCCGCGGGCATGTTGGCCTCGCGGGCCTTGAGGACGAGCGTGCGCAGGCGGGCGTTGCCGGCCGGATCGCCGCCGCCGGCCTTGGCGGCCATCGTGAGCTCGCGGGACAGGCGGGAGAAGACCTTGCCCTTGCGCGAATCGGTGACGGCCTTGAGCCGCTTCACCTTCGACCATTTGTTGTGCTTGGCCATGGGGGGGTATGGGAAAGTAGCGGGTAGTGAGCAGCGAGAAGCGAGTATCTGGCAACGCCGTTCTGTCCTCCGCCGGATCTTTTTGGCGACGAGAGTCGAGAAGGAATCGGATGGTTTGATCGCCCCCCGCCCTTTCCGCTCATTCGGCAAACCGGGACGCTTCGAAAAGTCAAAACGCCCCGGGGCCTTCGGCCATGCTCGCTACCCGCTATGCACTGCTCGCTCCTGACCGCCTCACTTCTTCCGCGGCGTCACGTTCTTCAGGGGGCGGCCGCCGGGACCGGTGGTGACGGCGGGGGTCTCGTCCTTGGTGTATTTGTTGACGAGCAACTGCTGGCAGATGGTGAACAGGCCGTTGATGGTGGAATAGAGCGCGAGGGCGCAGGAGAAGCTGTAGCAGAACAGCGCGACCATGTAGGGCATGAACCGCATCATCTTCACCTGGGCGTTGTCCACCGTCGGCTGCGGGGTGAGGCGCATCTGGAAGACCATGGCGGCGGCCATCAGGAGCGGCATGATGTTGATCGGAAAACCCATCACGTGGCCGACGGTGTCGGGGGCCGACAGATCGTGGACCCAGAGAAAGCCCTGGAAGCGCAGCTCGGCGGTGCTCTGGAGCATGGCGAAGAAGCCGACGAAAAGCGGGATGGTGATGAGCACCGGGAGACAGCCGCCCATCGGGTTCACCTTGTGCTCCTTGAACAGCTCCATCGTGGCCTGGTTGAGCTTCTGGGGGTTGTCCTTGTACTTCTCGCGGATGCCGACCATCAGCGGCTGCAGCTTCTGCATCGCCTTGGCCGAGCGCGACGCCTTGAGGGTAAACGGCAGGCTGATGAGCTTGAGCAGCAGCGTCATCAGCACGATGGCGAGCCCCCAGTTGCCGACCACGCTGTGCAGCGCCTTGAGCAGCGTGTTCATGGCCGGAGCCACATAGCCGCTGAGGAACATGCGGGTGTAGAAATTCCGGGTGAACTGCATCACGCGGTCCTCGTTGTGGTCGAACTTGGCGAGGCGGGTGTATTCCTTCGGGCCGACATAGAGGTCGCCCTTGAACCCGGCGGTCGCGCCGGGGGCCAGCACGGGCAGTTCCAGCCGCACGGCGCCGGTGATGCCGACGTTCGGCAAGCCGGTCGTGGTGGCGCCAAAGTCGACGCGGCGCGCGATGATCGCCGTGCCCGGTTTCTCCAGCGTGAGGATGCTCGCGAAAAACTGGTTCTTCACCGCACCCCACTGCACCGAGGTGGTGTTCTCGATGACGGCCTTGGGCGGGTTGTTCCGGATCCCGAGGGCGTTGAAGAGTCCGCCGCCCTGAAGATCGCCACGGTCGATCAGCTGCGTCTCCTTGCCGTCGTCACTCGCCACGTTGAGGTAGAGGCCGTAGTCGCTGGGCCCGAGCAGGGCGGTGGTGCCGAGGCTCACGGCGGCGCGCGGAAGGGGCGCGGTTTCCTTGGTAAGATTGCGGAAGGTCGTTTCGTGGCTGATCCGGTAGGGATCGCCACTGGCGTCGCCCGGCGCGTGAATCGTGTAACGGCGGGTCACCTCGAGCCGGTTCTCAAAGACCGCGCGGTAGACAACCTCGGTGGCGGTCGCGCTGACGCGCTCGAAGTGCAGCTTGCTGTCCAACCCTGGAAAGGAGTCGGCGGTGAAGGCAAGGATCGGGTCGGCGTGGGCCTGGTTGAAGACAAACGGCGCCGGCTCGCCCTGAACCGCGAGGTATTTCTTCATCGCCACGTCGCGGATGGCTCCGCCGAAATCGGTCAGGCGCACCTCCACGTAATCATTGGCGAGGGTTGTGATGGTGGCGTCGGCGCTGTCCCTGGCGACCGCCGCCAGGTCGGAGACGGGGGCCGGGGCGGTCGCGGGCAACGGGGTCGCAGCCGTGGTGTTGGCGGAGGCCGCAGACAACGGGGCGGCCGCCTCGGGTAGCGGGACGCCGGTCACGGCGGCGGCGGGCGGAGTGGTGGAGCCACCGGCCGGTGGTGGCGTGGGCTTGGGCGCAAAATACAGTACGCTCGCGAAGGCCGCGAGAATCAGCAGGACGCCGATGGTCGTGTTCTTTTTATCCATGAAGGGAGGGGGCGGTTGGGGCCGCCGCGGCGGCTTCCGATGTAGGCGGGGTGCCCTCACCCCGCTGTCCGGTTCGGACAGAACGGATCCGGTCGCACCGCGGGGGCACGGGATCGTACCCGCCGGGATGCAGCGGCGTGCATTTCAGCAGGCGACGGACCGCGAGCCCGCCGCCGGCCAGCGCGCCGTGAGTGCGCACAGCCTCGGCGGCATAGTGCGAGCACGTCGGATGAAACCGGCAGCCGCAGGTGGCGGGACCAAACAGCGCCGGCAGCACCGGAGAAAGCGTGCGTTGATAGCCCCAGACCAATCCGAGCAGGACCCGGGCCGCCAAGCCGGGACGCGGCGCCACCGGTCCGGATACCTCCGCGAGCGATCCGGCCGCGCCGCCGCAGTTGGTTTGGGAGGTGTCACTCATGGGGCGGGAGGAAAAACGTGGCGGCAGGCATCGGTGAACTTCCGCTCGAGCTCGCGAAATTCAAGCCGATTGAGCGCGCGGCGGGCGACGAGGAGGAGATCGTGGCCGGGCGGCACCAGCTCCTGATGGCGCCGGAAGACCTCGCGGAGCCGGCGTTTGGCGCGGGCCCGCTGGATGGCGTTGCCCACCGCGGCGATCGAAGCCACCACGCCGAGCCGGGCGGGTTCGACCGCGTGTTCGGGCTCGCGGCGGACGTGCTGCAGCACAAACGAACCGCAGTCGAAGCGGCGACCCTCGGTCCGGATCCGCTGGAAATCAAGCTGGCGCCGGAGGCGTTGGTCGGCGCAAAAGTGCATAGTGAGGGGCCAACGTCTCCGCCTTGCCGGGCGACGGGCGATCAGACGACGGTGAGTCGCTTGCGGCCCTTGAGGCGGCGGGACTTGAGGACTTTGCGGCCGCCCCGGGTGGCCATGCGGGCGCGAAAGCCGATCTTGCGGGCGCGTTTCTTGCGGTGCGGGCGAAAGGTGGGTTTCATGGACTTTTAGTGATTAAAGGTGACTGAAGTGCCGGAGCCCTCCCCGGGTGTCAAGGGCGGGTTTGGCGGGGTAGTGTCCTAATCCTCCGGGCGAGCAGGCGGTGGCTCAGAACTTCCGGGTCACTTCCACGCCGTAGGTGCGCGGGGCTCCGGGGGTGCCGTGGTCGCTGCCGGGACCGCCGAGCGGGGTCATCGCGCTGTAATAGGCCTGATCGAGCAGGTTGTTACCGTAGAGCGCCACCCGCCAGCGGGCGTCCTCCCAGCCGAACCGGGCGTTGAGCAGGCCGTAGGCGGACTGCATGAGCGACGGATCCTGGGCCTCGCTGTAATAGACCCGGCCGGTCGCCGTCACCCCCACCCCGGCAAACCAACCGCGGGGATCGCGGTATTCCAGCCGCAGGTTCGCCGTGAACACCGGGACGTCGGGTGGACGGTTGCCCGCGTAGCTCGTGCCGGTGAACGGGTCGGTGAACCGGAGGAGCGTCACATCGGTGTAGCCGACGCCGCTGGTGAGCCGGAGGCGGTCGGCGGGTCGCCAGGTCAGCTCCAACTCGGCCCCGCGCGAGCGAGCGCGGGGGGCGTTGACCACGAGGTAGTCGGCCGCGGTGAAGGAGCGCTCAATCTGGTATCCGGTAATGTCATACCAAAATACCCGTGCAGTGCCGGTAAGCGTACGGTCCGCGCTCGTCCGGGTGGCCCCGACCTCGAAGGCGGTCGTGCGCTCGGGCCCGAAGGCCGCCAGCACCGGGCTGGCGGTGAATGAGGAGAAACCGCCCGGCTTGTAGCCCGCGCCGATACTGGCGAACAGGCTGGCCCGGGGGGACAGCTCGTAGTCGGCGGCGAGCTTGGGGAGCAGCGCGGCGGAGTTCGCGTGGAGGCGGAACGCGCCCGGCACCGGCGCGATTTCCGTGCGGTCAAAGGTTTTCCAGCTGCCCTCGAGGCGCAGGCCGGGCGTGAGCGTGAGCCCGTTGCCCGCCTTGAGGGCCGCCTCGCCGTACGCCGCGAGCGAGTCCTGACCGATGCGGTAGCTCGAAGCCTCAGACGAAAAGAACGCGGGGATGAACCGGCCCACGGTGCCGGCGGTGCGTCCGTTGGACAGAAACGCGCCACCGGACCAGCGCACGTCGGCCTTCTCGTCGCCGGTGAATTTCAGTTCCTCGCTCCAGAGGCGCTGGCCGAGGATGACGCTGCTGTCCAGCGCGCCCACCGGCGGCGCGAGCACGAGCACGTTGGAATAGGGGCCGAGCGCCCAGTCGGTGAAGCTGGTGGTCGCGCTGAGCCGGCCCGCCGGCAGGGCGAAGGCGGCAGTCAGCGCGGTGGCGTAGCTATCGAGGTCGGTCTGCCCCTCGGCCGGGCGGCTCACGGTGAACAACGGACCGCCGAGCGGCACCAGCGGCTGCACGCCGTCGCGGGCCCGCTGGCCGGTGAACAGCAGCGTAAGTTCGGCGGCGGGAGCGGGACGGTAGCGCAGGCGGGCGAGCGTGGACCAGCTGTCCTGCCCGTCGATGGTGCGGTCGAGCAGCGTGTTGGTGATAGTGCCGTCGCGGGCGGCGTAGCCCGCCACGACCAGCGCGTCGGCCGCGCCGCCGGCGGAAGTGGCCGCGGTCTCGGCGGTGGCACTGCGCGCGTTGAAATTACCCGCGCTGGCCCTCACCTCGCCCTGCGCCGATCCGGCCGGAGGCGCGGCGGGGGTGGAGAACTGCAGTACGCCCGCGGGACCGGCGCGGCCGAACTCGGTGTTGGCGCCCGGACCGCGGTGGAGTTCGCCGGTCGCAAAGCCGGCGAGGTCGGAGGGAAAGGTGAACCCGCTGCCGAGCGGCAGGCTGTCAAGATAGACGGTGACGGACGGTTCGCCGAAGATGGGGGTGTTGGTCAGCCCGCGCAGCGCAAAGACGTCGTTGAACGAGCGGGCGCCGTTGCTCGCGACGGAGAAGTTCGGCGCCTGCGCCGCAAACCCCGCCAGGTCGTCCTGCCCGGCCGGCAGCGAGTCGAGCTGGATGCGGGTGACTGTGGCCGGTGCCGCCGGCAGCGGCAATGCGCGCACCTCCATCTCCTCCAGCGGCACGGGCGGGGCATCGGCCGGCGGCTGGGCGGAAAGCGGGAGCGCGCCGGCAAGCAGGGCGGCGGCAAGCAGGCGACAGGTCGGGGGTTTCATGCAGCTGGCGACCGTGGCAAAGGCGTCGGGGGATTCAACGCCTTTCGCGCCGGGGCAGGGCCGGGCAATGGCGGATTCCTGTAGCCGGGGTCGCTGACCCCGGGATCGGAACTTTGCAACCCAAGCTCCCGGGGTCAGCGACCCC
>CAIQQB010000180.1 GCA_903873805.1 uncultured Opitutia bacterium | reverse complement strand
TGGAAGTCTATCGCCGCGACCTCCGCGTCGCACTCAGCGCTTGAACTCCGCAATGGATCCCACCAACTCAATCCGGGGCGGGGGAGGGGCTTCGCCCCTCCCCCTGCACCCCCTCCCATATTAACTTATTTTACCCGATCCGCTGTCCAACGGACGGGGACCACCTCACCCTGACCGACGACAACGCGCTACGCCTCGACTACACGGCCACGACCGACGCCCCCACGCCGGTCAACCTCGTCAACCACGCCTACTGGAACCTCGCCGGCCGCGGAGACACGAACGGCCACCTGCTGCAGATCAACGCGGAGCGTTTCACCGAGGCCGACGCGGCGCTGCTGCCCACCGGCGAGATCAAGCCGGTCAAGGACACGCCACTCGATTTCACCACGGCCACAGCCGTCGGCGCCCGCGCGGCGGCCCTCGGTGCGGCGCGCCACTACGACCACAGCTTTGTGCTGAACCGGCCCAAGGACGACGTTTCGCTGCTGTTCGCGGCGCGCATCACCGACCCGGCGTCGGGGCGGGTGATGGAAGTCTGGACGACCCAGCCCGGCCTGCAGCTCTACACCAGCAATCTCGGCAGCCCGGCGGGTGGCGGCAACGCCCGCTCCGGGTTCTACTGCCTCGAAGCGCAGCATTTCCCCGACGCGCTGCACCACCCGAATTTTCCGTCGATCATCCTCCGCCCCGGCGAGACCTACGCGACGAGGACGGAATACCGGTTCTCCGCGAAGTGAGAATCTGCCCTGTGGTTTACTGTAGCCGGGGTCGCTGACCCCGGTGCCTGGCCGATCCGACTCTTCTTCTGACGGCGCGGTGCTTGTCGCCGCCCGGGCCTTGGTCGATCCGACGATGGTACTATTGCCTGCGGCTTGGCTGTCGCCAGCGCCGGAGAACACCGCCTCAGGTACATCGGGCGGCGGCGAGCACCATTGCTACAACGCGGCGCGCCCAACTACTGTCCGGTCGGCGCCGCGGCCGGCGGTTGCGCGGGGACTGCGGCGGGAGCGGGTTGCGCCCCGCCACCGCCGCGGCGACCGCCGCCCTGCCGGAACGGTGCGGTCGGCACCGGCGCGCCGACCGGATGCTCGCCGGCCACCGGCCAGCCATCCTGGTCCCAAGTGAGCGGTCGCACGCCGAGGATCGAAGCCCCGTTGGCGGTGCCGTCATAGTAATGAAAGCTGAACCAGTATTTGCCGGCATCCTCGATGATACCCGCATGGCCCGGTCCGACGAGGGCGTGGACCTGCGCTGGCAGCGGACCGCCCCGGCCGCCCCGCCCGCCGGTGTTGGGCGTCGTCGCGACCATTGGACCCTCGTTGCCCATGAACAGCGTGCCGCCATCGTGGGCCAGGTCGACTCCGTCCTTGTCGAGATAGGGACCAGTGATCTTATCGCTCCGGCCGACGCGGATGTTGTAGGTGCTGGTCACCCCATGGCAGCAGAGACCCCAGTCCACAAAGAGGTAATAATGACCGTCGTGGTAATAAATATAGGAGGCCTCGATCTGGGAGCGGTTGATCGGCTCCTCGAGCCGGCCCTCGGTCGTCGCGGTGGCATGGCCGGGGTTGGAGGCGATGGCGTAAAGCGGGGAGCCGGGGATGCGGTGGCCGGTTGCATCGAGGGCGATGAGCTTGATGCCGGTCCAGAAGGAACCAAAGGCGAGCCAGAGCTTGCCCTCCTTGTCGACGGTGATGGCCGGATCGATGCAGTTGAAATCATCGGACGCGACCGACTTGATGACCATGCCCTGGTCGCTCCACTTGTAGGCCGGATCCGTTGGATCCAGTGTGGGGTTCGTGACCAGCCCGATGGCGGAGGTGTTCTTCCCGAAGGCAGAAATCGAGTAGAACAGGAAATAGTGGTCGCCGATCTTCATGCAATCGGGCGCCCAGTAGCTGATGCCACGAAAACCGGGTACGGCTTCTTCGAACCACGGCATCGGGGCGGTGAGCACCCGAGGGCCCGCAGTCCAGTTCACGAGATCCTTGGAATGATAGGACTGGTTGCCGGTGTAAAAAACCCAGTAGTCGTCCTTGCACTTCACGATCGTGGACGGGTCGTGCACGCCGACATTGCGTCGCCCCAGCTGGTAGAGCCGGGCGATGGCCGCATCGAGCGCCGTCGGTGCGGCTGGAGCGGCCGCGGGACTGGCGGACGGCGGGGTGGCGCCGGACGGAGCGTCGGCGGCCGACAGCGAACCCGAGAACCCTAGGAGAGCAACCGGTGTGAAGGCGATGTGCAGGGGAAACTTTTTCATGGGGCGGAGCGAAGAGGGTGAGCTAATGTTGGGTCTGGCTCAACCCCAATTCCCCCGCATCTCCGATCCGGCGGGTGACCTCTGCACCGAAGTCCGGACCGCAATGGCAAACGGGTTAAACAAACAGCTCGGCCACCCCGGCGGTTTCGGCGTTCAGCACCCGGTGGGCCGGGAGCTGGGTGCGGAACCAGGTGCGCTGTTTCTTCACCAGGGCACGGGTGTTCTTGCAGATCTCGGCGGCCAGCTCGGCCCGCGGCAACTCGCCCGCCAGCATCGCCAGCGTCTCCCGGTAACCGATGGCTCGCGCCACCCCCGGGTTGTTTGTTAGCCCGGTCTGGCGCAGCCGCTCCACCTCGGCCACCAGCCCGCCCTGCAACATCGCGTCCACGCGCCGGGCAATGCGCGCCTCCAGGTCGGCCGGAGCCCGGTCGAGCAGGGTGCATTTCACGTTCCAGCCGGCAAACGGAGCCGGCAGCCGCGCAAATTCGTCCTGCAGCTCCGCCAGCGTCTTACCCGAGGCCCGGCTCCGTTCCAGCGCCCGGACCACCCGGCGCGGATTGGCCGTGTCGAGCGCACCCAACCCCTGCGGGTTGAGCGTGACCAGCTCCGCCACCAGCGCCGGCAATCCTTCGGCCTGCAGTTTGGCCGCGACCGCGGCCCGCAGCTCCGGCGCCACCATCACTTCGTCGGCCACCGGGGCGAAAAAGGTCCGCAAATAGAAACCGCTGCCGCCCACGACCAGCACCGCCCGGCCCCGCGCGCCGATCCCGGCCACGGCCTGCCGGGCGAGGGCCGTAAAGTGACTCACGTTCATCGCCTCCGTCACCTCGCACAGGTCGATCAGATGATGCGGCACCCGCGCCCGCTCGGCGGCGGTGGGTTTGGCCGTGCCGATGTCCATGCCGCGGTAAAACAGCAGCGAGTCGCAGGAGACGATCTCGGCGTTGTTCGCCTCCGCCCAATCCAGCGCCAGCGCGGTTTTGCCGACAGCCGTCGGCCCGGTCAGGACATGCAGCAGGGGGTTCATGCGCCACCACCCAATCCGTTCCGCTCCAGCGAGGCGAGCCAGGAGTGAGGCACGGGCGGTAATTTGCCGCCGGCCACGACGCGCCCCTGAGTTTCCGTCACCCAAATGACGCACAATCGGCCCGCTGGCGGATTGCCATCCGTCCGCATCCGTGACTGGCTCGGCGGGATTTTTCCCTTGAAGGTCCGCATCATCTACAATCCCCGTTCCGGTTTCATCGCGAGCCATCCCCTCCTGCTCGCCCGGGTGCGCGCCCATATCGCCGCCCACCGGCCCGACATCGCGATCGCCCCGACCGAGCGCCGGCACCACGCCACCGCCCTTGCCCATGAGGCCGTTGCCGACGGTTGCGGCTGCGTCATGGCCTTCGGAGGAGACGGCACCATGAATGAGGTCGCTCAAGCGCTGATCGGAACCGAAACCGTGCTTGGCGTCATCCCCTGCGGATCCGGGAACGGCCTGGCCCGCCACCTCGGCATTCCCCTGCAACCCGAGGCCGCGCTCAGCCTGTTGCAGAGCGGCCGTCCGCGGCTCATCGACGCGGGCCTCGCCGACGGGCGGCCGTATTTTGTCACCGCCGGAGTCGGCTTCGAGGGTGAGATCGCCGAACGCTTCAACCGTCTGACGCGCCGGGGTCTGCCGGGTTATCTTGCGACCGGGGCCCGCGCCTGGTGGAGCTACCGTCCGCAGAGCTATACTGTCACCAGCGAGGGCGTCCGCGAATCACGCCGGGCCTTCACCCTGGCCGTCGCCAACTGCAACCAGTATGGCAACAACGCCCGGATCGCACCGCGCGCCAGCGTCGACGACGGCCTCCTCGATCTCGCCGCCGTACCCCCCATCGGCTGGCTCAACGCTGCGCCGCTGCTGGCCAGCCTGTTTCTGGGCACCCTCGACCGCCGGACCGATGTGTTGCAAGTGCGTGGTTCCAGCTTTGTGGTCGAACGAACCCAGCCAGGACCGCTGCACACCGATGGCGAAGTGTATGACGCCGGCAAACGCGTCGAGTTTGCGGTCCGCCCGCGCTGTCTGCGCGTGCTCGCCCCGGCCGTGTGATCGCAAGATTCAGCTCCTCCTTCTAATGTAGGCGGGTTGCCCTCACCCCGCGCCCATCCACCGGCTGACCCTTCGCGTCCGATTGGAGTTTGCCAAAGTCCCGTCGCCCTGCCTTGCTGTAAACTCCTCCCCATGAACATGTCCACCCCCGCTGTTTTGCCGCAGTTCCGTTTTTTGGCCGCCGTCGCCCTGACGCTGGCCACCCTGCGCGCCGAGGACGCCCCGCCGGCCGACAGCACGCCGCAGCCTGCACCCGCGGCGACGGCCGCCCCCAAGCCTCCCGCCAAGCCGGGCGCACCCGCCGTTCTCCCCGGCCAGGGACTGGCCCAGCATGACTTTTTTTATGCCGGCGAAGCCATGACCCGGGACATGTATATCGTGCGCAAGGGCCAGATCGTCTGGACTTACAAGGACACGCTCACGAAGGGCGAAATCAGTGACGCCACCCTGCTCTCCAACGGGAATGTCCTCTTTGCCCACCAGTTCGGGGTGACCCTCATCTCGCCGGAAATGAAAATCCTCTGGCACCGCGACGCACCGGCCAACTGCGAGATCCACACGGCCGTGGCAATCGGCACTGGACGCGTACTCTACCTGCAAAACGGGCCGGAACCCAAATTGCTCGTCGTCAATCTGGCCACCGATGCCACCGAACTCGAACTCCCGCTCAAGGTCGGCAACGCCAAAAGCACGCACGGCCAGTTCCGCCACGCGCGGCTGACCGACGCCGGCACGCTTCTCGTCGCCCACATGGACATGAAAAAGGTCGTCGAATATGACGAAACCGGCAAGGAGCTGTGGTCCTATGACTCGTCCATCGGTGCGTGGTCCGCCGCCCGTCTGAAAAATGGCAACACCCTCATCACCGCCAGCCGCAGCGTCCGCGAAGTGAATCCGCAGAAGGAGACCGTCTGGGAGTTCAATCCGGCCACCGACACGCCCGACTACAAATTCGACAGCATGCAGATCTCCACCCGCCTGCCCAACGGCAACACCCTGATTAACAGCTGGGTCAACCAGTGGAATGGCGCGATCGACGTCTCCATCGCCCCGGCCCAGGCCCTTGAGCTCACGCCCGACAAGAAGATCGTCTGGGGACTGCGCTCCTGGACGACGCCGAATCTCGGCCCCTCCACCACGATCCAGCTCTTGGACGAGCCGAGCAAACCCGAGGACGTCCACTTCGGCAGCATCAAGTAAGCATCCCAGGAGCAAGCTCCGGGAAAATTCAGTTACTGTAGCCGGGGTCGCTGACCCCGGGGTTCGAGGTTTGCCAAACCATGCCCCGGGGTCA
>CAIQQB010000179.1 GCA_903873805.1 uncultured Opitutia bacterium | reverse complement strand
GTGCAGCCCCAGGGCCATTGCGAAAACGCTGGTTTCATCCTTCATTCAAAGCGGATTGTGGATCGGAGCCGGAGGCGAAGACCAGTCCGTTTCCACCATTTCGGGCTCCCGGGCTTACCCACAGTAAATGACATTTAGCCCTTGCGCTGGTCCGACGCGGTGGCTTTCATTGCGACAGAGGAACACCCCCATCATGAAACCTGAAGAGCTCTTCACGCAGGCGAGGGCGAAGCTGATCTGGGGGGAACCGGCGGCGGTGGTCCGGGACTATCTGACGGCCAATGGGGTTTCCGATCAGGAGGCCGATGCGACGATCGCCGAGTTGAGCGCGGAGCGTAATCAGGAGCTCAGGAACATCGGGCTCAGGAAGGTGGTGTTTGGCGGCGGGGCCGCGCTGGGTGCGGTAGTCTACTTCGGGCTCGCTGTTCATGTTAACACCGGTGCAGCCAAAATATACATTTTCATCATGATGGGCGGCCTCTACGGATTGTGGAAGCTCACGGACGGACTCATCCTCCTGCTGCGACCCCAGTCGGAAAAACACGACTTGACGGAGGTTGAGGACGACTGACCTGGCTGCGTCGGTTGCCAGGTCATGATTGTAGGTCAGCTCGTTGAGCTGGCTCCGGATGGCAAAGCCAGGTCAGCGACCTGGCCTACAGGCGGAACATCGAGACCGACCCACTCATCGTGGCCCGCCGTGTGAGCGGCGGGACTTGCGGGCGGTGGCTCATACCATTGGCACTTCGCTTTTACACCGTAGGGCTCGACCTTGCGTCGAGCCTTGGGCGGGGAGAAACGGCAAGGCCTCACGCGAGGTGAGGCCCTACAAAAGAGTAAATCAGTCGAACAATTGGTATCAGGCCCACTCGGGCGGGTTTTGCAGCGTGGATTTGAGGACGCCGATGCAGGGGAGGTTGCGGTAGCGCTCGGCGAAATCCAGGCCGTAGCCGACGACGAACTTGTCGGGGATCTGGAAGCCCACGAAGTCGGCCTCGAACTCGACCTCGCGCCGGCCCCGCTTGTCGAGCAGCACGCAGGTTCGCAGGCTCGCGGGATTCAGCTTGCCGATCATCTTCGCCACCAGCGAGAGCGTCTTGGCGGTGTCGAGGATGTCGTCGATCAGCAGCACGTGCCGGCCGCCGATGTCGAGGCTGAGGCTCTGCAGCAGCTGGGGCTGGCTGCGGGACTTGGTGTCGTTGCGGTAGCTGGCGATGCGGATGCAGTCGAGCCGGATGGGATTGGGGATTTCGCGCAGCAGGTCGGCGGTGAAGAGAATCGCGCCGTTGATGATCGCGATCACGGTGATCTCGGAGTCGCCGTAGGCCGCGGCGATGTCGGCCCCGAGGCGTTTGACGCGCCGGCGGATGGCCTGTTCGGTGACGAGGACGTTTTCGAGGTCGGCGTGAAGCGGAAATTTCTTGCGCGTGAGCATGATGGGAGGGCCGATTAAGGACAGCGGGCGGGGCGGGGGCAAACCGGTTCGTGTGCCCGGCGAAAGATTTAACATTGGGGGGCGGCGTCCCGGCGCCGGGTAATTATTTTGACTTGCCGGGGGGTGGAACGTTGCCTGCCGGGGCGCGGCGTCCGCGCGGCATGATCGGCATCCAGATCCAGAAACTCACCAAACGCTTCGGCTCCACGGTGGCCCTGCTCGAGCTCGATCTGGAGATCGCGCCGGGCGAACTTTTCTTCCTCCTCGGGCCCAGCGGTTGCGGCAAGACGACGCTGTTGCGCAGCCTGGCCGGCTTCTGCCTGCCCGACGCGGGCTCCATTCGTTTCGGCGGGGAGGACGTGACCCGGCTCGCCCCGCACCGGCGCCGCATCGCGCTGGTGTTTCAAAACTACGCGCTCTGGCCGCATCTGACCGTGGCGGAGAATGTCGCGTTCGGGCTCCGGGAGCAGCATGTGCCCAAGCCCGAGATCGCCGGGCGGGTGGCCGACGCGCTGGCGGTGATGCGCCTGGAGGCGCTGGCCGGCCGCCGCCCCACCGAGCTCTCCGGCGGACAGCAGCAGCGGGTCGCGCTGGCCCGCGCGCTGGTGGTCCGGCCGCGCTGCCTGCTGCTCGACGAGCCGCTGTCCAACCTCGACGCGGGCCTGCGGCTGGAAATGCGTGCGGAGATCCGCCGCGTCTGCCGGGAATTCCGGCTCACCGCCGTCTATGTGACCCACGACCAGAAGGAGGCTCTGGCGATCGCCGACCGGATGGCGATTCTCGACGGCGGCCGCGTCCGGCAGGTCGGCACGCCGCGCGAGGTTTACCGGCGGCCTGTGAGCCGCGCGGTGGCCGCCTTCATCGGCGAGACGAACTTCATCTCGGGCACGCTGGCCGGGCTGGACGGGGAGCACGCCTTCGTGGACAGCGCGCTGGGCCGGTTCGAGGGCGTATTGGGCGACCCGGCGAAGCGGCCGGCGATCGGGAGCGGCGTGACCCTTTCGATCCGGCCGGAGTGCTGGACGCTGCAGGCCGCGGCCCCGGCGCGCAACGGGGTGCGCGGGCGGATCGGCGGCGGAATCTACCTCGGTGACACGGCCCAGCACGAGTTTGCCGCCGCGGGGGCGACGTTGAAAATCCTCGAGCTGAATCCGCCGCCCCCCGGCGCGGACGGCGCGGGCGAAAGGTATGCCATCGCGGCGCCGCCGGACGTGGTGGTGCTGGACGCGTGAGCCGCCGCCGACCATGAAGCGCGCGCTGTTGCTCCTGGCCCTGGCGGCGACACTGGCCCTGCCGTTCGCGCTGCGCCCGCGGACGGGGCCGGACGCCGCGGCCGACGACACCCTCGTCATCATTTCGCCCCACAACGAGGCGGTGCGCACCGAATTCGGGCACGCGTTTCAGCGCTGGTACCGCGCGCGCACCGGGCGGACGGTGGCGGTGGACTGGCGGGTGATCGGCGGCACGAGCGAGATCGCGCGGTTCCTGGACGGCGGCTACACGGCGGCGTTCGAGGCCTACTGGACCGGCCTGCTGCACCGCCCGTGGAGCAACGCCGTGCAGGCGGGATTCGCCACCGACCGGCCGGCGCCCGGCGCCCCGCCGGCCGCGGCCGAGGCGCGCGCGGCCTTCCTCGCCTCCGACGTCGGCTGCGGGATCGACCTGTTCTTCGGCGGGGGCAGCTTCGATTTCGCCCGTCAGGCGCAGGCCGGCCGGATGATGCCGAGCGGCGTGCTGGAGCAGCATCCGGACTGGTTTGGCGAAGCGGCGATCCCGGCGGCGTATGCGGGAGCTGAATACAGGGATCCGGCGGGCCGCTGGATCGGCTGCGTGCTCAGCAATTTCGGGATCATCTCCAACGGCGCGGCGCTGCAGCGCCTCGGCCTGGACCGGCCGCCGGCCCAGTGGGCGGACCTGGCGGACCCGCGCTACCTCGGGCGGATCGCCCTGGCCGACCCGACGAAGAGCGGGTCGATCGCGGCGGCGTTTGAAAACGTCATCCAGCAGCAGATGCAGCAGCGACTGCTCGCGCTGGCGGCCGCGGCGCCCGGTGGCGACCCGGCGGCGCGGGAGGCGCAGGCGGTGCGCGAGGGCTGGACCGCCGGGCTGCGCCTCCTCCAGCTGATCGCGGCGAACGGGCGCTACTTCACGGACTCGGCGCAGAAGGTCCCGATCGACGTGGCGGCGGGAGACTGCGCGGCGGGCCTGTGCATCGACTTCTTTGCGCGCCAGCAGGAGGAGTCGCTCCACCGCCGCGGCGTGGACGGCCGGATTGGCTATGTGGCGCCGGCAGGCGGCACGGTCGCTTCCGTCGACCCGGTGGCCCTGCTGCGCGGCGCGCCCCACCGGGCGGTGGCGGCGGCGTTCATCGAGTTTGTGCTCTCCCCAGAGGGGCAGAAGATCTGGGGCCTCAAGGCTGGGGCGCCCGGCGGGCCGGAACACTACGCCCTGCGCCGCCTGCCGGTCCGGCGGGACTTTTATGCGCAGGCGGATCTGATCCCGTGGCGGAGCGATCCCGGCGACGCGCCGTTTGCCGACCGCAGTCCGCTGGTGTACCGCCCCGCCTGGACGGGCGGCCTTTTCCGGGAAATGTCCTTTGTCATCCGCGTCATGTGCATCGACGCGCACCCCGAACTCGTCCGCGCCTGGCGCGAAATCAACGCCGCTGGCCAGCCGGCGGAGGCGATGGCCGCGCTGCAGGACGTGGGGGCGGTGAACTACGCGGCGGTCCAGGGGCGGATCCATGCGGCGCTGGCGGCGCCGGACCGGCTATTGGAACTGCGGCTAGCCGATGAGCTCGGTGCGTCGTTTCGCCGGCAATACGACCGCGCCGCCGAACTGGCGCGGGCGAAGCGGTGACGGCGGGGGGTGCCCTCAGGCCCGCGCGGCCCACACCCGCAGCGAGGCGAGCAGGAATGACTCGAGCACGGCGGCGGAGTTGAGGTTCAACCGCAACAGGCCGACGTTGTGCTCGAGCTGGCCGACAGCGGCCGCCAGGGCGCGGCGGGTGGGAGCGTCGCCGGCCTGCAGGTGCGGCAGGGCGAACGCCCGCGTGGCCTGTTCGATGCCGGCGAAGAGCCGCGTGCGCAGGCCGTTCGCAATCCCGGTCTCGATCGCGGTCTGCTCGTCGTCGGACAGGTCGGGCGGAAATTTTTCCCGCTGGGCCGACCAGGCGGCGTCGGTGGCCGCCTCCAGGATGGCGCCGAACCGTGCGGTCAGACCGTAGGCGGCCAGGAGGGAGTCGGCGACGGCCCGCTTGTCCGTCACGCCGTCGCGCAGCCGGCCGAGCCAGGCCTGGTAATCGGCCAGCCACGCCGGCCAGCCGTCGGGGGTGAATTCGGCGGCGGTGCCGGGAAAACGGAAATGCAGGCAGCGGCTGCGGATGGTCGGGAGCAGTGCGTAAGGGTGGGTGGTGAGCAGCAGCAGGGTGGTGCTGGCGGGCGGCTCCTCGAGGGTCTTCAGGAGGATGTTCGCCGCCGTCACGTTCATCCGGTCACATTCGTGGAGGACGGCGACTTTGCGGGGGCCGACGCTGGCGGTGACCTGGACCCGGCCGATCAGGGCGCGCGCGGATTCGGCCGTGATCTGGCGCATCTTGCCCGTTGGGCGGAGGGTGAAGAGGTCGGGGTGGCCGCCCGCGGTCACGCCGCGGTGGGCGGCGGGGGCGGTGCCCGGCGGGTTGAGCAGCCGGTCGGCGATGGCGTGGGCGACACTGACGAGGGTGTCATGGTCGTCGCCGGTGACGAGCAGGCAGTGGGCGAGCCGGCCCCGCGTGATGGCGCGTTCGATGACGGCGACGGCGGGGGTGCCGGCGAGGACATCGGGCCAGGGTTGGGCGTGGGCGGTCATGCGGTGGCGGGGCGGTCGCGAAGCGTGAGAACTTCACGATGTCGCGGGGCATGGCAAGCCCGGCGTGCACGGCGGATCCGACCCGGGGGAATTCGTTATTGCCAAAGCCGGCGCAAAAGGGCGCATTGGCGCAATATTGATCCACTGCTGATGCCCCGGTTGCTTTCACTCACCCTGCTCCTCCTGCTGGCCGGCGGCGGCCCTGCCGCGATCCATGCGGAGACGGAGCCGGGAACGGCCGCGGCGGATCCGCTCCGCCTGCCGGAGACGGTGCTGCCGGGGCTGGCCTCGCTCATCCGGACGGCACTGGAGGGTTCGCCGGGCATGCTCAGGGGCCGGCTGGACTTGCTGGCGGCCGCGGCGCACGCCGACGAGCAGGCCGCGCCGCTGTATCCGCATGCTGGATTCAGCCTTGGGGTCGACGGACGCCAGGAGGTGCGGCGCGATCTGCCCGGCATCCATTACGGGTTCAGTGACACCTACAACCTCAGCGTCACCCAGCCGCTGTACCACTGGGATGCGCTGACGAACCAGGCCCGCCTCGGCCGGATCCAGCAGGCCCTGACGGAGAACGATTTCACCGGGGCCCGCCGCACCCTCGTGCTGGAGCTTCGGCGGCAGTACACCGGGCTGATTCTGGGCGAACTTGACTACCGGCAGGCGGAGACGGCCGACCGCCGCCGCGCCATCCACCTCCAGCTCGACGAGGATCGGGCCGGGCGTGGCGAAGTCCCGGCCGCCGACCTCGCCGACGAAAGGCTGGCGGGGGAGGAGGGCCGGCTGCAGCTTGAAAAGCTGGCCGCCCTGAACCGGCGCGCCCGGGAGGAGTTTGCGGTGCTGCTGGGGCGGACGGAATTTGCCGCCGCTGACCTCCCCACCGACATCCCGCCGGTTCCCGACTGGTCCGCCGCAGTGGCGCCCGCCGGACCCATCCCGGCCGGGATCGTACCCGCGGCCCTGCTGCGTCCCGACGGCGAGCGCGAAGCCGCGCGGCTCAATTTGGAGATCCAGCGCATGCGGCTCCGCCCGACCCTCGACCTCGTGGCCGGCATCTCCCAGTCCGACGTCAGCTACGTGGCCAATGTGGCGGCGCGCTACGGCGTGCAGGACCGGTATGTCGGCCTGCAGGTAAGCTGGAATCTCTTTGACGGCTATGCGTCCGAGGCGGGGATGCGCGCGGCCCGCGCCGAGCTGCGGTCCCGGCAGCAGGCTTGGGACGAGGCGAACCTGGCGCTGCACCGCCGGCAGGCGGCGGACTGGGAGGATCTCCAACTGGCTCAGCGCGAGCTCGTCCTGGCCGAGAACCGCTACCGCACTACCACCGACCGGCTGGCGGCGGCCCGCGGACAAATGGAGGCCGGCCAGCTCTCCGACGACGCCTGGCAGCAGCGCCTGGCCGATGGCGAGCAGCAGCATCTCGCGCTGCTGCACCTGCGGGCCGCCCAGTTGCTGCGCGTGGCCGAATATGCCCTGCTGAAACAGTGGGGCAGCCAGCCGGCGGCCCGGATCACCTTCCCATGAAAAAATCCACCGTGTTCAAACTGATCCTGCTGCTGGCGCTGGCCGTCGGGGCGGTCGGGGCCTTCTGGGTCGCGCGTCCCCCGGCCGTGGTCGCCACCGTCAAACGCGGAACGGCGGTCAATGTGGTGCCGGCCAACGTGACGGTGCTGGCGGACTATGCGATGGTCATTCGCGGTGAGACGGGGGGCCGCGTCGTGAAGTCGGCGCTCGCGGTGGGGCGGCATGTGGGGGCGGGGGAATTTCTCGTCCAGTTCGACGCGGGCGACCTTGAGCTGGAAATCGCCCAGGTTCAATCCGACCGGGACGCCGCCCAACGCCGGTTTGCGGTCGGCTCGACCATCCAGCCCGAACTGGACAATGCGCGGCAGTCGCTGCAGAACGACGAGCGTCTCGCCCAGCAGGGCCAGTTCGCCGCAGCCGACCTGGCCAAGGAGCGCCGGCTGACGCAGCAGATCGAGCAGCGGCTGGCGCTTGAGGCGGTGGACCGCCAGGCCCTGCTCGACGGCTATGAAAACACCCTCAAGCTCAAGCGCCGCCAGGTCGAAAAGATGCAGATCAACTCGCCTGTCGATGGCGTGGTCACCGAGGTGCTCGCGCGCCCGGGCGACCTGGTCGTCTCCGGCGCCCCCCTCGCCACCATCATCGCCAGCACCCGCCGGGTCGAGGCGCAGGTCAGCGAGGAAAACTTTGCCGGCGTCCGTCTCGACCAAAAGGCGACCGTGCGGTTTCTCTCCTACGGCGGCCGGCAGTTCGACGCCCGGGTGGCCAAGATCCTGCCGACCGCCGACGCCGCCACCCAGCGTTACGTGGTCGAGCTGACGGTGGACATGCCCCCCGAACTGCTGGTGCCCGGCCTGACCGGGGCCGCCAACGTGGTGGTGGGCGAACATCCCGCCGCTCTGATCATCCCCCGCCGCGCCCTGGTCGGAAGTGCGGTGCTCGTCGTGCAGGACGGCCGGGTTTCCACCCGTCACGTCAGCCCCGGCTTCCTCAGCCTCAACGAGGTGGAGATTCTCGACGGGCTGCACGAGGGCGAGAACGTCATTGTCGAGGAGATGAACCTGTTTCAAGATGGTGACCGCGTGCGCACGACGCCGGCGGAAGTCGGTCCCTGAGCCCTGCGCCCATGGCCGCGGCTTCGCCCAACCTCCGCATCGCCCTGCGGTTTCTGACTTCCCGGAAACGCGCCATGGCGATGAGCCTGACCTGCATCACGCTGGGCGTCGGCCTGTTTGTCATCACCCGGGCGACCACGAGCGGTTTTGAGGGGCTGTTCATCCGGACCATGCTCGGCACCAACGGCGCGATCCGCATCGAGGAGAAGACCCAGGACGTGGTCGGCGTCATGCAGGCCGACACCGGCGGCCCGCAGTCGAGCAACTTCAAGATCTCCAACCTCGAGGACCGCAAATTCATCCATGGCATCGAGGAGCCGGAACTGCTCATGGCCGCCGTCCGCCATTTCCAGAATGTCACCGGCGTCGCCGCCGTGCTCACCGGCTCCCGGCGCGTGCGCAACTCGTTCAACGAGGAGAACGGCCAGGTGTTCGGTGTTGAGCTGGACGACTTCCTCCAGGTGTCGGATCTCGGCAGCCAGATTGTGGCGGGTTCCCTGCAGAGCTTTCGCGAGACGCCGATGGGCCTCCTTGTCGGTCAGGTCATGGCGAACCGCCTGAAGCTGAGCCCCGGCGACACCGTGCTCATCGACGCCGACGACGGGGCCGTCCGCTTCCGGGTCAGCGCCATCTATGAGACCGGGGTCAACGAAATCGACCGCCAGCGGGTCTACCTGCATCTCGCCGAAGCCCGTTCGCTGCTGCGGCGGCCCACCGGGGCCAGCCTGCTCCAGATCAACCTGCGCGACAAGGACCGGGCGCCCGCCGACGCCTTCTTCATCAGCCGCACGCTCGGCTACAGCGCCATTAGCTGGCAGCAGCGCGAACGCTCCTGGCTCGAGGTGTTTCGCGCCCTCAAACTTTCCACCCTGCTCACCGTGATGCTGTTCTCCCTCATCGCGGGCATCGCGATGTTCAACACCCTGGCGATGATTGCGATGGAGAAGACCCGGGAGATCGCCATCCTGCGCTCGATGGGCTACACCCGGCGCGACATTGCGGCCATCTTTCTCTGGCAGGCCTCGCTCGTCCTGGCGGTCGGATCCGGGCTGGGCTGCCTGCTCGGCGTCGGCGGCACCTGGGCCATCGCGACGCTGCCCGTGCGCATCCGCGGCATCTTCGCCACCGACACGTTCATCGTGGCCTGGTCCGGCTGGCACTACGTGGAGGCCGTGGTGATGGCGGCGATCATGGTCATGCTCGCCAGTCTCCTCCCCGCCCGGCGCGCCGCCCGGCTGGAACCCGGCGACGTCATCCGCGGCTCCGCCCAGTAGCCCCCCGTCCCTCCACCCATGCCTCCGGCTCCCGATCCCCTCGCGCTGCGCTGCGAAAACCTCCACCGCTATCTGGGCGGCGGCGAGGGCCGGGTGCATGTGCTCCGCGGCGTCTCCTTTGCAGCCCGCCGCGGCGAGGTCTGCGCCATCGTCGGTCCGTCCGGCTGCGGCAAGTCCACGCTGCTCTACCAGCTCGGCCTGCTCGACCGGCCCGACGACGGGCAGATCTGGATCAACGGGGAGCAGATGTCGGGCGCCGACGACGGCCTGCGGACGGCGGCGCGCAGCCGCCATGTGGGCTTTGTCTTCCAGTTTCATTTTCTCCTGCTCGAGTTCACCGCACTGGAAAATGTCATGCTGCCGATGCGGAAGCTCGGCCGGCTCGCCCCCGCCGCGATGGAGGCGCGCGCGACGGAGCTGCTCACAGCCGTCGGGCTGGGGGACAAGGTCCGGCGCGCCGCCGCCCATCTGTCGGGCGGTGAACAGCAACGGGTCGCGGTCGCGCGCGCACTCGCTAACGAACCCTCGGCCATCCTGGCCGACGAACCGACGGGCAACCTGGACGCGAAGAACTCCGACTTGGTGTTCGAGCTGCTCACCTCGCTGGCCCGGCGGAACGGCCAGGCCGTCGTGATGGTCACCCACAATCCCGAAATGGCTGCGCGCTGCGACGCCGTGCGGCCCATGCGCGATGGACAGTTCATCCCCTGAGCCACCGGGCGGTCCGCCCGGACCCTGGCGGGCCGAGCTGACGGTGGCCTGGCGCGGGCTGACGGCCGGCCGGCGGGGCGGCCTGCTGGCCATCGCGTGCGCGGCGCTGGTGGCCTTTGGCTCGCAGTTCGCCGAGATGCCGTGGCGCAGCGCGCTGCGGGGTGCGGACAGCAGCTATTATTATTTCTGGCTCCGTTCCCTGATGGTGGATGGCGACTGGGATTTTCGGAACGACCTCCAGGAGTGCAACACCATGCCGCCCGAGCTCAAGGCGGCCATGCTCGCGGAGGCGCCGACTCCGGCGGGGCGCCAGCCGAACAAGTTCGGCCTCGGCTGGGCGCTCCTTTCGGTGCCGCCCTACCTCGTGGCGGACGGAGTGGTCGCGGCCGGGCGCGGTCTGGGCGTATGGTCGCTCGCGCGCGACGGTTACAATCCGGTTTACCAGTCGTGCATCTACACCTGGCATTTTCTGCTTACGCTGGCGGGCCTGCTGCTTGCCTGGCGGGTGGTGCGGCGCTGGTGCGGCGATCCGGGGGCAGCGCTGGTGGGCGTGGTCCTGCTCTGGGCCGCGAGCCCGCTGGCCTATTATGGGACGATCAAGGTGGGCATGAGCCACAACGCAGCCTTCTTCGCGGTCGCGCTGATGTGCTGGGGGCTCCAGGCGGTGCCGGACCGGCCGGGCCGCGGCTGGCCCTGGTGGGTGGCCGGCACTGGGCTGGGGCTGGCGGTGATCGTGCGTTTTCAGCTAGCGGTGTTTGCCGTCGTGCCGGCCTGGATCTGGCTGCGCGAAGTGTGGGCCGCCGGCGGGCGGGCGGCGTTTCGGAACGCCGCCGCGGCCTTGCTCGGGGCGCTGCCCTTGATTTTCCTGCAGTTATTCGCGTGGCACGTGGTGTACGGGCGGTGGTTCCTCTTCACCTACGGCGTCGAGGGCGAGGGCTTCAACTGGTCGGATCCGCAGTGGCTGAACGTGCTGTTCGGCGCGCGCCACGGGTTGTTCTACTGGCATCCGCTGCTGCTGCTGGGTGCGGTCGGCTTCGCGGGCATGGTCTGGCGGGAACGCGGGCGCGGCCTCGCGGCGGCGGGGCTCGTGGCGGTGTTCGCCTCGGCCTATGTCAACGCGGCCTGGTGGTGCTGGTGGTTCGGCGGCTCGTTCGGCTCGCGGGCCTTTGAAACGGCGTGCCTGTTCTTCATGGGTGGGCTGGCCTGGCTCTGGCGGACGTTCCCGTCCGCGCGCCCCGCGCTCTGGGCTTTCGGACTCGCCGCCGCGGCCTGGAATTTCTATGTGCTGGCGCTGTTTCACACCGCGGCCATCCCGCTCGATACCGCCGTGACCTGGGCCGAAATGGCCCGCGCCGGCGGCCGGATGTTGCACCTGGTGGCGGATTTCTTCCGGGGCAGAGGAGGTGGCGCATGAGCGGCTCCCGTCACGGACAGTCTGAGGCCGCACCCAGCCGGTGGCCGACAGCCGTGCGGCGGGGGCGGACCCTCCTGCCCGCCCTAGCGGTGCTGGCGCTGGTTGTGCAGGTGCTGGCGCTGTGCGCCGAACACTTCCAGCCCAACCTCAACAGCGACGACCTTTACCTGTACCTGTTTTGTCAGGATGTGCTCGGCCGCGGCGGACCACTCGCGGGCTGGACGCTCGGGTCGGCCCCTTATTTTTTCCCGGATGTGGCCGGATTGTCGCTGCTGCTGGGACCGGCCGGCCTCCAGGGTTTCGCGATTCCGCTGTATGCGTGCAGTTCAGCCCTTGCCCTGGCGGTGCTTGTCGGTTGGGTGCTAAGTTCTTTGGAACCGGCCGCGTCCGGGCCGTGGTGGCGCGGCCTGCTGGTCGTCAACCTGCTGCTGGCGCTCCGCGGGCTGACCGGCATGGACCGCTGGCTGTGGCAGGAACTCAGCCCCGGTTTTCATGGCGGTACGATTCTGGTCGGCCTCGCGCTGACCGCCCTGGTTCTCCGGCAACGCGACGGCGCCGGCCGACGCTGGGAGTGGGGACTGGTTGCCGTTCTGCTCTGGCTCGGGGCCGTTTCCGATGCCCTCATGCTGGTGCAGTTCGGATTGCCCCTGCTCGCCGTGCTCGGGTGGCGGCGGCGGGACGCCGGCGCCCCGCCGGTGTTGCGCCAATACGCCCGGTCCCTGGCGACGGCGCTGGGGCTGCTTGCCGCCACCCGGCTCGCCCTGACCTGGGGAGAGGTGTTCTTTTTTTCCCGGGTGTTCCGGGCGGTGCCGACCCCCGCCCGGTCGGGTGCGGCCGCGTGGCGGCTGCTGGCGGATCTGGGCTCGGGCCTTTGGCCGGTGGCGGTCGCGGCCGGGGCGGCCCTTCTGTTCGTGCTCGTCCTCACGGCTCGCCGGTCCGCCGGTGCGCGGGATCGCTGGATTGCGGGGTGGGTCGTGGCCAGCGTCGGACTCACGGTTGCCGCCGTGGTCGGACTCGGCTACTGGACTGACGAACTCCGTTCCCGCTACCTTCTCAACCTGTTGGTCGTGCCCCTGACCGGCGCGGCTGCCCTTTTGCCGGCCTGGCTGGCGGCGCCGCCAGCGCCCTGGCGCCGGGCGGCGCGGGCCGGCCTCGGCCTCGCCCTTGGGGCGCTGACGGTGGCGGCGTGGCCCGGTGTGGAGCCCGCCCGGCTCACATTTCCCGCCCCCGCCGACATTCGCGAGCTCGACGCCTTCCTCCAGCAGCACCAGTTGCAGCGCGGGCTGGCCGATTACTGGACGGTGAATCGGTTCAATGTGCTGTCCCGCTCCGGGGCCCGCCTGAGCGCCCTCCGCTCGGCGCCCAGCGCAACCGCCGCCAGCGCCACGGCCTATTTCTGGGCGAACAACGCGTACACCTACCTCGACCGCGATCCCGGCACCGGTGCCTGGTTGCTCCCGCGCTACACGTTCATCGTGGCCAACCGCCTCGACCAGGCCGCCCTCCTGGCGCGCTACGGCGAACCTCGTGCGCAACTCACCGCGGGACCCTGGTTGATCTGGATCCTGGCCGACCCCGACCGTGTGTCCCGACTCGTGGGGGAGGATGTTCGGACCCGGCTGGCCGGACGGCGCTGGCGGGTTACGGGTCTGGCCGCCGACGGGGTCTTGCCATTGGCTCCTCCCACCCCCTAGTGGTCGCCTGCAACCTCTGGTATGCGGATTGCAATCATATTTTTCCCAATTAGCCCCCCTTATGGCGGCTAAAAATACAACTAATACTTAATTTTTGTTTTACATTGGAAAACGCGGCCCCTTGTTTCGCTGGCTACTTTTCATCTGACTGACCTCCGACCAACCGTGACCCACCAACCTACGCGCAAAACGTTTCTTGCCCGCCTGCTCGGCCTCGGCGCCGTGGCCGGCCTGGCCCCCAGGCTTGTTGCGAAAACTGTGCTGCCCGCCGCCTCCCGGCTGCCGTCCGCCCCCTTTGCCGTCCGCCCCGAGGCTCGTGCGGTGGCCCGTCAGGGCTGATTCCGCCCCCGCATCCCCGCACGGTTCTGTCCGGATAACTCTGGTCCATGTCGCAACTCTTCCCCAAATCGGCCAACCGCCTGCCGCTGCAGATCGTCATTTATCTCTTCGTGCTCGGCGGCATCGCTTCGGCCGGCATCAATTATTACGCGACCAACAAGTATTCCAATGTTGGTTACACCCCGGTCCAGCCCGTGCCCTTCAGCCACGCGCTGCACAACGGCCAGCTCGGCATCGACTGCCGCTACTGCCACTCTTTCGAGGAGAAATCCGGCTTCTCCAACGTGCCCACGTCCCAGACGTGCATGAACTGCCACAGCCTGATCAAGACCGACAGCCCGCTTCTCGCCCCCGTCCGCGCCAGCTACGCTTCCGGCGACCCGGTCCCGTGGATTCAGGTCCACATCCTCCCGGACTACGTCTATTTCAACCACTCCATCCACCTTGCCCGCGGCATCTCCTGCGTCGAGTGCCACGGCCAGATCAACCGGATGGAAGTCGTCGGCCAGGCCAAGTCCCTCACCATGGGCTTCTGCCTCGACTGCCACCGCGACCCCGCCGCCCATATCCGCCCGCACGACCAGATCACCAACCTCGACTGGCAGCGCCCGACCGATCCGGTCGAGGTCAAGAAGATCGAGGGCTACGTTCATGACTGGAACGTCAAGCCTCCCCAAAGCTGCTCCGGCTGCCATCGCTGATGAAACGCAAATTTGAGCATCCCGCCCCGTCCGAACGCGAGCTGACCGGCCCGCGCTACTGGCGCAGCCTCGACGAGCTGGCCGAGACGCCGGGCTTCCAGGCCCAGCTCGCCCGCGAGTTCCCCGAGGGCGCCGCCCAGCTCGACGGCGTCGACCGCCGCGCCTTCTTCAAGCTCATGGCCGCCTCGTTCGCGCTCGGCGGACTGGGCCTGGCCGCTGGCTGCCGCCGGCCGGAGCAGAACATTCTCCCCTACGGCAAGTCCGTCGAGGGCGTCATTCCCGGCCTGCCGCAGTATTACGCCACCGCGATGCCGCGCCGCCGGCATGCCATCCCGCTGCTCGCCGAAACCCACCAGGGCCGGCCCACCAAGCTCGAGGGCAACCCGACTTACCTGCCCTACGGCGGCGCCACCAGTCTCACCGCCCAGGCTTCGCTGCTCGACCTCTACGATCCCGACCGCGCCACCACCCACACGATCAAGGGCACGGCCGCCACCGCCGCCGAGATCGACAGTCTGCTGGCCAAGATCGGCCAGGATGCCGCCACCACCAACGGGGCCGGCCTCGCGTTTCTCGCCGACGCCTCCTCCTCTCCGACGCGCGCCCGCCTGGTCGCGTCCCTGAAGCAGAAGCTGCCATCCGCCCTCTGGTCCGAATACGAGCCCGTGCAGGATGAGGCGCCCGCCGCCGCCAGTGAGCTCGCGTTCGGCCGCCCCGGCCTCAAGCCCGTCTACCATTTCGCGAAGGCCAAACGCATCGTCAGCATCGACGCCGATTTCCTGCAATCCGAGGCCAACTCCCTCGGCTACGCCCGCGATTTTGCCACCGGCCGCCGGGTGAAGAAACCGTCCGACCCGATGAACCGCCTCTATGTGGCGGAGAGCACCTTCACCCTGACGGGTTCGATGGCCGACCACCGCCTGCGCCTCGCGAGCAGCGATCAACTGGCGTTCGCCGCTGCCCTCGTCGCCCAGATCACGGGCAACACCCAGGCCGGCGGATTGGCCGAGAAGATCGGGGTCGATTCGAAATGGATCAGCGCCTGCGCTGACGATCTGCTGGCCAACCGCGGCGCCTCCCTGCTTATCGCCGGTGCGCATCTGCCCGCCGAGGTCCACGCGTTGGTGTATGCGGCCAACAGCTTCCTAGGCAATGTCGGCCAGACGGTCGATATTGTCGAGGCCGAGTCCGCCCCCGCCATCTCGATCAACGACGTCGCCGCCGCCATCAAAGCCGGCACGGTCAAGACGCTCGTCATCCTCGGTGGCAATCCCGCCTACGACGCCCCGGCCGACCTCGACTGGGCCGCGTTGCAGAAGTCCGTCGGCAATGTGGTCCGACTGGGCTACTATGTTGACGAGACATCGGTGCTGAACACCGCCGCGACCACCCACATCGCCGCCGCGCACTATCTCGAGTCGTGGGGTGACGCCCGTACTTCCGATGGCACCCTGGTGCCGGTGCAGCCGATGATCCTTCCGCTCTTCGGCGGGCTGACCGAAATCGAGGTGCTCGCGCGCATCACCGGCGAGACGACGTCCGATCCCTATGCGCTGGTCTATAATACTGTCACCAAGCTGATCACCGGTGATGTCGCGAAGGGTTTCCGCCGTTTTCTGCACGATGGCGTGCTGGAGGGTTCGGCCTACCGCCCGGTCCCCGTGACCGCGCGCCCCGCGGCTGAGTTGATCACTTCGGCGCTCGGCCAGGCGGCCTCCGCGACATTCTCCAAGGACAATCTCGAGGTCCGTTTCACCACCGACCACAAGGCCGACGACGGCCGCTACGCCAACAACGGCTGGCTGCAGGAGTGCCCCGATCCGATCACCAAGATCGCCTGGGACAACGCCATCAGCGTCAGTCCGCGTCTCGCCAAGGCCATCGGCATCGACCCGAAGGGTGCGCTGATCCAGGTCGCGCGCAAGGAGCTGTCCGAGATGGACCGCGGCCGTGAAAACGCGTTCATCGGTGAGGTCACCGTCAACGGCCGCACGGTTCGCGGCCCGCTGCACATCCAGCCGGGTCTCGCCAACTGGACGATCGTGCTGCCGCTCGGCTACGGGCGCACCGTTTCCGGCCGGGTGGGGAAGGGCACGGGCCACAACTTCTACACCGTCCGCACCAGCGCCGGTCTCCATGTCGCCACCGGCGCCACCATCAAGGTCACGACCGACCGCTACTCGCTCGCCAACACCCAGGAACACTGGTCGATGGAGGGCCGCGACATCGTCCGCGAGGCCAACTTCGAGGGCAAGGACGGCTACCAGGAGAATCCCGGCTTTGTGGCTGGGATGAGCCTCGAGGCCCACTCGCCCGCGGTCTACGGCAACCTCAGCGCCGAGGAGTTTTCCAAACTGCCGGCCGACGAGCGCGCCCGGATTACGGCGGAACGGGCGACGGAGATTCCGCGCGGCGGCTCCCTCTATGTCACTCCGAAGTTTTCGGGCGACCACCAGTGGGGCATGTCGATCGACCTCAACACGTGCATCGGCTGCAACGCCTGCGTGGTGGCCTGCCAGGCCGAGAACAACATTCCCATCGTCGGCAAGGATCAGGTCCTGCGCGGCCGTGAGATGCACTGGATCCGGCTCGACCGCTACTATTCCGACGGCAAGGCCGACGCCGCGGCGTTTGGCGGCCCCGAGAACCGCGAGATCCCCGAGGATCCGCAGGCCTCGATCCAGCCGGTGGGCTGCATGCACTGCGAACTCGCCCCGTGCGAGACCGTGTGCCCCGTCAATGCGACCGTCCACGACACCGAGGGCATCAACACGATGGCCTACAACCGCTGCATCGGCACCCGCTACTGCGCGAACAACTGTCCGTTCAAGGTGCGCCGCTTCAACTATTTTGACTTCAACAAGCGCCAGCTCGACAGCCTTTACCTCGGGCCCCTCGGTCCGTCGGGCATGCCCGAGCTGGTCAAGATGGTGAAAAACCCCGAGGTCACCGTCCGCATGCGCGGCGTGAGGGAGAAGTGCACCTACTGCATCCAGCGCATCGAAAACGGGAAGATCCGCCACAAGGTGAAGATGACGCAGGACGGCCACCCCGGCGACGTGGTGGTGCCTGACGGCGTCATCAAGACCGCCTGCCAGCAGGTCTGCCCGGCCGAATCCATCGTCTTCGGCAACCTGCTCGACAAGGAAAGCGCCGTCTCGAAGGCCAAGGCCTGCGCGCAGGACTACGAGCTGCTCGGCTACCTCAACATCCGTCCGCGCACGACCTACCTCGGCAAGCTCCGCAATCCGAACTACAACATGCCTGGGTTTGAAAATCATCCGCTGCCGTTCAGCCGGCAGGAGAACCTCAACAAGAACCATCCGGGCGGCGCGCATGGCGCGGAGGGCGGCGCGGCCGAGGGCGGCCATGCTTCGCTTCCGACTGGCCGGAACCACGGGGGGCTTTCCTGATGTCGCACGGTTCTGACCAGGCGGTGGCCGCCCCCGCGATTCTCAGCGAAGTCAAACCCGCGGTGCTCCCGCGTCCGGCGCTGGTGGCCAACAATCGCAGCTTCTCGTGGATCACCGAGAAGATCTGCGGCATCATCGAGGAGAAGACACCGCGTTGGTGGTGGGTTTGCTTCGGCGTCGCCTGTTTCGTCGCCTCCTTCACCGTCGCCGGCCTGACCTACCTCGTCTCGACGGGTGTCGGCGTATGGGGTCACCGCAACCCGGTCAACTGGGCCTGGGATATCGTCAACTTCGTGTTCTGGATCGGCATCGGCCACGCCGGCACTCTCATCTCGGCCATCCTCTGCCTGCTGCGCCAGAAATGGCGCACCTCGATCAATCGCGCCGCCGAGGCCATGACTATCTTTGCGGTCGTGTGTGCCGCGATCTTCCCGGTCTTCCACGTCGGCCGCATCTGGTTCGCCCTGATGCCCGGCTACCTGTTCCCCTTCCCGAACGCCAACTACATCTGGCCCAACTTCCGTTCGCCGCTCGAGTGGGACGTGTTCGCCGTCTCGACCTACGGCACGGTGTCGGTCCTGTTCTGGTATGTCGGCCTGTTGCCCGATCTCGCCATCCTGCGCGACCGGTTTTTTGCCGCGGGCAACAAGTTCCGCTCCGCCCTCTACGGCTTCTTCGCCATGGGCTGGCGCGGTTCCAACCGCCACTGGAGCAACTACGAGATGGCCTACCTTGTGCTCGCCGGCATCTCGACGCCGCTGGTGCTCTCGGTGCACACCATCGTGTCGTTCGACTTCGCCGTCTCGCTCATCCCCGGCTGGCACACCACGATCTTCCCGCCGTACTTCGTCGCGGGCGCCATCTTCTCCGGCTTCGGCATGGTGCTCACGCTGATGCTGCCGCTCCGCGCCATCTACAAGCTCGAGGATCTCATCACGCAGTACCACATCGACTGCATGTGCAAGATCACCCTCGCGACCGGCACGATGGTGGGCTACGCCTACTCGATGGAGTTCTTCATCGCGTGGTACAGCGCGAATCCGAACGAGAGCTTCGCCTTCATCAACCGCGCCTTCGGCCACTACGCCTGGGCCTACTGGATCATGATCACCTGCAACGTGATCACGCCCCAGTTCTTCTGGTTCAAGAAGATCCGCCACAACACCGCGCTGGTCTGGATCCTCTCCATCTTCGTCAACGTCGGCATGTGGTTCGAGCGCTTCGTCATCATCGTCACCTCGCTCGCCCGCGACTTCCTGCCGTCCAGCTGGGGCTACTACTCGCCCAGCATCGTCGAGATCTTCACCTTCTTCGGGACCTTCGGCGTGTTCTCCGTGCTGTTCCTCCTCTTCATCCGGTTCCTGCCGATCATGCCGATGGCCGAACTGAAGGCCGTCACGCCGGCCGCCGACCCGCACGCGGCCCCCGACCACCACTAAGATGCCCGCCGAACCCTACGGACTGATCGCCACCTTCGAGACCGCCGCCGACATCTACCATGCGGCGGAGCAGGTCCGCGATGCCGGCTACAAGCGCTGGGATTGCATCACGCCCTGCCCGGTGCACGGCCTCGACAAGGCCATGGGGGTCAAGCGCTCCATCGTCCCACGCATCTCGCTCGCCGGCGGTCTCACCGGCTTCTGCACCGGGATGTCCATGATCTGGTGGATGAATTCCTACGACTACCCGCTGACCGTCGGCGGCAAGCCGCTCTTCAGCCCGATGTTTGCGTTCCCGATCTCCTACGAGCTCACCATCCTCTTCACCGCGTTCGCCACCATCGGCGGCATGTTCATCGTCAACCGACTCCCGATGCACTACCACGCGGTGCTGAAATACGAGCACATCCGCCGCGGCCTGGACGACCGGTTCTTCGTCGTCATCGAGGCCCGCGATCCCAAGTTCAACCTCGCGGCTACCCGCGCCCTGCTCGAGCAAGCGGGCGGTCTCGCCGTCACCGAACTGGAGGCCTGAGCCATGCGCTACGTCTACTTCTTCACCGCCCTGTTCGTCGTGCTTGCCGTTTCCGTGCTCGGTTTCCGCGGCTCGGTCTCGACCAAGCCGCCGCTTGAGCTCATTCCCGACATGGACCACCAGGCCAAGTACAAGCCGCAGGCGGCCAGCCCGTTCTTTGCCGACGGCCGCGCCGATCGTCCGCTCCCGCCCGGCGTCGTGGCCCGCGGCGACCTGCGCGAGGACGACCAGCTCTACCGCGGCAAGAATTCCGACGGCACGTGGGTGCACGGTTTTCCCGCCGCCCTGACGGTCGACGCCAAGCTCCTCGCCCGCGGCCAGGAACGTTACACCATCTATTGCCAGCCCTGTCACGGCGCCGTCGGCGACGGCAACGGCATCACCAAGCAGTACGGCATGGGCGCCACACCCAGCTATGCCGACGACCGCCGCCTCAAACTCAGCGGGGGTGAAATCTTTGACACCATCACCAACGGCAGCGTCCTCAACAAGAACATGCTGCCTTACGCCGACAAGCTGGTCCCCGAGGACCGCTGGGCCGTTGTCGCCTATGTGCGCGCCCTGCAGCGCGCCCAGCAGGGCACGGTTGCGGATGTTCCGCCCGAGCACAAACCGGAGCTTGGCCTGAAATGAGCACCCCTGCCGCCACCGCGCCCGCCGCGCTTCCTCTCGCCTCGTCCGCGCCCGTCACGGGCAAGGCCCTCAGCATCGGCCTTGCCGGACTGGCCGTCACCGCGGTCGGCCTCCTGATTTCGTCGCCTTCGCAGGTCGCCCTGTCTTATCTGGTCGGCATCACCTACTGGACCGCCATCGCCATCGGCACGCTGCTGCTGATCCTCATTCATCACATCACCGACGCCTCCTGGTCGGTCGTCATCCGCCGCCAGTGGGAGCACTGGCTCGCCTCCTTCAAGTGGCTTGCCCTGCTGTTCCTGCCGCTCGTGCTCGCGACCCTGCTTTATCAGAAGGATGTGGTCTGGCCCTGGATGAACCCCGCCCATGTCATGCACGGCCACGGCACCGTGGAGACGGACATCCTCTACCAGAAGAAGGCGTCCTTCCTGAACCTGCCGATGTTCCTCGGCATGACGGCGTCGTTTTTCGCCATCTGGTGCTGGCTCTCCGCCCGCCTCCGCCAAGCTTCGTTCACCCAGGACACCGACGGCAATCCCCAGTGGACGCAGATGAACCGCAAGACTTCGGCCTTCGGCATTCCCCTGACGGCGCTCGCCCTCAGCTTTGCCGCCATCTACTGGGTGAAGAGCCTCGAGTATCACTGGTTCTCCACGATGTACGGCGTGTGGTTCTTCGCCAACTGCATCCGCGGCGCCCTCGCTGTCGGCGTGCTCATCATGCTCTGGCTCTGGAAGCGCGGTGATTACAAGGGCATCCTCAACACCAACCATCTCCACAGCATCGGCCAGCTCTGCTTTGCGTTCACCGTCTTCTGGGCCTACGTCACATTCTCGCAGTATTTCCTCATCTGGAACGCCAATGTCCCCGAGGAAACCTTCTGGTATAATCTGCGCGAGCTGAACCATGACGGTTCGATCAGCCAGTGGAAATACGTCGGCTTCGTCATCCTCTTCGGCCACTTCTTCGTGCCGTTCCTCTATCTGCTTTCCTACAAGCACAAGGTTGTCCACTCCAAGATTAAGCCGATCGTCATCTGGATTCTGTCCATCATCCTGATCGACCTCTGCTACAATATCCTGCCGGCGCTCAAGGACGAGCATGGTGATGCGCAGCCCTTCCTCTCGCTCAACCTGCTTTGGGTGCTGTCGTCGGTCGTTGGCATCGGCGGCATCTGCGTCTGGGCCTACCTGAAGAGTTTCCCGACCACCAAGCTCATCCCGATCCGCGACCCGCGCATCGAAGAATGCATCACGCACCATGAGTGATTCCGCCTCCCCCCGTCGCACTCCCTGGCTGACCTACGCGGCCGTTCTTGGCGGCTTTGCGGTCTTCGCGGTCATCCTGGCCGTCGCGTATCTGCCGAAGAAACCCGAACCCCTCGGCGACGGTGTGCGCACCCCGGAACAGCGCCTCGCTGCGCTCGCCGAGCTCCGGGCCAAGGAGAAACAGGCCGCCACGACCTACGGCTGGATCGACCAGTCCAAGGGCCTCGTGCGCCTGCCTATCGACCGCGCGGTCGAGCTGACCATTCAGGACGCCAACGCCCGCAAATGACCGCCCGCGTCCCGTCCAACCTGCTTTCCTAAATCATGGCCTCCGCCCCCAGTTCCGCCGCCAAGCCTTCGCCGGCCGCCTCTTCCGCCCCGGCGGATCGCGCCGAGTCGGCCGCGATTGACGCCTCCGTGAAGGCCCCGGTCCTCCTTCTGCTCGGAGCGGCCATCCTCTGGCTCCTCGCAGGCTCGGCCCTCGCGCTGATCGCCTCGATCAAGCTGCACACGCCCGGTTTCCTGGCGGATTGCGAGCTGCTGACCTACGGCCGGGTCCAGCCCGCCGCCAATAATGCGCTCGCCTACGGCTGGGGTCTGAACGCCGGCCTTGCGGTCGGCCTCTGGCTGCTGGCCCGCCTGGCCCGCGCCACCCTCCGGCACGGCGGCCTGATCCTCGTCGCGATTGTGTTTCTCAACCTCGGTGTCATCCTCGGCGTCGGCGGCATTCTCGTCGGCGACTCGACCGCGTTGGACCTGCTCGAGATGCCCCGCTACGCCACGCCGCTGATTTTCGCGGCCTACGCCATCATCGGCGCCTGGGCGGTCATCACGCTCCGCACCGGACGGTCGCCCCATACGTTCATTTCGCAATGGTATGTGCTGGCGGCGCTCTTCTGGTTCCCCTGGCTTTATTCGGTGGCCCAGGTGCTGCTCGTTTTCTCGCCGGTGCGCGGCACCGTGCAGTCGCTGGTCGACGTCTGGTTCGCCCACAATCTGCTGGCCCTGTGGTTCACCCCGCTCGGTCTGGCCGGCATCTACTATTTCCTGCCCAAGGTGCTCGGCCGGCCGCTTGCCCTTTACCACCTCGCCCCGCTCGGCTTCTGGTCGCTCGCGATCTTCAGCGGCTGGGTCGGCGCCGCCGGCCTCCTCGCCAGCCCGGTGCCGGCCTGGGTCCAGTCGGCCGGCGTCGCCGCCAGCCTGATGACCCTCGTGCCGGTGCTTATCATCGCGCTGAACCACCACCTCACCCTCGTTGGCCGCTTCAGTATCCTGAAGACCAGCCTCGTGCTCCGCTTCATCGTATTCGGCGCCATCTGCTTCACGCTGACGTCGCTCCAGAACGCCGCCTCCGCTCTCGGTGCCTGGGCCGAGATCACCCAGTTCACCTACTACGGTCTGGCCCACGCCCAGGGCGTTCAATACGCCTTTTTCTCCATGGTGATGTTCGGCGCGATCTACTTCCTGCTGCCGCGCCTGCTGCTGACTGACTGGAGTTTCGGCAAGCTCATGGCCGTCCACTTCTGGGCGTCCGCCCTTGGCATCGCCCTTTACCTGTTCGCCCTCACGGTCGGCGGCTTCAAGCAGGGCCAGGAGCTCAACGTTCTCCCCGTCGGCGCCGACGGCAAACCCGGCCTTCCGGTCCCATTCCTTGACATCGTGTCGCACACGCTGCCGTGGCTGCAGGCCGGCACCTGCGCGCTCATTCTCCTCACCGTGGGCCATGTGGCCTTCGCGATCAATTTCGTCAGCACGCTCCTGCAGTCCATCTGCCCGACGGCCCGCGCCGCCGCGGCGGCCGGTCCCGTGCTGCTCCGCACTCCCCCCGCCATGGAGGTTGCCGCCCGATGAACCGCTCCCCCCTCCTTTTTCTCGGCATCTTTGGCGCGCTCGCCTTTTCGTTCACCGGCATGGTGCTGGTCAACCAGGTCGGCTACGGCGCGCTCACGCCGTTCAAGGACGACACCGAGGGCAAGGCCTACCCGCTGCAGGTCCCGGGCCTCGCCGCCCGCGGCAAGCTCGTCTACCAGGACCTCGGCTGCGCCACCTGCCACACCCAGCAGGTCCGCCGCGACGGCTATGGCACCGACGTGGCCCGCAAATGGGGCGACCAGCCCGGCGGCAGCGTCGCCCGCGACTACATCCGCGAGGGCCGCGTCCTCCTCGGCTCCGTCCGCATCGGCCCCGACCTGCGCAATGTCGGCGTCCGGCTGACCGACGCCACCGCGCTGCTCCTCCACCTCTACGATCCCGCGCTGGTGGTCCCCGGTTCGACCATGCCGCCGTCCCGGTTCCTCTTTGAGCAGCGGAAGATCATCGGCGAAGCCTCGCCCAAGGCCCTCAAGCTGCCCGCCGGCGTCGCCCCGGGCTATGAGATCGTCCCGACCGCCCGCGCCGAGAATCTCGTCGCCTACCTCCTCAGCCTGAAGGACACCTACACGTCGTATCCGGAGTCCAATTACATCTACGCGCCCCCCGCCCCGGAAAAGGGCGCGGAGGCCAAGCCCGCCGCCGCCAAGGACACCGTGAAACCCGCCGCCGCCCCGTCCCCGGCCACCCCCGCCGCCCCGGCGAAGGAGGCCGCCAAATGAGCGCTCCGCCGAACAATTCCGCTGCGCACGTCGAGCAGTCCGGCGCCTCGGACGAGAGCCTCCAGGCCGTCCACGCCGCGCTGCTGCACCACAATCCCGAACCCCGGGAGGGCTATTCGCTGCTTCCGCTCGGTGTGCTGGGGTTCATGTCCACGATGATTTTCGTGTGCTGCATCTATTTTGTGCACAACCGCGGCGGGTTCAATCCGCTGGTCACTGACGGCCGACTCAATCCGAGTTCCGGCCCGGTGGAGACGAAGCTGACGGACGCGCAGATCGTCAAAAAGGGCCAGAGCCTCTTCAACCAGACCTGCATCCAGTGCCACCAGGCCACCGGCCTCGGCGTTGCCGGTGCCTACCCGCCGCTGGCCGGTTCGGACTGGGTCAACGGTGGCGAGGAGCGTCTCATCCGGATCGTGCTCGACGGCCTGAAGGATCCGGTGACTGTGAGCGGCGCCCAGTTTAGCTCCAGCAACAAGATGCCGAACTTCAGCGCCATCCCCGGCACCGAGTTCGCCTACAACTGGAACGACGATAAGATCTCCTACGTCCTCAGCTACGTCCGGCAGGAATGGGGCAACAAGGCCCCGATTGTCACCGGCGACGCGGTCAAGGCCATCCACGCCCTCCCCGGTGTCGCTGACCGCAAGACCCCCTGGACGCAGGCCGAACTGCTCGCCATCCCGGTCGCACCCCCGGCTCCGGCGGCGGCAACCCCGCCCGCAGCCGCCGTCCCGGCGGGGAAGTAATACCTCCGGCCTCTCAGGCTTTGGATTTGTAGGGCCTCACCTTGTGTGAGGCCTTTCTGTTGCTGCCGTGTTTCGGTTGATTTCTGCCGCCGGATCGCCGTTTTGGCGTTTGCCAGCGGCCCGTGGCTCGCGTGTCGTCGGGGCCATGTCGAAATGGCTCCTCGTTGACGGCTTCAACCTCGCCTACCGCTGCTTCTACGCGATTCCCGAGCTGACCCGCGCCGACGGCTTTCCCACCAATGCGCTGCACGGCTGGATGAAGTCGCTCTGGAAGCTCGCCGACCAGGAGCAGCCGGTCGCCACCCTCGTGTTCTTCGACCTCGGCGGCGCTCAGGACCGTCTCGCGCTCCATCCCGAATACAAGGCCCAGCGCGCCGAGATGCCCGAGGCACTGCGGCAACAACTCGCCGCCCTCAAGGCGCTCACCCGCGCCATGGGCTGCGTCGGCATTGAGCAGGACGGCGTCGAGAGCGACGATCTGCTCGCTGCGCAGGCCGTGGCCCTTGCCCGCGCCGGGCACGAGGTGCTGATTGTCAGCTCCGACAAAGACTTCGCCCAAATCGTGCAGGACCGCGTGACGATCCTTCTGCCGCCGCCGACGGCCAATCCCGCCCTGGGCTGGCGCCGGCTCGACGCCGCGGGCGTGCGGGAGAAATTCGGAGTGCCGCCCGCCCAGATCGCCGACTACCTCGCACTCGTGGGCGACACTTCGGACAACATCCCGGGCGTGTCGGGCGTTGGGCCGAAGACTGCCGCCAAGTGGCTGGCAGAGTGGGGGAGTCTCGATGGCGTGCTGGCCCACGCGGGCGAACTGAAACCCGAGCGGTTCCGGGACGCGGTTGCCGCCGACACCGATCGCCTGCGTCTCAACCGGCAGCTGACCACGCTCAATCTCAGTCTTCCCACGGTGCCGGCGGAAACAACCGCCCCCCAGGTGGGAGAACTGTACCGTCTGCTCGCGGAACTGGAGATGAAGTCCACCCTCGCCGAAGCGCGCGCCCGGTACGAACAGCCCGAGCTGTTCTGACGGTCGTCCGCGCCGGCTGCGCATCGCTGGCTGGAACTGGGGATGCGACGCCCTCGGCGCATTTCGACCGGCTGGCAAACATCCCAAGGAGGGTGTCCTCACTCCATCCCCACCGGCCTGCTCCAAGGTCCCTCGCACTCTCTCATTTTCCCAGCTCCCTGACTTCCTTATTTCCAGACTTCCTTTCCACTCACTTGCCGTCCTTCGACACTCCCTCCGGATCGTAGATGTAGCCGACTCCGTGGACGGTGCGCAGGCTGGAGAGGTCCTGTCCGTGCTGTTTGAACAGTTCGCGGATCTTCACGATGTATTGGTCGAGCGAACGGCTGCTGACATCCGCGTGCAGCCCCCAGACGGAGTGGATCAACTTTTTCCGGGTAAGGACGGCCCCGCTGTTTTCCTGCAGGCAGGCCATGATGCCGATCTCCTTCCGTCCGACCGTCACCGTCGGAGCCTTGCTGAAGTTCATCTCGAGGCGCACGGGCACCACGCTGGCCCCGCCGAACTTGAAAGGCGGGTCGCCGACGCGCGCATTCTTGGTCAGGTTTAAGTCGGTCTTGGCCTCCGCGCGGCGGAGCACGGCCCGGATCCGCGCAACCAGCTCCGGATAGCTGAAGGGCTTGGTGATATAATCATCGCCCCCCAGCTCGAGCCCGCGGATTTTGCTGACCTCAAGGGTATTGCCGGTGAGGAAGATCGTGGGCACGTCCCATTTGCCCAGCTGCAGTTCCTCGAGCAGTTCAAACCCGGTCTGGTCCGGCAGGTTCACGTCCAGCAGCATCAGGTTGACAAAATTCTTTTTCAGGAACCGCCGGGCGTGCTCGCACCGGTTGCAGACTTGGACCCGCATTCCCGCCTCCTCCAAAAACATGGTTAGCAACTTGGCCAGATGCTCCTCATCCTCTACCACCAGAATCAGAGGTTTGGCTTCTTCACGCATAATGGGGGACGGCCTGAGAGGGTGCGGAACCAGGAAGCATCCGGGCACTCAATCCTTTGCCCGCCGTTTGTCGAAAAAAAACGGCGCTCGGGCCCGCGGTGGCGCGGCGGAATTGGCTTGAACGCGGGCGCGGCGGGCTGTGCTTTGGGGGCGTGTCCGCACCCGCACCACTTCTGATGCTCGGGCTGCCCAAGGGCAGCCTCGAGGAATCCACCAAGAATCTTTTTGCCAAGGCCGGCTGGAAGATCACGTCGAGCTCGCGCTCGTACAAGCCGTCGATCGACGACCCCGAGCTTGACGGCCGTTTTGTCCGCGCCCAGGAGGTCAGCCGCTATGTCGAACACGGCTTCTTCGATTGCGGCCTCACGGGCCACGACTGGATTCTGGAGAACGAGTCCGATGTCGTCGAGGTTTGCGACCTGATCTACAGCAAGGCCTCGGTGCAGAAGTCCCGCTGGGTGCTCTGCGTTCCGGAAAACTCGTCGGTGCAGAAACCCGAGGATCTGGCCGGCAAGCGCATCGCCACCGAGCTCCTCGGCACGGTGAAACGCTATTTCGCGGCCCGGAACATCCCCGTGCTGGTGGAGTTTTCCTGGGGCGCGACCGAGGTCAAGGTACCCGATCTGGTCGATGCCATCGTGGACATCACCGAGACCGGCTCGTCGCTCCGCGCCAACAAGCTGCGCATCGTCGACACCTTGCTGGTGACCAACACCAAGCTCATCGCCAACAAGAAGAGCTGGGCCAACCCCGCCAAGCGTAAGAAGATCGAGACTATCGCCCTCCTCCTGCGCGGCGCCCTCGAGGCCGGCAGCAAGGTCGGGCTCAAGATGAACCTGCCCAAGGCCGCCCTGGATGCCGTGCTCAAGGCTCTCCCGGCCCTCCGCAACCCGACCATCTCCCCGCTCAGCAGCCCGGACTGGGTCGCACTTGAAACCATCATCGATGAGAGCGTCGTTCGCGAAATCATCCCGCAGCTGAAGGCCCTCGGCGCCGAGGGCATTGTCGAGTACCCGCTGAACAAAGTGGTGTATTGAAAACAACAGAGACCGGAAGTTAAGCAGGTAACCAAGCAGCCAAGCATCGGACTTTTGATCTCTTCCGGGTTTCCTGGCTTCCGGCTTCAATTTGTTTTCAAACTTTGCGTCTTTGCCGCTTGGCGGTTTTGCGTTACGCTTCCCCTCATGTCCAAGGTCACGCTCGGCCTTCTCCAGCACGCCTGTTCCGCCGATCCCGCGGCCAATCTCGCCCGGACGCTGGCGCTCGCCACCCGGGCGGCCCGGCGCGGGGCGAACATCATCTGCACCCAGGAGTTGTTTCGTTCGCAGTATTTCTGCCAGAGCGAGGACTTCGCCAATTTTGGACTCGCCGAGACCATTCCGGGACCGACGACGGAGGTTTTTCAACAATTTGCCCGCCGGTACGGCGTCGTGGTGGTGGCCTCGCTCTTCGAAAAGCGCACCGCCGGCCTCTACCATAATTCGGCGGTGATCATTGACGCCGACGGCCGGCTCCTCGGCACCTACCGCAAGTCACACATTCCGGACGATCCGCTTTACTACGAAAAGTTTTATTTCGCGCCGGGTGACACCGGCTTTCGCGCCTGGCCGACGCGCTTTGGCAAGATCGGCGTACTCATCTGCTGGGACCAGTGGTATCCCGAGGCGGCGCGTCTCACCGCCCTGCAGGGGGCCGAGATCATTTTCTATCCGACGGCCATCGGCTGGCATCCGCGTGAAAAAAAGCAACTCGGCGCCCTCCAGCACGACTCGTGGGAGACCATCCAGCGCAGCCACGCCGTCGCCAACGGCTGTTATGTCGCGACCGTGAACCGCGTTGGCCGCGAACGCCCGGCGGGCGACCCGGGCCTTGAATTCTGGGGTCGCAGCTTCGTGGCCGGCACCAGCGGCCAGATCCTCGCCCGTGCGGGTGGCGCCCGGGAGCAGATGCTGCTCGTCCCCGTCGACCTCGCCAAGGTGGATGATACCCGTACCCATTGGCCGTTCCTCCGCGACCGGCGCATCGATCTCTATCCCGGCCTGACGAAGCGTTTCATCGACTGATCCGGTAGTTTTACCAAGCAACAATTCCGTGGTGGAGCGGGTCGTTTTCAACCCGCACTCCGTTGTATACGGACATTGGTCGTGGTACAGATTGCAAATTGTAGGTCGGGGTTTATCCCCGACAAGTCGGGCGTGAAGCCCGACCTTCGGCGGCAAACAGCAAATTGTACCACTACCCTGAATTTGATCGGGCTAATCCGCCGGGAGAGCCGATTCGCAGCTCGGCAGGGACGCCTCGACCGACCATCCGCGGACGTTTTCTCCTAGCTGGGAGTAAAAACATGCGCACAATAATAAACAACAACAAGATAACATAGTTTGTGGGGCGTCGGTTGCGGCCAGCCGCTGTCAGCCAATCATTCATAATTACTGCTATTATCCTGCAACAGGGCGCTTTTTGTGGCCATTGACCGCACCACGGTTTGAACTGGCCATCCCTCTGACTCAGCCTGCCCGGCTGCCCCTTCCCTCATCACCTTACCCGCCCTTGGCGCCAAGCGCTGTGAGCAAGCAATCCAAAATCCAAATTCCAAATTCGGAAGTCGAGACCCCGTCCGCGCTCGGCTTTCGGATGCCCGCCGAATGGGAGCCGCAGGCCGCCGTTTGGCTGTCCTGGCCGCACCGGCTGGCTACTTGGCCCCGTCATTTCCGGCCCATCCCGCCGAAGTTCGCCGAAATTGCCGCCCGGATTTCCCGCTTCGAGGCGGTGCGCATCAACCTCGCCCGCCCCCTGCGGAAACGCGTCCGCGCCCTGCTGAACCGGGCGAAAGCCGACCTCGCCCGGATCAGCTTCTACGAACACCCGACCGATGATACCTGGTGCCGCGACCACGGGCCCATCTTTGTCAAAGAGGACCGCACGGGGGAGGTCGCCCTGACAGACTGGGAGTTCAACTCCTACGGCGGGAAGTACCTGCCCAGCGATCGGGACAACGCCATCCCCCCGCGCATCGCCCGAGCCCTTGGCCTGCGCCGGTTCGCCCGGCCCATGGTGCTTGAGGGCGGTTCGATTGACGTGAACGGTTCCGGTCTCCTCCTCACGACCGAGGCCTGCCTGCTTCATCCCAACCGCAATCCGCACCTCTCCCGGTCCCAAATCGAGCAAGAGCTGCGCGATTCCCTGGGCGTCCACACCGTCCACTGGCTGGGCGAGGGCATCGTGGGTGATGACACCGACGGTCATGTGGACGACCTGAGCCGGTTCTTCCGGGCCGATGGCATTGTGACGGCGGTGGAGCGCAACTGCCGCGACGCCAATTTCACCGCCTTGCAGGGCAACCTCGAGCGCCTGCGCGGCCTGCGCACGCCGACCGGCGGCAAGTTCAACCTCGCCGAGCTGCCGATGCCGCACCCGGTCCTTTGTGATGGTCGGCGCCTGCCCGCGAGCTACGCCAATTTTCTGGTCATCAACGGGGCCGTACTCATGCCGGCTTTTCGCCAGCCGCGCCGCGACGCCGAGGCCGCTGCCGTGCTGGCCGGCTGTTTTCCCGGCCGGGAGATCATCCCGATCGACTGCGTCGACCTGGTCCTGGGCCTCGGCACGCTCCACTGCATTTCACAGCAGCAGCCGGCCTGACCGCCTGCGGTCGGGTGGTGGCTCAGTTTGCTGTTTGCCGCCGTAGGTCGGGTTTCACGCCCGACGTGTCGGGGATAAACCCCGACCTACCATTCGCAAACTGAGCCAGGACCTGTGGTCGGCCGCGCTTGCCACGGGGCCCCGGTTGCTGGTTGCATGCGCCCACCATGAAAAGCATGACCGGTTACGGACGCGCCACAGGGGCCCTCGCAGGATTCTCGCTCACCGTCCAGGTGAGCTCCGTCAACCGCAAGACCCTCGACCTCACCGTCGCGCTGCCCGAGCCCTGGGAGAGCCTCGAGCCGGTGGCTGGTGAGCTCGTCCGCAAATACGCCGCCCGCGGCAAGGTCCACGTGGCGATTGAGCTGACCGGCGGCACCGCGGGCGCGGACCGCACCTGGGATGAGGATGCGGCGGCGGACGTGCTGGACCGGCTGGCGACCTTTGCGGCGGGGCAGGGAGTGGCGTTTCAGCCGACGCCGGAGCTGCTCTGGCAGATCGTGAGCGCACAGCGCCGCGGCACGGAACTGCCGCCCGCCGAGGAGGCGCAGCCCGCGGTGCTGGAGGCGCTGGAGGAGGCCTTGCGCAGCTTCGCCGCGATGCGCGCGCGCGAGGGTGAATCGCTGCTGATCGATTTTCTGGCGCGTTTGGAAACGCTGCGCCGGCACATCGACCAGGTGGCGACGCGGGCGCCGCTGGTGCCCGCGCTCCAGCGCGACCAGATGCTGAAGCGCCTCCGCGAAGCCGAGCTCGACCTCAACCCGGAGGACGAACGGGTGCTGAAGGAGATCGCACTCTTTGCCGACCGCTGTGACATCAGCGAGGAGCTGACGCGCCTGCGCAGCCACCTCGAGCAGTTCACCGCGCTGCTGAAGTCCGAGGCCGAGATCGGCCGCAAGTCGGAGTTCATCCTGCAGGAGATCGGCCGCGAGGTGCACACCATCGGCAGCAAGGGCAACGACCTGGTGATCGCCCGCGCCGTCATCGAGCTGAAAAATGAGCTCGAGCGCATCCGCGAGCAGATCGCGAACGTGGAGTAAGGGGGCGGCAGAGATGGCGACATCGCCTGCAAATGGATTCCCGGTTCGGATGTGGGCGGGGTGCCCTCACCCTGCGGGGGCGGACGTGACGTGAGGGCTGCCGCCCATCGGGCCAACCGCCATGCCCCGCCATGAAACTGAGCTGCACCCGTGGGCCGGTCCGAGGCCTACGCCGGCTGGCGCAGCGACCAGAGGAGGTAAAGGATCACGCCGACGCAGATGCCTGAATCGGCCACGTTGAATGTCGGGTAGATGTAGGTGCCGAAATGCAGGTCGATGAAGTCGATCACATGGCCGTGCCGGATCCGGTCGAGCAGGTTACCCACGATGCCGCCGCAAAGCAGGCCGAAGCTGATCTGCACCGGCAGCTGGCGGAGGCCGAGCGGACGGCGCCAGCGGTAGATCGCCGTAAGGGTCACTACGGCCAGCAGAGCCAGCATCGTGCTCCGGCCGGCGAACAGGCTCCAGGCGGCGCCGGTGTTGCCAACATGTACCAGATAGCAGAAGCCGTTGATGACCGCAATGGCTCCGGGCGGGCCATAGGTGTTGAAGGGCAGCCGGGAGTCGATCCAGGCCTTGGTCAGCTGGTCGAGGACGAAGATGGCCAGCGCCAGCACCCAGAGGCAGCGGTAGGCCCGGATGCGGTGCAGGCGGGCCCCGGGCTCGGGCGGGTGGCCGGGCTTACTCGTCGCCGCCACCATCGTCCTCCATCTTCGCGCCGTCCTCCCCGAGCTCGCCGAACAGGCCGGCCTGGGTGCGGGCGTGATGCTTGTTGCGTTCGATGCCCTTCTGGGCTTCGGCCGAATAGCGGGTGAACGGCACGGCCAGCAGCCGATCCTTCGCAATGGGCTTCGCCGTCACTTCGCAGATGCCATAGCTGCCGGCCTTGATACGCTGGATGGCGGCCTCGATTTCGGACAGCCCCTCCTGCTCGTTCGCCACCATGCTGAGGGCAAAATCGCGGTCAAAGGTGTCGGTGCCGGCGTCGGCCATGTGCTGGCCGTAGCTGGACAGGTCGCCCGCATCATCCTTGGCGGAACGTTTGAGCGTGTCCTCGGTGTGTTCGTCGAGCTGGCCGGTGAGATGGCTGCGCAGCTGGAACAGCAGCTTGTAATACCGCCGGTATTTTTCAGGGATGCTGTCGGTTTCATCGAATTGGGACTTCTGCGCCTTCTTTGGGTTGAAGCCGAGGATGTCGGCGAGCGAGGCGGCCTTAATGTGGTGGGGCTTGGAGGGCGGCAGTTTTTCGATGGGTTTCTCCACCTTGGGCGCGACTTTCGGCGCGGGCGCCGGTGCGGCGGGGGGGCGGCGCTTGCTGGCCGTCTTGGCGATGGCCCGCACCTCGTCGAGCGAGAAGGCGATGGGCCGCTCCGCGGCCTTGGCCCGGCTCTTGGCGAGAATGCTGCTGCGCAAATCGGCCCGGGCGGCGGTCGCGGCGGGCACGGCCTTGCCGGACGGCGTCGGGGCAGCCTTGGCGGGCTTGCCGCCCTTGGCGGCTTGGTCGGATTTGGCGGGTTTAGGAGACGACGGTTTCACAATTGTTTTTTTTCGGACAGGTTTGGCGTGGCGGGCGGTGGCTTTCTTGGGGGTGGATTTGGCCATGTTATGGGGGGTAAAGTTTCAGCGGATGAGGGCCGCGGCACAGCGGGGGCAGACCTCACCGTCAGTGGTCGGCGGCGTCAGGGCGTCGACCCACCGCCAGCAGCGCGGGCAGCGGACGCGCCCGAGTTCCACGGCGGCCCGGACGCCGACGGTGGTGGGCGTGCCGGCGGGGGCCGGAGCCAGGGTCACCTGCGACACCATGAAAAGTTCGGGCAGGAAGTCCCGGTGTTTTTCCAGCAGGCCGGCCAGCGGGTCGCCGGCGGGGGTCGTGAGGGTGATGGCGGCATCGAGCGCCTTGCCGAGCCGGCCGGCGGCGCGTTGCGGCTCGATGGCTTCGTTGACCTGGATGCGGACCTTGAGCAGTGCGGCCACCTCGGCCTCGATCCCGGCATCGGTCCAGTCGGCCGGAGCCACGGGCCAGTCCTGCAGGTGCACGGAACCGTCGGTCAAATCGGCCTTCGCCGTCGCGAACGACCATGCTTCGTCGGCGGTGAAGGTGATCAGGGGCGAGAGGATCCGGACCAGCGCGTGCAACAGATGGTGGAGGGCGGTCTGGGAGGAGCGGCGCAGCGGTGTGTTCGCCGCCAGCGTGTACAGACGGTCCTTCAGGATGTCATGGTAGGTGGCCGACAGCGTGACGGAGCAAAACTGGTTGCAATACTGGTAGACGCGGTGGAACTCGTAGGCGTCGTAGGCGGCCGTGCAGTCCCGGATCAGTGCGGCCAGCTGGTGCAGCGCCCAGCGGTCGAGCGTGTCGAGTTCGGCGACCGGCACCGCATCGCGCACCGGATCGAAGTCGAACAGGTTCGAAAGCTGGAAGCGCAGGGTATTGCGTAGCAGCCGGTAGGTTTCGCCCACGTGCGACAGAATTTCCTTCGAGATCGGAATGTCGTCGCGGAAGTCCTGTGAAGCGATCCACAGGCGGATGACATCGGCGCCGTGCTCGGCGATGTAGGCGTCGCTGGTCTGGGGCTTCTCGTAGGTGCTGCTCTTGGAGATTTTGTTGCGCTCCTGGTCCACGATGAAGCCGTGAGTGAGGACGGCGCGGTAGGGCGCGGCGCCAAAGGCGATGACGCTGGTCCAGAGTGACGACTGGAACCAGCCCCGGTGCTGGTCGCTGCCCTCGAGATAGAGATCGGCCGGCCAGGAGGTGCCCCCCTGGCCGCGCCGGAGGACGGCGGCATGCGACGAGCCGGAGTCGATCCACACGTCGAGCGTGTCCCGGCCACAGCTGAGCGCCGTTGGCGCGGGCCAGCCGGCGGGGAGCGCCACGCCCTCGAGAATCTGCGCCGGGGTGGCGTCGTACCAGAAGTTGGTGCCAAGTTTTTCGATCTTGGCGGCGACGGCACGGACGACCCCGGCGTCGAGCCAGGCGGTCTTGGCTTCGTCGTAAAACGCGATGATCGGAACTCCCCAGGACCGCTGCCGGCTGATGCACCAGTCGGGCCGCGTCTCGACGGCGCCACGGATGCGGGCCTCGCCCCAACCGGGAATCCAGTTCACCCCGCCGATCGCGGCCAGGGCGGTGGCGCGCGGCGTGATTTTGGATTTTAGATTTTGGATTTTGGATTCATCGAGGGCGACAAACCATTGGTCCACCGCCCGGAAGATGATCGGGGTCTTCGAGCGCCAGCAATGCGGATAGCTGTGGGCGTGTTTGGCCTTGGCCAGCAGGGCACCGGCGTTGGCGAGCTTCTTCAGGACGCCAAGGTTCGCGGGGGAGGGCTTCTTGGCGGCCAGATCCTCCACGGTTTCCAGGGTCGTCAGGCCGACGAGGTCGGCGGGCACCTGGCCGTCATCGAGGTAGCGGCCGTCGTCACCGACCGGACAATAGACCGGCAGCTTGTATTTCAAGCCGGTGAGATAATCCTCGGCGCCGTGGCCCGGCGCAGTGTGCACGGCGCCGGTGCCGCTGTCGGTGGTGACGTACTCGGCCAGGACGACGGGAGCCGCGCGATCGATGAAGGGGTGGCGGGCGGCAAGGTGTTCGAGGGCCGCGCCCAGGCGGGTGGCGACGACGGCGGGAACGGGCTCAAGCTTGGCGGCGGTCGCGACCGCCCCGAGCAGCGCCGTCGCGACCAGGATGCGCTCGGCGCCCAGGTCGGCCACCGCGTATTCAACTTCCGGATGCAAAGCGATGGCGACGTTGGCCGGGATCGTCCACGGGGTGGTCGTCCAGATCACGACGGAGAGCGGCTTGTCGGCGGGCAGGCCGAATTTTTCCGCCTCGACGGCCGGCACGGGGAATTTCACCCAGATGGCGACCGAGACGTGGTCGCGGTACTCGATCTCGGCCTCCGCCAGCGCGGTCTCGAACGGGATGCTCCAGTAGACGGGCTTCTTGCTGCGGTAGACGAGGCCCTGTTCGACGAAGGCGGCAAAGGTGCGGAGGATGTCGGCCTCGAACGCCGGCGCCTTGGTCTTGTATTGGTTCGGCCAGTCGGCGAGCACGCCCAGGCGCTTGAACTGGGCGGTCTGGCGCGCGATCCAGGTCTCGGCAAAGGCGTCGCACCGCGCGCGCAGTTGCGCGGTGGAGAGCGTGAGGTTTTCGTCCCGGATCTCGCGCGAGACCTTCTGCTCGATCGGGAGGCCGTGGCAGTCCCACCCCGGGACGTAAGGCGTGCGGAAACCGCGCAGGGACTTGTAGCGGTTGACGATGTCCTTGAGCGTCTTGTTCAGCGCGGTGCCGATGTGGACGTCGCCATTGGTGAAAGGGGGGCCGTCGTGCAGCACGAAGGCGGGGGCGCCGGCGCGGTGGCGTTGGATGCGCTCGTACAAACCGAGCTTTTCCCAGTGGGCGGCGCGCGCGGGCTCGCGCTGGACGAGATTGGCCCGCATGGGGAAATCCGTCCTCGGGAGCTGAAGGGTGTCTTTGAAATCTTGCGCCATGCCAACGAAAAGCGCGGAAGGCTACTTCGCACCCCAGTTGAGTCAAGGGAAGATGGCCCCGCGGAGGGTGTTCGGGGCCGTTCGCTGGACAATTTTTTTTGGCTGGCTTCGGGCTTGACGTTCCCGCCCAAAGCCAGACGCTCGCACGCCCGACAGTCGCCCTCATCGTCTATCGGTTAGGACAGGGGATTCTCAATCCTCAAAGCGGGGTTCAACTCCCCGTGGGGGCACCATCTTTTACCTCTGAAGAGGGAAAAACGAGGCTTGTTTTGGCCGAGTGTTTGGCCAAAACTTTCGGAAATGAAGAAAACCGAATCTTTCGCGGTCAAGAAGGTCACGAGCTCAGTGAAAGGGCACACCTACCGACATTGGAAAGTTGAGGGACGAATCAACGGAGTCCGCTACCGGAAGTTCTTCACGGAGCGGGCGCTCGCCGAGGGACACAAGTCCGAGATGGAGATCAAGGCGCTCAACGAAGCCCAAGTGGTACGCACCACGGTCAGCCATCTTACCGCGGAGCAGCTTCGGGATGCGGAGTCTGCGTTCCTGCGCCTCGACGGCCAAGCTTCTCTGGTCGCAACGGTGGATTGGTACAAGCGCACTTTCCGAGAAACACTCACGAAGCTGACCTGTGCCGAAGCTTGGCCACTTTTTCTCGCCGACAGAGAACCACACCTTCGCAGGACGACCTATCAGGACTACAAATCATCGCTGACGAGGTTCAGTGCTGACCACGGCTCAAAGAAGCTGCCGGAGGTCACCGCCGAGGACGTGATTGCCTTCCTCACCAAGTTGAAGGTGTCTGGCAAGTCATGGAACAACATCAGGGCTGATCTGAGCGCGTTCTTCGCCTGGGCCGAGAAATCTCCTCGAAAATGGATTACGAGCAACCCAGTCAAGGACGTGGAGGTCTTCAAGATCTCGCAGGGTATGCGTTGATTTCTACTCCCTGTAAACGCGTGCTGCTGACTCTAACCGAGATGCTGGTGGCGTTGCCACGAAGCCGCCGGACTGGAGGTGCAGATACGGCCCGTTCGCTGGAAACAATCAAGTCGGTGAGAACGCCGATCTTTTCGGGCGACAATTTGAATCGGGAAAAGAATGGCGCGTACGATTTCGAGTACGAAGCCCATTCCTGAACAACCTCATCTACTTTTTGTTTGATCGGAACTTTAGACGCAGCTGGCAGAGTTGGTGCCACAGTTGGGGCAGTCTTCACCTGTTCCGTTCTAGCAAGAGGGCCGGTCTCCTGAGGCACACTTCGGGTAAGCCGCCACACGCCAACTGCAGCGAAGAGGGCGGCCCCACTCAAAACGATCCCCCAGAGTCGTGGATTCACGGCGAAACCAGTGGAGCACATCAGGGGAAATGGCAATGGCACAACAGGTCAGCGCCTACCCGGATTGCAGTCCGCGAAAGCGGAATCAGGCAGGTGACGTGACCTCGCTTTTTTGAGCCACCTTGAGTGACAGTCTGGGCCACGAAAGGACCCAGATATGAAAGGCAAAAGATACCCAACCGAAGACAAGATCCGCATTTTGCGGGAAGCCGACGGCGGC
>CAIQQB010000178.1 GCA_903873805.1 uncultured Opitutia bacterium | reverse complement strand
TCACCAAGGCCGAGCTCGACGGCCAGATGGGCGACATGACCATGGGCAGCCAGGCCCGCCTGATGTCCCAGGCCATGCGCCGCCTCACTGCCGTCGTCAGCAAGACGAACTGCGTGTGCATTTTCACCAACCAGATCCGCGAAAAGATCGGCGTGATGTTCGGCAGCCCCGAGACGACTTCCGGTGGGCGCGCGTTGAAATTCTTCTCGTCGGTCCGCATCGACATCCGCCGCAAGGATCAGATCAAGACGCCCGACGGCAAGGTCATCGGCAACCGGACGAAAATCAAGATCGTGAAGAACAAGATCGCCCCGCCGTTCACCGAGGTGGAGTTCGACATCATGTATGACGAGGGCATCTCGCAGATGGGCTCGCTCATCGATCTCGGCGTCGAGCACAAGATTCTGGAGAAGAAAGGCGCGTGGATCGCCTACGAGGGTGTGCTCGTCGGCCAGGGCCGCGACGCCGCCAAGGCCGCGCTCAAGGAAAAGCCCGAGCTGGCCGACAAGATCACCCAGGCAATCCTCGCCAAAGTGACAATCAAGGTCGGCGAGCCCGTGGCGGGTGAGTCGGAGTGAGCCGCTTGCGGTCTGACTGCAGCCGGCCTCGCTGAGGCCGGTCCAGGCTCAGTTTGGGTGTAGCTCGCTTCGGGAGAAGCGGGAATCTGCGCATCCAGCCGGCCCTTGACGCTCGCGGTGGCACCGGCTGGGCGCCGTCCGGCAGGGTTGATGCGAGACGTGCGCCCCATGCGCGACCGGATTGAAAGGTGCGCCGGCATCCTTGCCTGCCTCAGGGATTCCGGCGCAGCCTGACCTCACGGCAAAGCGCTTGGACTGCCTCGATCCGCGTCTGGCGGCAGCTCCTCCGTGCGCCGAGGTTTGCATTCGCGGTGCGGTTTGCTTGCGTCGCGCCATGCCACGCTCACCCGCCGACACCATTGCCGCGCTCGCGACGCCGGTCGGCACCTCAGCGCTCGCGGTCGTGCGCGCGAGCGGGCCGGCGTGCGCGACGCTGGAGCGCGAGATTTTCGGATTGTCCTCTCCCACCCCGCCCCGCGTCGCAACCCACACCGACTACCGCGATCTCAGCGGCGCGCTCGTGGACGATGTGCTCGCCACCTATTTTCAGTCGCCGCATTCCTACACCGGCGAGGACGCGCTGGAAATTTCCTGCCACGGCAACCCGTACATCGCACAGAAAATCCTCACCGATCTTTTCGCTCGCGGCTGCCGGCCGGCGGAGGCGGGCGAGTTCACCCAACGCGCATTTCTGAACGGCCGGATGGATCTGAGCCAGGCCGAGGCGGTGATGGATCTCATCCATGCGCGGGGCGAACGGGCCCTGGCGGCGGCCCAGCAGCAGTTGCGCGGCGCGCTGGGCCGCCGACTCGCGGCGCTGACGGACGAGCTGCTCAATGCCCTGGCGCGGGTGGAAGCCTATGTCGATTTTCCCGAGGAGGATCTGCCGCCCGAGGATCGCGGCTTGGTGCGGGTCGCGTTGAAAAGCGTACGACACGGCACCGACCAGCTGCTCGCCACCCGCCGCTATGGTGAGCTGTTGCGTGACGGGATCAGGACCGTGATCATCGGCGAAGCGAACGCCGGCAAGAGCTCTCTCCTCAACCGACTGGTTGGTCATGAACGCGCCCTCGTCAGCCCCGAGCCGGGCACGACGCGCGATTTCATCGAGGAGCGCATCGCCGCCGGACCGCACTGGCTGCGGTTGATTGACACCGCAGGCCTGAACCCCGCCGCAGCCCCGTTGGAACAACTTGGCATCGTCAAAACGCTCGAATGCGCCGCCGGCGCGGATCTGATCCTGCTCCTACTCGACGCCACCCGCCCCGCCCCGACACTGCCTGACGAACTTCGCGATCGGCTCCTGCCGGCGAACACACTCGTCGTGCTCAACAAGTGCGACCTGCTGGCACCAGGGACAAAACCGGTGGCGGTTGCGCCGGACGGATCCGGCTGGGTGACCGTGTCAGCGCTGACCGGGGCGGGCCTGGAGGTCTTGCAGGCTGAAATTGTCCGCCGGGCGGATGCGTACCGTCAGGACTTGGGCGAAGATCTCATCGCCATCAATGCCCGCCATGTTGAAGCGCTGGCCCGGGTGCAGCGGGGTCTTACTGACGCCCTGGCCAAACTGGACACCGAAGGGCCGGTCGAGTTGTTGGCGAGTGACCTGCGTGAAGCGCTGATTGCGCTCGGTGAAATCGGCGGCAAATTTGACAACGAGCAAATGCTCGATCGCCTGTTTTCTACATTCTGCATCGGAAAGTAAAGCAACTACTTATAAGGGGTCAGGCCGATTATTATTAATTTTCTTGCCTTAGTTTGTTCCGCACCCATGTCTGGAGGTATGGCGCGCAAGCTTAGGATCGAGTATGCAGGAGCAATTTACCACGTCATCAATCGTGGCAATTATCGGAGGGATGTGTTTGAAACGCCTGGAGCGGCTCAGGCGTTTGTCGAGACATTGACGGAGGCCGTTTCGAGGCATGGCTGGCGGCTGCATGCGTATGTTGTCATGCGCAATCACTATCATCTGGCGGTCCAGACTCCGCTACCAAATCTTGCTGATGGCATGCATTGGCTGCAAAGCACCTTTGCCTCTCGTTTTAATCGTTTCCGCGCCGAACGCGGCCACCTATTTCAAGGTCGTTATCAGGCGATCCTGGTGGAGGATCCAACGGCGTTAGGCCGCGTGGTGGATTACATTCACCTCAACCCGGTTCGAAGCGGAGTAGTGACACCCGAGCACCTTATTGCTTTTCGCTGGAGCAGCTTGCGGCGTTTTTCAAAAGGCCCACGTTTTGACGGATTGGAAGCGTCGGATTGGCTGGCCGCACGCGGCGGATGGAGGGACGACACACCGGGATGGACGAACTACGAAGCGCATCTGGTCGCCCTGGCGATGGATGAGGCTGAACATAAACGCCTGGGCTTTGAAGAAATGTCCCACGGTTGGGCCATTGGCACGGCAGGCTGGCGGCAAGCGTTGGCGAAGGACTATGCGGCCTTGGCTTTGACCCCGGGGATTCAGTCCGACGAGGCCCGGGGATTCAGGGAGGCTCGCTGGGAAGCGCATCTCGTCGATTATCTCGCTGAAGCTGGCCATACCACCACTGAAGCCAAGAACTCGGCGAAGAGTTCAGCATGGAAAGTCGACCTTGCGTTTCGACTGCATCGGGATCTGGGTGCAGCCGTGCCATGGATAGCGACGAAACTTCACATGGGTAAGCCATCCTCGGTAAGATGTTATCTGAGCAAGGCGCATGCACACCACAAGAGATAAGCGATAATCGGCCTGACCCCTTATATTACTATGTGCTGTATTGCTTTGTGTCATGATTTATAGCCGACAACCCTTTGATGTAATCGTCTGCGGAGCAGGTCATGCCGGCGTCGAGGCTGCAATGGCGGCGGCCCGCATGGGAGCGTCCACCCTGCTGCTGACGGGCAACATCGACACCATAGCCCAGATGAGCTGCAACCCAGCAATCGGGGGTCAGGCCAAGGGCCAGATGGTCAGGGAAATTGATGCGTTGGGGGGAGAAATGGCAATCAACACTGATGTCACAGGCATCCAGTTCCGGTTATTAAATGATTCAAAAGGCCCAGCGGTGCAATCACCGAGAGCACAGTGTGACAAAAAAGCCTATCAATTTCGGTTAAAGCATTCGGTTGAGTTGCAAGAACATCTGCAACTATTTCAAGCGACGGTTACAGGATTAATCTTTAAATCGGATCGCGTCATCGGGGTCCACACCAATCTGGACATCGATTTCCTCGCCCATGCGGTCGTCGTCACCACAGGTACTTTTTTGCGTGGGCTCATGCATATTGGCCAGAATAAGAATGAAGGCGGCAGGATGGGGGACTTTAGTGCACGTACGCTTTCAGCGAGTTTCCTAGAGGCAGGCATTGAGCTACGTCGCCTAAAGACCGGCACACCCCCGCGTCTCTTGGGGCGCAGCTTGAATTTCTCAAAAATGGAAGAGCAAAAAGGGGACCCGCTCCCCACCCTATTTGCATTCCACGATACCCGAGAGCCGGAAGACTTGTTCCACGTGGAACGCACGAACGAACGCCGTCTGGGTTGGAAACCTGGCAGCAACCTCATTTCGTGCTGGATGACCCATACGACGTCAGCCACCGCAGACTTGGTTCGGGCAAATCTCCATAAATCTGCGATGTATTCCGGGCAAATACAAGGCATCGGGCCTCGGTATTGTCCGAGCTTTGAGGATAAAATCGTCCGATTTGCTGATAAGCCACGGCATTTGCTCTTTTTGGAACCGGAGGGCCTCACAACGAACGAATACTATGTCAACGGGCTGTCCACGTCATTACCGTTCGATGTACAACTGGATTTGGTCCATAGCGTGCCTGGATTGGAGAATGCCGAGTTACTTCGCCCTGCCTATGCCGTCGAATATGACTTTGCTCCACCCACCCAGCTTTATGCTTCCTTGGAGTCAAAGAAAGTTGAGGGTCTTTTCTTTGCCGGGCAGATCAATGGCACCTCAGGCTATGAAGAGGCCGCCGGCCAAGGTTTGGTGGCAGGAGTAAATGCGGTCAACAAGATCCGTGGTGATCCCCCCATGATCCTGCAGCGTCACGAAGGATATATCGGTGTCTTGATCGACGACCTTGTGACTAAAGGCACCGATGAACCATATCGAATGTTTACGAGCAGGGCAGAGCATCGGTTGTTGTTTAATCACGGCAGCGCAGAACTACGTCTGTTGGATCAGGCCCGGAAACATCATCTCGTTTCACCCAACCGACTGACTAGGATGGAGGAAAAACGGCAAAAAGTACTTCAAGGTGTTGCATGGTTGGAAAGCACGCGCGTGGGTTCCATGACCTGGGGAGACAAGATCCGCCGTGTCGCCAGCTCCAGCGGCCTGAATGCAATGGGGCAAATCACTGCTTTTGAAGGATTGCCGTTGCCTGATGAGCTGGCAAAGGAGAATTCTCCCATTCGAGATGAAATTCTCTATCGAGTCGCCTATGCCGGTTATCTTGAACGCGAAAAGCGCCAAATTGCAAAACTGGAAGATATAGAGAAGGTTAGGCTGCCTGCCACCTTGGACTATCTTGCCATCAAAGGACTGCGCAAGGAAAGTGCCCTTAAGCTGGCCGATATCAAGCCGCACTCGCTTGGTCAGGCCGCTCGAATTAGTGGTGTTAATCCTTCTGATATAATGGTTTTGATGATTTCTATCGGTTCGCGCAGGGGCAGCTGAAAGGACTTGAGCCCACCGGTCGTCCGACCGGCTTGTAACATTTGTGAAACGGACTGCAAATTCGCTGGGCGCACCTGCGCAGAACGAATAGGGTGATGGGCGATGACGGAGAACAAACCCAAGAAAATCCTGGCCGTGGATGATGAGTCCGACGTCACCGCCCTGCTGGCCTACCACCTCCGGGCCAAGGGCTATCTGGTCGAAACCCTGAACAATCCGAGCGGCAGCATCGGCCTGGCCCGTTCCTTTCTGCCGGACCTGGTGATCCTGGATGTGATGATGCCGGACCTGAACGGCCTCCAGATCTGCCGAATGCTGCGGGCGGACCCCAAGCTCAAGGGCGTGCCCGTGATCTTTCTCACCGCCCGGGCCGAGGAGGGCGACCGTATTCAAGGCTTGGAGACAGGAGCCGACGACTACATTTGCAAGCCTTTCAGCACCAAGGAGCTCGTGCTGCGCGTGCAGACCATCCTGCGGCGGGCCACCGACGGTCCGCCCGCTGCCGAGGCGAAGCGGCTGCAGGTCGGCCAGATCGTCGTGGACACCGAGCGCCACGAGGCCGCCGTCGCCGGCCAGCCGGTCGATCTCACCGCCACTGAATTCAAGCTGCTGCGGCTGCTGATGGAGCGGCGCGGACGCGTCCAGACCCGCGAACATCTCCTGATCAACGTGTGGAACTACGAAACCGAGATCGAGACGCGCACGGTCGACACCCATGTGCGCCGTCTGCGGGAAAAGCTCGCCGGCGAGGCCGACTGGATTGAGACCATCCGCGGGGTGGGGTACCGCATGGCGGAACGCCGGGTCCAGGAGTCTCGTTCCTGAGCGGATCGTCCGCCGCCGGCCCCGCGCCCAGCCGCCGCCGACAAAAAACATGGCGCCGGCGCGGCCGCCTCCGGTAAGTATCATCCATGCCCAGCTTCGCCACCGCCGTTCTCCTGCTCGCGCTGCTGCTCGCGCTTGCCTTCACCCTGCGGCGGCTGTGGTCCCACCGGCACGCCCTGCGCCAGCTGCACCAGGCCATCGAGCAAAAACAGCCGCTGCTGCGGGAAGCGCTTCCCGCCACGCTGGACGTGACCTGGGACGCGCTCTGCGATTCCGCCAACGGCCTGATCGAGGAAACCGTCCGCCTCCGGCAGCAGCAAACCGGCCAACTCGCCCAGCTCGAGGCCACCCTGGGCAGCCTCCGGGAGGCCGTCCTCATCGTCGACGCCAGCAACACCATCCTGCTCGCCAACCACGCGCTGCAGGCGATCTTCCCGCGCGCCACCAACATCCTCAACCAGCGGCTCGAGCGCGTGCTGCAAAGCGTGGATTTCCTCAACTACGTCGAGGCCGTCCGCCGCAACGAGGCCGAGCCCCAGCACGCCATCGAGTTCGCCGATGGCGCGCAGTCCATCTCCGTCGAGGTCACTGGCACCGGCATCCCTCCACTCAACGGCCAGCGGGGGCCTTGGGCCCTGTTCGTGCTGCACGACATCACCCGGCAGAAAAAGCTCGAATCGGTGCGGAAGGACTTCGTCGCCAACGTCTCCCACGAGCTGCGCACGCCGCTCAGCGTCATCAAGGGCTACGTCGAGACGCTGGTGGACGGCCACCGCGAGATGCCCGTCGAGGACCGCGAGCGTTTCCTGCGGACCGCCCAGCGGCACACCGACCGGCTCAATTCCCTGCTCGATGATCTGCTCACGCTCTCACGGCTGGAGTCCGTCAACCCCGGCCTGCGCCGTGAAGCCGTCGACCTGCCGGCGCTGCTCGGGACGATTGGCGACGACTACCGCGGCCGGCGGGCGGCGGCGGCGCACCAGCTGCATTTCTCCGCGGAACCGGCCCTCGGCCACCTGCTGCTCGACCCGCTCAAGCTCACCCAGGTGTTTGAAAACCTCCTCGACAACGCCCTGAAATACACGCCGCCGGGCTCCCATGTGGACGTCACCGCGAAACTGCTCGACCGCGAGGTCCTGGTATGCGTGCGCGACAACGGACCCGGCATTCCCGCCGCCGACCTGCCGCACCTGTTCGAGCGTTTCTACCGCGTGGACAAGGGTCGCTCGCGCGAGAGCGGTGGCACCGGTCTCGGGCTGAGCATCGTGAAACACATCGTGCAGCTCCACGGCGGCCGCGTCTGGGTCGAAAGCGAACTCGGCCGCGGCACCGCCTTTTTCTTCAGCCTGCCGGCGCGGCTGACCGAAGGGTAGGGCGGCGCTTGCCCTCGGCGGCCCCGCCCGCGTAAAGCTTGCCGCGTGCATCATCCCGCGCCGCCCACCCCCGAGTTCCTCGCGCATGTCGCCGACCGCCAGGCCACGCTGCGCACGCACCTCGCGGCCCTGCTGCCGGCGGGAACCCCGCTCACCCTCGAACTCGGCTGCGGCCACGGTCACTTCCTGACGCGCTACGCCGCCGCGCACTCCGACCAATGCTGTGTCGGCCTCGACCTGCTCGCCGACCGCATCCGCCGAGCCGTCCGGAAACGCGACCGGGCCCGACTCGCCCACTTGCATTTTCTCAAGTGCGAAGCGGTCGAATTTCTCGCCTGCCTGCCCGCCGGCGTGACCTTGGGCGACGTGTTTGTCCTGTTCCCCGATCCGTGGCCCAAACGCCGCCATCACAAGAACCGGCTGCTGCAGGCGGATTTCCTGACCCAGCTGGCCGACCGGGCAGGGCAGGGGAGCCGGCTGTTCTTCCGCACCGACCACGCGGAGTATTTCGCCTTCGCTAGGGCCGCCCTGGCCAGCCATCCCGTCTGGCGCATCGATATGGCCGTTCCGTGGCCCCTTGATGAACCCACCGTATTCCAGCAAAAAGCCTCGGCCTTCCAGTCGCTGGTCGCCGTCCGGGCCGGTTAAACTCCCGAAGAGGTGGAGCGCATTGACCCAATGCGCTGGGAGGCGGCCGGCGGTTCCAAGCGCGTTGGGGTCAACGCGCTCCACCTCTGCCAGCGGCCCAAATCGCCCTCGTCCGTTGCCGCCAAGCCCAACCCGTCCCGACCAGCCTCGCCGCCATCCCCGGAAAAAATTAACTTAGAGGGTTGACGCCCCGTGCGGCCTTCCCGTAGCAACTCACCTTTCCTCTCCAGCCTACCTCTACCGAAAAGATGTCCTTGGTCAAAAAACTGCTCCTTTCCGCCGGCTTTTTCGCCTACGGCACCGCCGCGTTTGCCGCCGAAGCAGCCCATGAAGGTGTGTCCGCCAAGGCGGAGGAACTTTTCCGCGTCGGCCCGCTGCCGGTGACCAATAGCATGGTGACGAGCTGGCTCGTCGCGCTCGTGCTCATCGTCGCCATCCGTCTGGCGATCAAAAAACCGAAGCTCATTCCGTCGCGTGGCCAGGCCATCGTCGAGAGCGTTGTGACCGGCATTCTGGATCTCGTTTCCCCGATCGTCGGCAAGAAAGCGGTCAAGGCCGCCTTCCCGCTGCTGATCGCCCTCTTCGTTTTCATCCTGATCCAGAACTGGAGCGGTCTGTTTCCCGGCGTCGGCACCCTCAAAATTCTGAAGGGTGGCGAGTGGACCGAGCTGATCCGCCCCGGCAACGCCGACATGAACGGCACGATCGCTCTCGCGCTTGTCTCGTTCCTCGCCTGGCTCTACCTTGTGCTGCGTTTTGCCGGCCCCAAGGCCATCTTCTTCGACCTCTTTGGCAACAAGGCCGACAAGCGAGAGATTCCCGCGTTCATCTACTATTTTCTCTTTCTGATCTTTTTCGGCGTCGGCATCATCGAGATTATCTCCATCGCTTTCCGTCCGGTGTCACTCTCCTTCCGTCTTTTCGGCAACGTCTTTGGCGGTGAAAATCTCCTGCACTCGATGTCCGCCCTGTGCCGCTGGGGCCTGCCGGTGCCGTTTTACTTCCTCGAGGCGCTGATCGGCTTTGTGCAGGCCTTCGTGTTCACGCTGCTGGTCAGCGTCTATGTCGGCCTGATCTGCAACCACGGCGATGATCACGGACCCGAGGATCACGGCTCCGACCACCCGGAAGCCTCGCACTGACCCTTTCCCGCCGGGACCATGCTTCGCGCGTGGACGGCGGAACTCCAACCAACCAAACCCACCAACCACATGAACCATATCCTCGCAGAAATGTCCGGCAGCATCCAAGGCGCGCTCGGCTGTCTCGGCGCCGCCATCGGCGTCGGTTTCGTCGGCGCCAAGGCCGTTGAGGCCGTCGGCCGCAATCCCGGCGCGTCCGGCAAGATCCTCGTTCAGGGCATCATCGGCATGGCCCTCGCCGAAGCCGTCGCGTTCTACTCGCTGTTCCTCGGCAAATAACCGTTCCGTTTCCCGCCGCGCCGCGCGTTTTCCGCCGGCGCGGCCCCTTTTCCCGACGCCATGCACTCCCACCTCCTCCTTCTCGCCGCCGCCGTCGAACCGACGGGCGAAGCGGCCAGCGGCATCACCAAAATCATCAATGATCTTGGCATTGATGTGCCGGCGTTTCTCGCGCAGATGCTCAGCTTTGGCATCGTGGCGTTTGTGCTCTGGCGCTTTGGCTTCAAACCGGTCATCGCCACGCTCGACGAGCGCCAGAAGAAGATCGAGTCCGGCCTGAAATACGCCGACGAGATGCAGGCCAAGCTCGCCGCCACCCAGGAGGAGAGCGCGGCCCTCCTCAAAAAGGCCTCCGTCGAGGCCGGGCGCATCGTCGACGAAGCCCGCAAGACCGCCAAGGATTTCCTCGACCGGCAGACCCAGGAGGCCGCCGCCAAGTCCAACGACCTGCTCGTCAAGGCCCAGCAGGCCATCGAGCTCGAGCACAAGAAAATGCTCGCCGACGCCCGCACCGAGATCGCCCGCCTCGTCGTCACCACGACCGAGCGCGTCCTCGCCAAGAAACTCACCGACGCCGACCGCGCCTCCTACAACGAGGCGGCCGCCCGCGAGCTCAGCAGCGTCTAATATTTCTCATTGGTTATCGCTTATTGCTTATTGGCCCAATTTCCGAATCTCCGCCAATCATCCAATAAGCAACAACCACTAACCCATAATCATTTTCACCTTGGCCTCCGGCAAAAAACAGATCCAGCAGCTCTCCCGGCAGCTTTTCCAGCTGAGCCTGGTCGACGGCCGGGTGTCGCCCGCGCAGGTCGAAGGCGTGCTCGCCTACGTGGAACAGCACCGGCCCGCGCATGCGATGACCGTGCTCAAGGCCTACCAACGCCTGATCGCCGCCGAACTCGCCCGCAGCCAGGCCGTGGTTGAACACGCCGGCGCGGTGGCCGACGCCACCCTGGCCGCCATCGGCGCCGCGATGACCCAAAAATACGCCCGCCCGGTTACCGCCTCGGCCCGCGCCAATCCCGCGCTCCTTGCCGGCCTGCGCATCCGCGTGGGCGACGACGTTTACGAATCCTCCGTCTCCGGCCAGCTCGCCGCCCTCGCGGCCTCGGTCTGAACCGTTTCCCTTTCACCCCGCCAACCTCACCTTTCCCGCATGAGCACCGTCCTCGAACAAATTGAACAGCAGATCGCCAAGCTCTCCAGCAAGGCCGTCAAGAAGAACACCGGCAACATCCGCACCATCGCCGACGGCGTCGCCAAGATCGACGGCCTCTCCGCCGTCATGTACAACGAGATGGTGCAGTTCCCCGGCGGCGCCATCGGCATCGCGCTCAACCTCGAGGAAGACGAGGTCGGCTGCGTCATCCTCGGCGACATCGCCCTGCTCAAGGAGGGCGACGAGGTCCAGACCACCGGCCGCCTGCTCTCCGTGCCCGTCGGCAAGTCCCTGCTCGGCCGCGCGGTGGACGCGCTCGGCAATCCCGTCGACGGCAAGGGCCCGCTCGCCGCGACCGAATTCTATCCCGTCGAAAAGATCGCCCCCGGCATCATCGTCCGCAAATCCGTCTCGCAGCCGCTCTTCACCGGCATCATGGCGATCGACTCGATGATCCCGATCGGCCGCGGCCAGCGCGAGCTCATCATCGGCGACCGCGGCACCGGCAAGACGACCATCGCGATCGACACGATCATCAACCAGGCGAAGATCAACAAGGTCGGCCTCGCCTCGGGCGACCCGAAGTTCCGCCCCGTTTATTCCATCTACGTCGCGGTCGGCCAGAAAAACTCCAACATCGTGCGCACCATCGCCGCCCTCGAGGCCGCCGGGGCGCTGGAATACACCATCCTCGTCTGCGCCCCCGCCGCCGACAATCCCGCCAACCAATATCTCGCGCCCTTCTCCGGCGCGGCGATGGGCGAGTGGTTTATGGAAAATGGCATGGATGCGCTCATCGTCTATGACGATCTTTCGAAGCACGCCGTCGCCTACCGCCAGATCTCGCTGATCCTGAAGCGCCCCTCCGGCCGCGAGGCGTATCCCGGGGACGTGTTCTACCTGCACTCCCGCCTCCTCGAGCGCTCCGCCCGCCTCGACGGCAAGGGCTCGCTCACCGCGCTGCCCATCATCGAGACCCAGGCCGGCGACGTCTCGGCCTACATTCCGACGAACGTGATCTCGATCACCGACGGCCAGATCTTCCTCGAGACCGATCTCTTCAACCAGGGCATCCGCCCCGCGGTGTCGGTCGGCCTCTCCGTCTCGCGCGTCGGTTCCTCGGCCCAGATCAAGGCGACCAAGCAGGTCGGCGGCAAACTGAAGGGCGAGCTCGCCCAGTTCCGCGAGCTGGCGGCCTTCGCGCAGTTCGGCTCCGATCTTGACGCCAAGACCAAGGCCCAGCTCGAGCGCGGCGGCCGCATCGTCGAGCTCTTCAAGCAGCCCGCCTTCAGCCCGGCCCCGATCGAGCTCCAGGTCGCGGTGCTGTTCGCGATGCAGAAGAACTTCTTTGACGCGATCGACACCAAGAAAGTCGTCGCCGCCGCCGCCTCGATGAAGGATTTCTTCACCTCGCGCAAGGACGCCCTCCTCACCGAAATCCGCACCAAGGCCGCCCTCGACAAGGACCTCGAGGCCAAGCTCCAGGCCGCCTGCGACGAATGGAAAGCCGGCTACACCGGCTGAAAACAGTAGCGCGCATCGAGTAGCGAGTAGCGAGCATTCCAAAATCCTGCTTCTCTCAACCTACTCACTACTCGCTACCCACTACTCGCTACTTCTTCCCCCATGGCCTCAACCAGAGACATCCGCCGGCGCATCAAGTCGGTCAAGAACACCCGCCAGATCACCAAGGCGATGGAGCTGGTCGCGGCGTCGAAGATGAAGAAGGCGCAGCAGGCCGCCCTCGCGGGCCGGCCCTACGCCCAGCTCATGGCCGAGATGCTCGCCGCGCTCGCCGACCGCGTCGAGGAGTCGTTCCACCCGTTCCTGGTCAAGCGCGAAGTCCGAACCCGCGGCATCATCCTCGTCACCTCCGACAAGGGCCTCTGCGGACCGCTCAACGCCAACCTTTTCAAGCTCGCCGCCGACATCAAAACCCCGGCTAAGTTCGTCGCGATCGGCCGCAAGGGCGCCCAGTTCCTCGTCCGCACCAAGCGCGACCTCCTCGCCGATTTCCAGGTGCATGACCGCGTGCCGTTCAACGAGGTCCGTCTCGTCGCCGAGTTCATGATGAAGCAATACCTCGAGGGCGTGGTGGACACGGTCGAGATCATCTGGCCGCGCTTCAAGAACACGCTCATCCAGGTCCCGACCGTCCTCCCGCTGCTTCCGCTGGCCAGCGTGAAGGCCGTGCTCGCCGAGTTGCGCGCCGACGCCGGCCATCCGGCCCCCGCCACCCGGTCGTCCGACAGCCAGATGCTGTTCGAGCCCGACGCCCCGACCGTGCTTGAGGCGTTGCTGCCGCGTTTCATCAACCGCGAGGTGCACCAGCAGGTGCTGGACGCCAAGGCCTCCGAGCACAGCGCCCGCATGGTCGCGATGAAAACCGCCAAGGACAACGCCACCAAGCTGCTCGGCGATCTCACGCTCGAATACAACAAGGCCCGCCAGGCCGCCATCACCCAGGAAATCCTCGAGATCTCCGCCGCCGCCTTCTCCGCGGCCTGAACGCCACCCCAATCTTTCCGACCATCCTTTCAGCCCACCCTATGAACACCGGCAAAATCGTCCAAGTCATCGGCCCCGTCGTCGTCGTCCAGTTTGCGGAGTACACCATCCCTCCCATCTACCAGGCGCTCACCATCGAGTTCTCCGCCGCCGGCCGGCAGGAAAAGCTCACCCTCGAGATCCAGCAGCATCTCGGCGGCGGCATCGCCCGCACCATCGCCATGTCGTCCTCCGAGGGCCTCGTGCGCGGCATGACCGTCAACGACACCGGCGCCCCCATCTCCGTCCCCGTCGGCGCCGGCGTGCTCGGCCGCATCTTCAACGTCACCGGTGACGTCGTCGACGGCAAGGGCCCCGTCACGTACGACAAGAAGTATCCCATCCACCGCGCCGCGCCCGCCCTCGTGGACCAGGACACCAAGGCCAACATCCTCGAGACCGGCATCAAGGTCATCGACCTGATCGCCCCGTTCACCAAGGGCGGCAAGGTCGGCGCCTTCGGCGGCGCCGGCGTCGGCAAGACCGTCGTGATCATGGAGCTCATCAACAACATCGCCAAGGCGCACGGCGGCTACTCCGTGTTCGCAGGGGTAGGTGAGCGCTCCCGCGAAGGAAACGATCTTTACCACGAAATGTCCGAGGCCGGCGTCATCGACCAGAAGGACCTCTCCAAGTCCAAGGTCGCGCTCGTCTACGGCCAGATGAACGAGCCGCCGGGCGCCCGCATGCGCGTCGCCCTCTCGGCGCTCGCCATGACCGAGTATTTCCGCGACGAGAAGAACCAGGACGTGCTCCTCTTCGTCGACAACATCTTCCGCTTCTCCCAGGCCGGCTCCGAGGTCTCCGCGCTCCTCGGCCGCTCGCCTTCGGCCGTCGGCTACCAGCCGACCCTCGCCAACGAGATGGGCCTCCTCCAGGAGCGCATCACCTCGACGAAGAAGGGTTCCATCACCTCC
>CAIQQB010000177.1 GCA_903873805.1 uncultured Opitutia bacterium | reverse complement strand
TTGCAGGCTCACGGAGAGGAGGTTCATCCCGCCCTTGTGCGACGTTCAGTCGCTCTGGGCGAAGCCCCTCTGGGTGGCCGGTTTTCAGGTGGCCATCACTGGCCGGTTTTGGGTGGCCGCTGACACGGAGGCTGCACCAGCCTTTTCGCCCTGCCACCAAGGGGTCAGCGGATCCCGGTTGGGAACCAGATGATGCAGGTTGTCCTGATATTCCTGCCAGAGCTGCGTCACCTGCAGCAAGGCGGCGGTGTCGGCGGGGAGCGTCGCGCTTTCCTCTGAGGTCGGGTTGGATGCGACGCCGGTTGACTGCGAACGGACCAGGGGGCTGAGCCATATTCCCAGTCCGCCCAAGGCCAGGATTCCACCGATTATGATCAGCGGCGAAAGAATGTTCGTCCTGGGTGGGGTGGAGGGATTGAGTAATTCGGGCTGTTTGCCCAGATCAATCAGTGGAACCGAGGGGCTGCGCCCCGGTTGCGGAAGGGATTGGTCCCGCGGATCGGGATCCCTTTTGCCATGATCGATCAGGACGCGCCCCGGGAGCCGGCTTGGCGCAAGTGATTGAATGTCTTTTGGATCAGGTTCGCGTTTACCAAGATCGATCAAGGAATGGGGGATCGAGCAGGTGTCGGGAAGTGGATCAATTCCAGTCTTAAAGATGATGGAATTGTCGGGAGCGATAGTGATTCTACGTTTCAGCATGTCGGTTGGTCACGGGAGAGTAACCATGCTTGGAAGAGAATGCAAATTACATGCCGTTTCCTGTAGACGGAATCGTACAAAATCAAAAAACTGCAGTCGCAAAATTATACAATCACTAACTAATGTATGTTAATGAGTTAAGAATATAATATATACCCATGCCTGGAGTCGCTTTCGCCCTTTTGCCGCCGGCGAGCCGAATTCAGGCTCAATCCTTCCGGTTTGGCCCGTCATCAAGCAGAAATTCGCACCAGGCGAGGTCGGTGGGGGTCGTCAACTTGGGGTTGGGATGGGGATTTTCGAGCAACGCGACGGGATGGCGGAGGAATTCGACGGCGGCGGCATCGTCGGTGACCCGGTGGCGTTCGGACTTAATCCGGGCATAGGCGCGGACGATGAGGTCGCGGGCGAAGACCTGGGGGGTTTCCATGGCCCAGAGTTCGTCCCGGGGAAGGGTGCGGAGGCGTCCGCTGGCGTGATGTTCCTTGATGGTGTCAGTCACCCGGTGGGCGAGCACCACGGCGTGCTCGGTCCGGACGATCTTGAGCAGGGCGATCAGCAGTTCGGGGCGCACCAGCGGCCGGGCACAATCGTGGATGAAGACAAAGGCGATGTCGGGCGGCAGGGCCGCGAGGGCGGCGGAGACGGAATCCTGACGTTCGTGCCCCCCGCGCACCAGAAGCGCCGGGGTGGGGGCGCAGGCGGAAAGCTGCAGGAGCTGCCGCTGATCACGGCCGACAACCACAAACAGGTCGGCCACGCCGCTGGCCGCGAAGGCCGCCGCCGAATAAGAGAAAACTGGTTTTCCGCCGAGCGGGGCGAGCACTTTGTCGGCGACGCTTCCGCCCATGCGCGAACCGCGTCCGGCGGCGAGGAGGATGACAGCGGTGCGGCTCATCGGGTGAAAGACGGAAGGGCTGATGGACGGATGGTCATGGCTGGTGGTCGGCGGAAAGGGGGTGGTTATTTTTCCCGTTCAGTCATTCAGCATTCAGCCCGTCAGCCTTTCCATCCAAGCTCCGCGAGGATGGCTTGGGCCGCGGCCGCGGGATCCTTCGCCTTGAGAATCGGGCGCCCGACCACGATAAAACTGGAACCGGCCCGGGCGGCCTCGGCCGGGGTCAGGACGCGTTTCTGGTCATCGCTACCCGCCTCCCCGGCGGGACGGATGCCCGGAGTAACAAGCTGCACTCCGGCGGGCAGCTGGCTCCGCAGTGTGGTGACTTCGAGTGGGGAGCAGACCAAGCCGAGCAGGCCGGCCTCGACCCCGAGTCGGGCGAGGAGGGTGACCTGAGCATCGGGCGCGGCCGCGACGCCAATCTCAGCGAGACCCGTTGCGTCCATCGAGGTGAGCACGGTGACGCCGAGCAGGAGGAGGTCGGGCCGCGTCAGCTGCTGCGCCTGCCGGGCGGCGGCCAGCATCTCGCGGCCGCCGGCGGTGTGCAGGGTGAGCATGCCGATGGGCAGAGGGGCGAGCGACTCGACGGCCTTGGCCACGGTGTTCGGAATGTCGTGCAGCTTGAGGTCGAGGAAAATATTGAAGCCCTCGTCGGCGACGGCGCGAACATAGTCGGGTCCATAGGCGGTGAACATCTGCAGGCCGATCTTGACCCAGCGCAGGGAGCCGCGCAACTGGCGCAGGACGGGGGCGGCGGCTTCCCGGGTCGGAAGATCGAGGGCGAGGATGAGATCGCAGGGCATGGGTGTGAAACGAGTAATGGACACGAAGGAACGACATTGAAAACCTAAATTCGGCGGTCGGGGTCGAAGCCCGTCTGGTGCCGGGGAGCCCGGGGGAGCGGACCGCCAGTTCGCCCGCCGACTGGGGCGCATGGATTTCGCCGTGATTCGGGACGGTTTGTATGCATAAGTGGTGTTTCAGCCGTGCCTCCGTTTTCCGTCTTTTCCCCCGCCAAGCTCAATCTCTTCCTCGCCGTCACCGGACGGCGGGAGGATGGTTTCCACGAACTGGTGTCGGTCGTGGCTCCGCTGGCGCTGGGGGACACACTGACGATCGAGGGATGGGAACCGGGTGCACGTGGCGGGGGAGAGCCGGACTTTTCGCTGGCTTGCGACGCCCCGGGAGTGCCCACGGACGAGAGCAACCTCGTGCTGCGGGCGGCCCGGGCATTCCAGCTGGCCAGCGGCTGGACCGGCGGCGCCCATTTCCGCTTGGAAAAACGCATTCCAGCCGGCGCGGGTCTGGGGGGTGGGAGCAGCAATGCGGTGGCGGCGCTGCGCGCGCTCAACCGGCTCGCGGGCGAGGCGCTCGGTGCGCACCGGCTCGCGGAGGTGGCGGCGCAGCTCGGCTCCGACTGCCCGCTTTTTCTACATGCAGGTCCCGTGGTGATGCGCGGGCGCGGTGAGCGCGTGGAGCCGCTGCCGGCGGAGGTGGCGGCGCGGTTGACCGGGCGGCGCGTGCTGGTGTTCAAGCCGGAGGTCGGCATCAGCACCGCCTGGGCCTATGCGCGGATGGCGGCGGAGGTTCCGCTGCATTATCTGCCGGTCGCAGCCGCGGAGGGGCGCCTGGCGGCCTGGCGGGAAAGGGGGGCGCCGGCCGAGGAGTTGCTGTTCAACAATCTGGAAGGGGTGGCGTTTCGAAAATTCATTGTGCTGCCGGTGCTGCAGGAGGTGCTGCGGAATGAATTCGGGCTGGTTGCGCGGATGAGCGGGAGCGGCAGCGCCTGCTTTGCGCTGCTGCCGGCCGGACTGCCGGTCGGTCCGGTCGCGGCCACGCTGGCGGAATTCCTCGGACCGGGTGCATTTGTGAGGGATACAGTGCTGGGCTGACCGCCCGGAAAAGGCCGGTCAGGAATGGGTTTTGAAAAACCTAGTTGACCCTGCGCGGCGTAAAGGCGTTTATGCTGCGCCGCTGCCTGCCTTCACCCCACGCCGGTTGCGGCCCCTCCATGCCCGCGGAAGCCCAGGATAAGACCGAAACGATTGTGCAAGGCATCCCCGCCTCGCAGGGTATCGCCTATGGCCAGGTTTTTCTGTTCCTGCAGAGCGAGGTCGAGCTCCCCGTCTACGAGGTCGAACCCGACCGCCGGCCGCAGGAAATCGCGCGGTTCGAACGCGCCCTGCTCTTTACCCGCCAGCAGATCCAGGTCATCCACGCCGAGGTGGAGAAAAACCTGGGCGCGGACGAGGCGCGGATCTTCGACGCGCATCTCCTTGTGCTCGAGGACCAGGCCCTCATCGGCGAGACCATCCGCGAACTCGAGACCACCGGCCACAACATCGAGCGCTGCTTCAACCAGGTCGCGCAGCGCTACATCAAGGCGTTTTCCGAGATCGACGACGAATACCTGCGCGAGCGCGCCGGGGACATCCGGGATGTCGCCCAGCGCGTGCTCCAGAATCTGCTCGGCCAGGCCGCCCAGGCGCTGAACCAGCTCGTCGACAAGCGCATCGTCGTCGCCAACGACATCTCGCCCTCCGACACGGCGAGCCTCGACAGCTCAAACGCCCTCGCGATCGTCACCGACTCCGGCAGCAAGACCAGCCATGCCGTCATCGTGGCCCGCTCCATGAAGGTGCCCGCCGTCGTCGGCGTCCGGGACTTCACCAAACTGGTGCAGAACGGCGACTGGCTGCTCGTCGACGGCTACGAGGGCAACGTCATTCTTCATCCCTCCGAGGAGACGCTTTTCCGCTACGGCAAGATTCAGCTCAAGAAGAAGAGCCAGGAGCAGCGCTTGCTCGACGCCAGCCGCCAGCCGGCCGTGACGCTGGACGGCACCGCGGTGGCGCTGCGGGCCAACATCGAGCGGGCCGAGGAAATCCCGCTGGTACGCGAGTATTCCGGCGAGGGGGTCGGGCTGTTCCGCACCGAATTTCTCTATCTCAACGCGCCGCGCCCGCCGACGGAGGACGAGCAGTATGCCGCCTACCGGGCGGTGGCCGAGGCCTTCGCGCCCGCGCCCGTGGTCATCCGCACGCTCGATCTGGGCGGGGACAAGCCGATGGCCGGGGCCGCGCACCTTTTCCCGAAGGAGAACAACCCGTTCCTTGGTTACCGCGCGATCCGGTTCTGCCTCGACCAGCGCGATATTTTCAAGGCCCAGCTGCGCGCCATTCTCCGGGCCAGCGCGCACGGCTGCGTCCACCTGATGTATCCCATGATCAGCGGCCAGGAGGAACTGGCCCGCGCCAATGCCGTGCTGGCGGAGTGCAAGACGGAACTCGCCGCCCGGGGTGTCGCGTTCGACAAGAAGCTCCGGGTCGGGAGCATGATCGAGATTCCGAGCGCGGCCCTCACGGCCGACCTGCTGGCCAAGGACTGCGACTTCTTCAGCATCGGCACCAACGACCTCATCCAGTACCTGCTCGCCATCGACCGGGTGAACGACCGCATCGCCCATCTCTATGAGCCGACGCATCCCGCGGTCCTGCGCACGCTGGAGATGATTGTAACCCACGCCCACCGTCGGAAGATCAAGGTCAGCGTGTGCGGTGAAATGGCTGGCGACCCCGTTTACACCGCGCTGCTGCTGGGGCTGGGCGTCGATGAGCTGAGCATGACGCCGCCGCTGCTCCCCGCCGTCAAATATCTCGTGCGGGCGATGAAACTGGGCGATGCGCGCAAGCTCGCACGGGAGGCCCTGCGGCTGGCCTCCCCAAAGGAAATCCACGCTCTCTGCGTGAAGTTCCACCGCACCCGGGTTCGGCTGGAGTGAGGATGGGCCGGATGCAGGGCCGGGACGTCAGACTGGCGCGAGGCCGGTTGGCGGGACCACAGTCCCGGGCCGTCCCGGCCGTCACGGAGCGGGACCGAATTTGAGCGCGGAGGGCGGGACGCGGGGCGGCGACTGGTCGTCGGTGCGGTGCAGCGGGCGGGAGTAGGGTTCGAAGGCGGTAAGGATCGGCTGGGCGTTGTGGTCCGCGTCAAAGTAGCCGCGCTGGACCAGGCCGCGTCCCGCCGCCGGCTCCCACCAGAACACGCCCTTGCCGCGGCCGTCCGGGGTGGCCATCACCGCCTCGTTGACCGCGACGAGCCACTGTTTCTGGCCCTCGGGCGTCTCGGGGAACGGACCGGGGCTGGTGCGGAAATACTGGCTCGGGGCGTAATAGTAGCCGGTTTCCACGACCATCGTGTCCTTCTTCAGCACCTCCGCGACATAGCGCAGGTTGGTACGCAGGTCGATGAGGGTGCCGTGGGACCAGGGGTAGAAGGAAAAGCCGATCACATCATAGGGGATGCCGTAGCTGTTGAACTTTTCGAAAAACGTCTTGGTCAGGTAGGGATCGCCGCCGTGGTCCACATGGATGAGAATTTTCGGCCGCCGCGTGTTGCCGCGACCGGCGTCCACGCCATTGACGCCGGCGTAGATGAGCGCCGCAAAGTTGTCCCAGTTTTCGGGCAGCTTGCCGACGGGCATGAAAAAGCCGTTGGACACCTCGTTGCCGATGCCGACCATGTCGGGCATGAGGCCGGCGTCGCGGAAGGCGGCGATGGTGTCGCGCGTATAGGTGAAGACCTGCTCGACGAGGGCGTCCGGGGTGAGGCTGTTCCAGGCGGCGGGCGTGGGTTCGTTGCGCGGGTCGGCCCAGCCGTTGGCGTAGTGGAAGGTGAGGAAAAACTTGAAGCCGTGCGCGCGGATGTCCTTGGCCAGCGCGAGGGTGTAGGCGAGGTCGTTGGGCAGGCCGCGGCTGACGGGTTCAACACAGATGCGGAGGCGCACCCAGTTGTAGCCGTGATCGCGGAAGATCTGCAGTCCGGGCTTTTCGACGCCGGCGTCCTTGAACTTGGTGCCCCCATCCTCGAGCTGTTTGAGGTAGGACAGGTCGGCGCCGAAGGCGTAGTCGGAGTGCTCCTGCGCGCGCAGGGTGGCGAGCGGGGCGAGCGCGAACAGGAGGGCGAAGGCGAGGTATTTGTGCATGGGAAGAAAGCGGGTTCAGGGCGTGGCGGCCGGCAGGCCGAGGCGCAGGTAGGTAGTGCCGGTGTAGCCGGAACGAATCAGTAAAGGCGGCTTGGCATAGTTGCCGAGACCGATGTTTTCGTAATTCCACTCGTTGTGGATGCCGACCCGTACTCCGCCCGGGAAGACCCGGTAGCTGTCGGCCGGCCACACCCGCACGGCGTCGCGGCCGTCGGACAGGGCGGTGACGCCACTGTCGTCCACGGCGACCGTCGCGGAGTAGATGTTTTCCTTGGTGGCGCGGAAGTCGTCACCGCCCTTCGCGGCGGTGCCGGTCGGGCGGCCGAGATGGCTGTCGGGATAAACCGTCCAGAGCGCCCGGCGGTTCCACGACAGCTGGCCGGCGCTGGCGGGCAGCAGGTAGGACACACCGACCTCGCTGTAGCCGCCGACGCTGGTCGCGTCCCACGGCGAGAACGTTGGGGGCGGCGGTTCACCGGGCAGATGGTCGATGGTGTAGCGCGTGGTGATCAGTCCGGTGCCATCGATGCGCACCTGGAAGCTCGCGGCGATGATCGCGTAGTTGCCCTTGATCTCGACGACGACTTCGTTGCCCTCGGTGTGGGCGGCGAGGCAGTCGCACCACCACTCGGGGGTGGAGAGGCCGGACCCAGTCAGGTCGAGGTACGGACCGTCGATCAGAACGGTGCGACCCCCGACGGTGGCGTCGCGGATCAGGCCCTTGGACTTGTCGAACACGACTTTGAAATCCGCGCCGGTGATGATGATCTCGGCGGCCGTCTCCTCAAGCTTCGGCGCCGGGCCCTGCGCGACGGGGAGCCGGGGCGGGGTGGGGTTGATGGCGAGGAGGAACTCGTCCACCAGGCGGCCGGCGGCCTCGTAAAACTTCAGGCTGAGCTGGTCGCCGTCGCGCCAGGCGCGCGCGGGGAGGGTGAGTTGGCCGGCGGCATGCGGCGCAAGGTCGGGGCCAGCGAGGGTGCCCGTCTCATCGCCAACCGCCCACGCGATCTTGAGCTCGGAGAAGTTGGTGTGGTCATACCAATTTTTGATGGCCAGTTCCAGCGGGTGGCCGGAACCGGGATTCGGCAACGGCGCATTGGCGATCCGGACGGGCGAGTAGGCCTTGCGGATGAGAAATGCATAGGGCTCGGGCATGCGGTCGACGCCGAAGATGTCGCCGCCGAGCGCGCCGGGCGTGACAAACATCTTTTCCCAGAAACGCTGGAGGCTATCGCCCCAGAAATTGCGGACGTTCGGGTCGCGGCTGATGACGGCTTGGTTGAGCACGACGTGCGAATACTCGTCGTGCAGCACGGGCATGACGGGCACGGGCATGCGCAGCTTCGGTAGCGAAGGGGAATGCCACTTGGCGACCGAGTAGCCGCCGAGATCGAGGTCGGGGTTGGTCAGGTCGGGATAATGCGAACTGTAGACCGAGTAGGGCAGTTCCTCGTCGGTCGGCACGCGGTTGGCCCAGCTGAACATCGCGGGGCGCTGCCGGTCCTCGGCCTGGGCATAGTGGAAGGCGCGCAGGACGTTCGGCCCGCTGAAGGACTCGTTACCCAGGCCCCACATGATCACGCTCGGGTGGTCGCGGTCGCGCTCGAGCAGGTCGGCCGTGAAATCAAGGTACTGGTCGCGAAACTGCGGGTCGGACTCGGGGCCGAACTTCGCGAAGTCCACCGGGTTCTCGTCGAGCACATACATCCCGAGACGGTCGGCGTCGGCGAGCAGCTGCTCGGTGACCCACTTCTGGCGCGTGTGATTGACGTTCTGACTTTTCAGCTGGGCGATGGCGCCGTCCCAGACGCCGCGAAATTTCACCTCCCGGCCGTTCACCAGGAAACGGTTGCCCACGACTTTCACTTCGCGGAAGCCAAAGGTGCGCGAGACCGTTTCCTGCGGTGTGCCGTCGGCCCCGAGCACGCTGGCCTCCAGCGTGTAGAGGTTGGGATGCTCCGCGTCCCATTGCCGCGGGTGCGGCACGGGGACGGACGCGACCACCTCGGGGGTGGCGCGGGTGATCTCGACCAGATCGGATGCGAGCGGAACGACGGCACCCTGGTCGTCCTTCAGGGTAAGTTTCACGCGGGCTCGGTCGCTGGCATTGAGCTCCAAGCGGAGCCAAACTTGAAGCGTAGCGTCGCGGTAATCCGGATCAAACCCGGTCTCGACATGGAAGCGCGAAACGTAGTCCGCCGGCACGGCGTAGACCTGCACGTCCCGTTGTAGTCCGCCGGCGCGCACAAACGCGGCGAGGCCGAGCGGCCGGTCGTCGATCTGCAGCGTCACCAGCGCGGGCTGCCCCGGGATGAGGTCGGGCGTGATGTCGCAGGACCAGGCCATGAGGGAGCCCCAGTGGTTGCGGACGAACTTGCCGTTGACCCAGACGACGGCGGCGTTGGACACGCCGTCGAAACGCAGGATGACGCGCCGGCCGGCATAATCGGCCGGGATGGAGATTTCGGTGCGGTAGGCTGACCACGAACCGCCGCCACCGCCAAAGCCGCCACCTCCGCGGCGCCCGCCGCCGCTCTGGATGTCCCGCCAGACTGAGACATCGGCGCCCGGCTGCCAGTATTCGCCGGCGGGCGTGACCGCGGTTTTCCACGCGGTGATGGGAATCACACCCTGCGCGACTCCGGGCAGCGCGGTCGGGATGGGCACGAGCGTCGGGCGCGGGGCGATTTGATTTTCGGATACGGGGATGGAGGGCAACGGTCTCGTGCCAGCGACCGCGAGCGGTGAAGCCAAAATGGACAAAAGGCCAAGCCAGAGCGGTATCCGGAACTGGGGGAGCGACAGGTTCATGGATAGTTCAACAATGGGGTCGTCCGTCGGGGCGACGGGCAGAGGGAAGTTCATCTCAAGCAAGAGATGGCGTGCGGACCGAGCGTGGTGCCACTGGGTTAGCAACTTTCTGTTTTCGTAGGGCCTCTCCTTGCGTGAGCCCTTGGTGTTTTCTTTTCCCGGCCAAGGCTCGACAAGAGGTCGAGCCCTACAATTTCAAACCGGTGCGCGTAGGGAGGAATCATTTCGCCGGCGAAATGCGGTAGAGCACCGCACCATGGGAGTTGACCGTGGCGGAGATCGCATCGGTCACCGTGCCGAGATCCTGGTGCGTCCAGAGGTCGCGCACGGCGACGGGTCCGGTGAGGCCGAGATCGGCCAGAGTGACCGCGATGGTGGCGGGCTCGGTGGACAGCGTGGCGGGAGGCGGAGCGGAGGGCGCGGCTCCGGGTGTTCCGGTCGCGACGCCACCGGCACCGGTGCCGGCGTCACTGGCGAGGGCGATGTTGCCGCCGGTGCCCTCGGCCGGGGCCGGTCCGCCGCGGCGGTTGCCGCGACCGTTGGCGGCCGGAGCCGGGGCGGCGTTGAAGATCGCGACGTATTTGTCCTTGGAGTCCGGTATGTCGGCAATCCAGGCGAACTGGGTGTTGTTGTTGCGGGCGAAAACCTGTTTGTTGTTCGCAGAATGCTGGTCCACGGCAAGGACCTCGTCGTTGGTCAGCAGTGAGAGCGTGAAGTCATCGTTCTGGGGCATGTTGCCGCCGAACATCAGCGGGGAGCGGCCAATGGACCAGAGTGTCATCAGGGTGTATTGCTCGTCCTTGGTGAAGGCGGACTTGTTGTTGGGGCTCCGCCAGACCCGGATGTGGTCGAAAGGAATCATGTCGGCGTCCGGCCAGTGCCCCAGGCCGCGGAACGGGGTCACGTTGTTGACGCGGGCGAACTGGGCATAGAGCGCGGGCCAGTTGTCCCAGAAATCGCCGCTGATGCGCCACATGTTGGTGTTCGTGGCGACGTTGTCATTGGAGCCGCCGCCGGGCGAAACTGAGAAGACAATCGGCCGGCCGCACTTGTCGATGGCCTGGCGGATGGCTTGGATCTCGGCGTCGTGGCCGGACAGGTCGTCGACCTTGACGAAGTCGAGATCCCACGAGGCCATGAGAGCGAAGACCGAATCGTAATACTCCTGCGCGCCGGGCTTGGTCAGGTCCACGCCGTACATGTCCTGGTTCCAGCCGCACACGTTATTCCGATCCACGATATCCTGGGCGTGGTAGGTCGTGCCGGCGATGGGGACGTTGTCGCGGTCCACCGCCTGACGCGGGATCCCTCGCATGAGGTGGAGGCCGAACTTGAGGCCCTTGGCGTGGATGTAGTCGGCGATGGATTTGAAGGAACCGGTGTTGGCCGTCAGCGGAAAGCGGTTGGGGGAGGGGTGCAGCCGCCCGTTGGCATCGGTGATCAGGGCGGCGCCGCGTCGGTAGGCCTCGGTGTGGGCGAGCGGTTCATACCACTGGATGTCGATGACGACATACTGCCAGCCGTGCGCCTTCAGATTTTTTTCCATGTAATCGGCATTGGCGAGCGCATCGGCCTGCCAGACGCCGGCGCCAAAGCAGTCCCAGGAATTCCAGCCCATGGGCGGCGTTTGGGCCCAGTCCAGATGCTGGGTGGAGGCAAACGCGCTCGCGGGTGGGGCCGGTAGGGTGGGCGACGGAATCGGGCCGGTCTGAGCCACTTTCTCGGCGGCGGCGGAAGCGGCGTCGAGATTGGCGGGAACGGCGGCGGGCGGGAGCGGACCGGCCGGGCCGCCGCGACCGCGGCGGGC
>CAIQQB010000176.1 GCA_903873805.1 uncultured Opitutia bacterium | reverse complement strand
GAGGTCAACCTCCAGGTTGGACCCCGCACCGGTCCCGCCGCTGGCGTAGAAGCCCAGCACCAGGTCGTTGAGCCCCGCCGTGACGGTCTGCGCCCCGGCGGAAAGCGCGCCGCCGCCCAGCAGGAGCAGCGCCGCAAGTGTAGATTTAGTTTTCATGTTGATTGCTTTGTAATTGGGCTCCGGGGAAAGCCGGCGGGGTTGTGGTCAACCGCCACCGGCAGAAGCTCCGGAGCAGGAGGTTTAATGGTTCTGGGATCAGTACGGGCTGCCGAACGTGACCGGGCCGCCTTCGACCTGCCGGCCCACCGCCATGGTCGAGAGGAGCACGCCAGCCTGAGCGGCATCGGTGTCGTGTGTCTGCTTGGCCATCAGATCGGCCGCATCCTTGGCGACACCGCTGAGGGTGCTCTTGTACAGCACATGCTCGTAAGACCAGAAGGTGTACTGGCCCTGCTGGATCGTGGCGTTCGAGTCGGCCACGCCGTTGTAGGTCAGCGCGGTGGCGCCAAGGCCGACCGCGGTGCCGGCATCGGACCGGCCCAGATAGGCGATCACAAAGGTGCTCAGACCGGGCGTCACCTGGCGGGCGACGTCCGTGGCGAGCGTACCACCACTGGAATAGCCGGAGTGGCCTAGGCCATAGGTCAGGCCGTTCACGGTGTTGACGGGCCAGGGATTGAGGGCGGTGATGACGCCCGAGAGGGTGCCGGTGCCGATCGTGGGCTGGTATTGCGTCGGCGTGGACTGGGGGCCGAAGCCGGGCTCGGCAAAGGAGACCAGACGGGTGCCCGAGTCCTCATCGCGGCCCAGCACTTCGACGCCAATGCCCTGGTCGGACACGTTGCCGGTGAACTGGGAGAGCGGCAGGCCGCCGTTGAGCAGGTTGACCGCGTTCAGCTCCGTCATGTTGGTCACACCGGAGAAGTTGGAGGAGGCGGTAGTGGTGCCGTCGTTGGTGATGGCGCTCCCGCGCACCCATTCGAACGGAATCACGCCGACGACCTGGTCATTCAGGTTCGCATAGCCAGTGCCCGTGAAGATGGTGGAGCCCTGGAAGCTGTCGCCCATCGCGACTTCAGCCGCCACGGTCTCCGTCACCGGTGAACCGGGGAGAACGGTGCCGCCCACATAAGTGTAGCTGCCGGCGCTGCCGGTGAGACTGACCGCCGACATCGTGTTGGCGGCCGTCGGGAAGGTCTTGGTGATCACCGGGCTCGTCTGGGCCACGGTCTGAATGCCACCGGAGGAACCGGACCAAGCCAGTTCGAAGACCACCGACTGACCAGCCGAGGGACCGGACTTGAGCGTGCCGGCGAACACCGCCGTGCTGGCACCCTTCAGGTTGGAGCCGGAGTAGGCGGCCGTCGGGCTGTTGAGGCTGTTGATGATGGCCGCATGCACCGAGGCGCGGAACGCCGTGGAGCCAACGATGTGGATGGTCGTGGTGGCGGACGCCAGGCTGGCGCAGGCCAAGGCGAGCAGGGCCGCCGCAGTTGCTTTGATTGATTTCATGGTTTGGTCCCGTGGAGGGAGGAGTTTAGGTTGAGCTTGCTGGAATGCCGCCCCCCCTCGATCTGACGGGTGACAGCCCGGGGAGTTAACCAGTCCCAGGTCACGGTTTCCCGACAGTCAGGTTACAAACCGGTGAACAACACCGCCGACACGGAACCATCTCCTCCCGCCAACCCAGCCGGGTGTCACCGGCCGGGGATCCACCGGGCGCAATCTCGGGCGGCATCCCGTATTCGATCCATCATGACATGAGACCGGCGCCCGCCTTTCCCCGTCGCGCCGTTCTGTCCCCCGGCCCGCCCGTGCTCCTTCCGCACCTGCCGGAACCCGGGGTGACCAGGTTCGCTCGTCACCGGCCTGGCTCCGGCCCCGCTTCCGCGCCGCGCCGGGTGTGCGTGATCTCCCGCTCTCGGTCAGACCAGAGCTTCGCCCGCAAACAGAAGTCGTGCGATCCGCCGATCCGCCGCCAGCCTTCGACCCTGGCGGCCCGCGATCCGGCGTTAATCGTGGCGTCCCCACGGGGATTCGAACCCCGGTTCTCACCGTGAAAGGGTGGTGTCCTGACCGGGCTAGACGATGGGGACTAACCGCGGAACTGGGCACGCTACGTCGCGCCCCCCACCGTGCAAGGCAATTTTCCGATTCTCCGCCGAAGCCACCGTCCGAAAAAATCGCATTTCCGGCTGGCGCCCGCCGCCTCCACTCGCCTGAAATCTCCGGCCATGACTTCCGCCCAAATCGCCGCCGCCCTGCCCGCCACCGCCGTCACCACCCTCGACGGCCTGCCCTTCCCCAAGATCGCCTCCGGCAAAGTACGCGAAATCTTCGACCTCGGCGACGCCCTCCTGCTCGCCGCCACCGACCGGCTCTCCGCGTTCGACGTCATCCTGCCCGACGGCATCCCCGGCAAGGGCATCGTCCTCACCCAGCTGAGCAACTGGTGGTTCGCCCAGACCACCGCCCTCCTGCCCAACCATCTCCTGCCCGACCAGCCCGGCGAATTCGCCCGCCGCGGCCTGACCGACCGCGACCTGCAGCTGCGCAGCATGATTGTGAAAAAACTCCGGCCGCTCACCATCGAGTGCGTCGTCCGCGGCTACCTCGTCGGCAGCGGCTGGAGTTCGTATCAAAAAACTGGCGACGTCTGCGGCATCCAGCTGCCCGCCGGGCTGCGCCAGGCCGACCGCCTGCCCGTCCCGCTGTTCACCCCCACCACCAAGGCCCCGAAGGGCCAGCACGACGAGCCGATCAACGACGCCCAGGGCGCCGCCACCGTCGGCCCCGCCCTCTACGAAAAGGTCAAGGCCACCAGCCTCGCCCTCTACCAACTCGGCCACGACCGCGCCGCGCAGGCCGGCATGATCCTAGCCGACACCAAATTCGAGTTCGGCACCGACGCCGCCGGGAAGCTCTACCTCATCGACGAGGTCCTCACGCCCGACTCCTCGCGCTACTGGCCCGCCGACAGCTATGCGCCCGGCCAGTCGCCGCCGAGCTACGACAAGCAGTTTGTGCGCGACCACCTGCTCGCCATCAAGTGGAACCAGCAGCCGCCCGCACCGCGCCTCCCCGCCGACGTCATCCGCCGCACCCAGGAAAAATACCTCGCCGCCCTGAAGAATCTGCTCGGCTGAGCACGGCAGGCGCAGCCGGTCAGAGTTTAAGCAGGAAACCAGGAAGCCAGGAAACGCCGGGGCCCGAATCCCGGGCTTCTTGGTTTCTGAATTATCCTGCTGTTTAGATTTCTCCCAGCATCGAAACTGGAAGTTCACCTCAGTGACCCCGCCTCGAAAAACCTGACGTCTTGTCTGTCTGTTCCTGGTTTCCTGGCTTCCTGCTTCAGCGTCCTTTCCCACCGCCGTTTTTTTGCGATGGAGCTTCCCCGGCTTTCGCCCTTGGCTGAACGTGCCCGCCCAGTGCCACGTTGAAACTGCTTCCCCTCCTCCTTTTGTTCGTGACCGCCTCCGCCCGCCTTTCCGCCGCGCCTGACACCGTTATTCTCCTGCACGGGCTCGCCCGCAGCCCGCTTTCGCTGAAACGCGTCGAGCTCGCCCTGCGCGCCGACGGCTACACCGTCCGCAACCTCGCCTACCCGTCTCGCTCCGGCGCCATCGCGGCCCTCGCCGACGCCGCTCTCGGGCCGGTCTTCGCCGCCGCACCAGCCGACGGGCCTCGCATCCACGTCGTCACGCATTCGCTCGGCGGCATTCTCGTGCGGCAATACCTGCAGGACCACGGCGTGCCGCCCGCCCTCGGCCGCATCGTCATGCTCGCCCCGCCCAACCAGGGCAGCGAGGTCGTGGACCGGCTCCGCGACTGGAAACTGTTCCAGGCGGTCAACGGACCCGCCGGCCTCCAGCTCGGCACCGAAGCGGACAGCGTTCCGCGGCGGCTCGGTCCGTTGCCGGCCGGCACGGCGGTCGGCATCATCGCCGGCACCCGTACGATCAACCCCCTGTTCTCCGCCCTGCTGCCGGGTGCCGACGACGGCAAGGTGACGGTGGTATCCACCCATGTCGCGGGCGAAGCCGACCACCTCACCCTGCCCGCCACCCACACCTGGATCATGTGGCGCGGCGACACGGTGGCGCAGGTGCAGGCATTTCTGCGCAACGGCCGCTTCGCCCGCTGATGACTGCTCCACTTCTCCTCCCCGCCTCGACCCGGCAGCGGCGCCGCCATCTCGGCGTCTTTCTCGCGGCCTTCCTCGTCGTCCTGGCCGGCGTGGCGGCTTACACGCTGGCGCAGCCGAAAATCTACCGCTCCACCGCCACGCTGCAGCTGGCGCCCGGTACGGATCCCGGGCCCGCCCGGGCGGCCGAGGCGCTCAGCGGCAGTGCGCTCATCCGCAAGGTGGCGGACCGCCTCAGCGGGGAGGAGCTCCGGCAGCTGACCGCCCCGTACGAATCTGGCAGCGATCCGCTCACCCCGCCCGAAGTGCTGACCGAAAACCGCGGGATACTTCCGCAGCCGGCTGCCGCCCGGATTCTGATCCAATATCATCATCCGGATCCCGCGTTCGCCGCCATGGTCGCCAACCTCTTCGCCGAGGAAGCCGCGGCTCTGCTGGACCCGCCTTCCGATCCCACCCGCGCCCGGGTGCTGGAACGCGCCCAGCCCGCAGCCCCGTCGGACTACGTCTCGCCCAGCCTGCCCCTGCACTTCGGCCTCGGCTTGCTGCTGGCCGCAGCCGCCGGCCTGGCGGCCATGCTGGTCAGCGCAGGATTCACCCTCATTGCCCGGGCGGACCGCGCCGACCCGGCTGCGCCAACCGAAGTTGATTGAATCGTCACCGGCCGTAGCGCCCGGTCATGCTGCCGTCCGCCCAAGACTCATCTTCTCCTGCCTCGCTTCCCGCCATATTGTCACTGTTTGAGTTTCGCATCATAACCTGACGAAAGTCCAAACTCCCTGCGCGCACGCGTAGGGCTGCATTTCCGAGGTAGTCCGCCGAGTGAGCGGCGGGACTTGAGATACCAGCCACGTCAGGCTAAAACGCGCGCCTTGGTAATAGGTAACAATGGCGGAGCCCGGCGTGCGGGCTTGCCCGCGGGAGTCTGCGGCTGTCAGCCTTGGTCGATGAGCGCCTCCGCCGCCGCCGTCGAAAAACATCTCGCCGCCCTCCGGGCCTGTGAACGCTGCCCCCGGATGCATCGGCCCGCCGTGGTCGGCCGCGCAGTGGCCAGCCGCATTCTCCTCGTCGGCCAGGCTCCCGGCGACAAGGAGCCGAAGCTCGGCCGGCCGTTTGCCTGGACCGCGGGCAAGACGCTCTTCAAATGGTGGCACGCCGCGCTCGGCTGGACCGAGGACGAGGTGCGCGACCGCGTTTATTTTGCCGCCGTGTGCCGTTGTTTTCCGGGCAAGAATCCGACCGGCGGCGACCGGGTGCCCGCCCCGGAGGAGATCGTCAACTGTTCCGCGTGGCTCGAGCGCGAATTCGCCCTGCTGCAGCCGCAGCTGGTGCTGCCCGTCGGCAAGCTGGCCATCACCCAATTCCTCGGCGAACGCCCGCTCCTGGAAACCATCGGCCGGGTGTTTCCGCTCACTTATCGCGGTCACACGGCCGACTGCATTCCGCTCCCGCACCCGTCCGGCGCGTCGCCGTGGCACCGCATGGAGCCCGGCAAATCCCTCCTCCACACCGCCCTCGCCCGCCTCGCCACCCACCCGGCGGTGGCTTCAACCGCCGCCTGACCACCGCTCCGGCCCGCTTCCGCGGACCACCCCCGGCCGCCCTTCCGCACGGTGCCTTCCGGCGAAGGTCCGCAAATTTTGATTCGCCCGCGCGCAAAAGAATCCCAATCTTCCGTCGCATGAGCAACGAGTCCGACCCGCCACCGCTGCGTTTGCGGCCGCGGCTGCAGCCCGCCGCTGCGCCGGCGGCTGCACCGGCACCGGGTCCGACCACCCCGCCACCGGCAGCACCCGTTCCTGTTCCGCCCGCCACCCCCGCTGCCGCCATCCCCGCTGCCGCCGCACCCGCCGAAGCGGCGCCGCGCATGCGCCTGAAGCCGCGGCTCTCCTCCGATCCCGCCCCGGCCCCCGCCGCGCCGGCCGCCGAAAGTCCCGCTCCAACTCCGCCGCCGCGCACCACTCCCGCCCTCTCTATCCGCCTGCCCGCGCCCGCACCGGCTCCAACTGAAGCCGCTCCACCGCCGCCCGCCAGCCCCGCCGCAGACGCAGATGCAACCAAACCGCGGCTCAAGGTGCGCACCACGACCGAGTCTGTTCCCACGCTGGCCCCGTTCCAGACCATCCCGCCCCCCCGGGCTGTCAGCCCGCCGCCGCCCGCCGTGATTCCGCCGCCACCGGTGGCCGCCCCATCGGCGGACTCCGCGCCCGCCTTCGGCCTCAAACTCAAGCCGGCCGCATCCACCCCAACGTTACCGGGCGCCGGTTCGCCCCCGCCCGGCGCTCCGCCCGCCGCCGCACCGGTCGCGGCCCCGCCACCCCCGAAATTTTCTCCCCCGCCCGTCAAGTCGCTGGCTCCGCCGCACATCAAGGTCGCACCGAATGTTTCCGAAGCCTCGCTCAACGCCAAGGCCGGGAAAACCGGCGCGCCGGGCAAAAAACCAAAGTCCAAGCTCGTCCAGATCGGCGCCGGTTTCGCCGCCATGCTCGTGATCGGGGCCGGACTGTATTATGGCTATTCGTATCTGAACCCGCCCCCGCCGCCCCCGCCACCGGTCAAACCAGCGGCCAAGCCGTCCACCCCGGCCACGGCCGCCCCCGTCGCGCCCGTAGCCGCCACGCCCGTGGCCAACCCGCCTCCCGCCGCCGCCCCGAACATCGCCGCTCCCCAGCCCGTTCCTGCCCCCGTGACTGCGGTCGCCGCCGCACCCGCCCCCGCGCCCGCTACCAGCATGGCGGGAAGCGTGCAGGCGGCCGTCACCGCGCGCCGCGCCATCGAACAGGCGCGGATCGACGCCCTCGTCAACGGTCAGGAACCCACGGGTGAACGCGCCATCAACACCCCGCCCCCTGCCGCCCTGCTGCCCGCCAACCCGGCTACAACCACGCCGGCCCCCGCGCCCGTCCGGCCCGCCGCCATCGTGACACCGCCCGCCCCCGCCGCACTCGTCGCCCCGCTTGCCTTCCGCGCCTGGGTCGACGGCGTCAGGATCAGCGGCGTCCGCGTCGTCTCCGACCGCACCCTCGCGCTGATCAACGGCAAGATGTCCAAGCCCGGGGATGCAATCGATTCCGCCCAGGGTTATTACTTCGACAGCATCGACGTGGACCGGAAGGTCGTCGTCTTTCACGATCGCGACGGCGCGAAAGTCAGCAAGCAGTACTGAGATCCGAAATCGTTCTCGTTCTCCTACTCGTTCTCATTCTCGAATTTGAAAACCCGCTCTTTGCCGAATCCCAAGTTTCAGATGAGAACGAGTAGGAGAATGAGAACGAGAACGATTTTTTGGGTGTGGATGTGCACCTGCCCCCGCACCTACCAAACATCCACCGGGCCCTTGGGCACCGGGATCGCCTCGCGCTGCAGGCCCGGATCATCGGGGTCGCGCATGAACGAGGCCACCATCTGTCCGGGCTGAAACTTCGGCAGCAGCGCCCCCCCCTCGTCGCAGAACTGCCGCCGCCATTCCGTCAGCTCAGCCAACGCCGCCTCGAAATCCGCCACCGATGTGATGCTGGTGATCCGCTGCTTGAACGGCCGCGCCGGTCCGAACCGTTTGGCATACCATGGCGCGACCTTGCGGAAAAACTTCGCGCCCGGACCCTCGCCGTAGAACTCGACATACCGCCCGAAATGCCGCCGCAGCACGCGCACGCGTTCCGCAAAATCCGGCTCGGGCAGTAGCTCGCCCGTCCGCAGCAAATGGTCCGTCCGGCGGAAGATCCACGGGTCGTAGAACGCGCCGCGCCCGACCGATACCCCCGCGCAGCCGGTCTGGTCGAGCATGTGCTTCGCCGCCTCGGGCGTCGTGATGTCGCCGTTGCCGATCACGGGGATCGCCTTCACCGCCTGCACCACGGCGCGGATGCCCGCGAGATTAACCGTGCCGGCAAAGCCCTGCGCCCGCGTGCGCCCGTGGACAAACACCGCCGCCACCCCCGCCTCCTCCAGCACGCGCGCGAGGTCCGGCGCCGTCAGGTTGTCATCGTCCCAGCCGAGCCGCATCTTCGCCGTCACCGGAATCTTCACCGCCGCGACCATGCCGCGGACGAGCGCCGCAGTCTTCGCCAGCTCGGTCATCATCGCCGAGCCGCCGCCGACCTTGACGACCTTCTTCACCGGGCAGCCCATGTTGATGTCCACCGCCTGTACGCCGAGCGACTCGCAGACCACTGCGGCATCGCGCATCTCCTCCGGCACGCTGCCGAAGAGCTGGATCGCGAGCGGCCGGTCCGCGGCGTTCGTGGCCACGAGACGCAGCGCGCCAGGGTTGCGCTCGAGCAGCGAGCGGGCGTTGACGAGATCGGTGGTGGCCCAGCCGAGTCCACCGAGCTCGCGCACCGTCAGCCGCATGGCCAGGTTGGTGTAGCCCGCCAGCGGCGAGAGAAACAGGTTCGACGACAGCGTGTACGGGCCGAGGCGCATGGTCAGCGGCGGCGGCCGCGGCGGGTCGGCTCCGGCGGGCGGCCGAAGCGGAACATCAGCATCACGACCAGGCTGGTGCCAAAGATGAACAGCCCCACGATCAGCGGCAGCAGCTGCAGCGCGAGTCGCGGTTCCGGCAGCAGGTTGGCCTCGTAGACCTGCTGGTAGACGAACCCGAGGAACAGCGTCAGCACGCAGCCGATGGCGAGCAGGATACCGGCGATCCAGTCGCAGGTCGCCGCGCGCCGGGCCGGCGCCAGCCAGTACTCGCGGTGCGGGATGTTGATGAATTTGTCCGGCAGCCGGATATTGAACCGCGCCAGGACCAGCATCAGTCCCGCGATTCCCAGCACGATGCCGACTTGGAAGGCGATGTGGGTATCGCGACTCGACCAGTCATCCGGGTGGCCCTCCTGGTCAAAGTGCGTCGCCACCCGCTCCGGCAGGTGCTGGTGGTGCCAAGCCGCCTGCGCCAGCGCCGCCATCACGATCAGCACAAAAAGCCCCTGAATGAATCGTTTCATGCCGGGACAGCCAAGATTTCAACCGCGCATGGACGCAAATTAACGCGAATTCGGAAAACCAATTCGGCCTTTGGGTTGGGCCGATTGGTCTTCTGCACCCATTCCTCAGCGGCTTTATTCGCGTTAATTCGCGTCCATTCGCGGTAAAAGAATTCTGCGGCTTGGTTCATCTGCGGTTTTTACTTTCATGCGCGCCGCCCCTCAGACCCGCGTCTCCAGCGCGGCCTTCATCCGCCGCAGCGCCTCGGCGAGCGTGGAGCGCGGGCAGCCGAAATTCAGCCGCACATGCCGGCCGCGCGGCTCGCCAAAAAAGGAGCCGTCGCTCAGCCCGACACCGTGCTGCTCGAAATGCGCGACGGGATCCGCCAGGCCCAGCGCGCTCACGTTGAGCCATGCGAGGTACGTGGCCTCGACCGGCGCCTCGACGGCCACCCCGGGCAGCTCGCGCGCGACAAACTCCGTCAGGAAATCGCGGTTGCCCCGCAGCGTGGCCAGCAGCGCCTGGCGCCACGGTTCGCAGTCGCGGTAGGCCGCCTCGCACGCGGTGTAGCCCAGCGCCGTCACCTCGGCCACAATGCCGGTCGTCGCCCGCACAAATTTCGCGCGCAGCGCCGCGTCCGGGATGATCGCGAGCGAGGTGCCGAGGCCGGGGACGTTGTAGGTCTTGCTCGGCGCCATCAGGGTGATGGTGGCCGCCGCCAGCTCCGGCGCGAGCTTCACCGTGGGAAAATGCGGCAGCGCCGGATCGAGGATCAGGTCGCAGTGGATTTCGTCGGAGCAGAGCACGAGCCCGTGCCGCCGGCAGAACTCGGCGAGGCGGGTGAGCTCGTCGCGCCGCCAGACGCGGGCGAGCGGGTTGTGCGGGTTGCAGAGCAGGAAGACCCGCGTGCGCGGCGTGACCGCGCGGTCCAGCGCGTCCCAGTCGATCTCCCAGCGGCCCGCGTGGAGCGCCCAGGCCGCCGAGGTCGAAACGCGCCCGCTGTTCTTGGGCGTGCTGAGGAACGGCGGATAGACCGGCGTGAGCGTCAGGATCTCTTCGCCGGGCTCGGCGAGCACCTGGGTGACGACGTTGAGGCCGACGACGAGGCCCGGGAGCCACACCAGCCAGGACGGGTCCACGGCCCAGCCGTAGCGTTGCGCGCAGGCGGTGACAAACGACTCCGTGGTCGCCGCCGTGGGCCGGGCATAGCCGAAAACGCCGTGGTCGACCCGCCGGTGCAGTGCCTCGATCAGCGCCGGGGGCGAACGGAAATCCATGTCGGCCACCCACAGCGGCAGCACATCGCGGCCGGCATACTTCTGCCATTTCTGCGAGTCGGTGCCCCGGCGTTCGGGTGGCGTGTCGAAATCAAAGTTCATGGTCAATGACTGGCCAGCCAACCACGCTTTAGCCCGCGGAGCACGGATTTTTTTCAGGGAGTCGGGACCGTGCGCTTTGCCGCGCGGCCATGTTCCGCGTAGCCCGCTGCGTGAGCGGAGGGACCCGAGTAGCGCAGGCATCCCTGCCTGCCATCGATCCCAGAGCAGGCTGGGCAGCCTGCGCTACTCCCAGACCGCGCAAACTTTTCCCGCCGCCGAGCATACGCCGGGAAATTTTTTCCCAACGTGACACACCCCGCGCGAAATATAATTCCCGGCATTGGCGCCACTTGCGCACCGAGCCCGGGCCGGCACCCCGCATGCAATAGCGTGGTCGAACCATCAACCCAATCCAAGGAGACAACCACCATGAGACTCGTTCGCTACACCTATCCCAACTACCGCCCCCTCGTGTCCGCCCCGGACGTCCTGACCCGGTCGCCCTGGACCGGCCTGGAGGAGGAGATCAGCCGCCTGTTCGCCGCGACCAACGGCGGTCTGGCAACCGACGGTCGCATCCCGGTCGAAGTCCGCGAGGACGCGGCCAACGCCTACGTCCGCGCCGAGTTGCCGGGTGTGCGCCGGGAGGACATCAACCTCGAACTGGCGGAAGGCGCGCTGACGATCATGGCGACCCGCAAACAGAAAGTGGGCGACCGCGAGGAAACGTTTTCGCTGAGCCGGGCCGTGAGCGTGCCCGAGGCGGTGCAGGCCGACAAGGCCGCCGCCGCCTACGAAAACGGCGTCCTCACCGTCACCCTGCCCAAAGCCGAAGCCGCCAAGCCGCACAAGATCGCGGTGAACTGAGCCCACCACCAAGCAACCCGCCAACCCAAGCCGGACGCCCATCAGCGTCCGGCTTTTCCTTGTATCTAATGTTTAATAACTGTCCGCGACATCCCAGAGCCGGTGGCTGTGAGATCAGGACGGCGGCGCGCTGGCGATGCGCGTTTACGGCCACCTGAGGTGGTCCCCGGAAACTGGACAGGTCGGATCGTTAACCCAAAGTCAGCACAACGATCCCTATGTCAAAGAAACGACGTCAGCACAGTCCCGATCTGAAAGCCCGGGTCGGCTTGGAAGCCCTGAAGGGCATTGAG
>CAIQQB010000175.1 GCA_903873805.1 uncultured Opitutia bacterium | reverse complement strand
GGTCGCTGACCCCGGGATCGGAACTTTGCAACCCAAGCTCCCGGGGTCAGCGACCCCGGCTACAATAAATCCAACGGCAACCGCCGCTGTTGGCAAAAGGCGCGGAACCGTGCAAGGTGCCCGCCTTCCCATGTCCGATCCCTACGACCAGCTCGTCACCCGGCTCAAGCGCGCGCACACCCTCGGCACCGTCGCCGATCTCCTCGGCTGGGACGAGCAGGTCAACCTGCCCCCCGACAGCGCCGACGTGCGCGCCGAACAGCTCGCGGTCCTGGCCGAGACCCAGCACGCCGCCGCGACCGATCCGGAGATCGGACGGCTGCTGGATGAATTCGGTAGGGACGGCTCTCCGAGCCGTCCGACCGAAGCAACCGTCAGCGCGTTGGGGTCAACGCGCTCCACCCCGGACCGGGCCGTCGTTCTCCGCCACGCCCGTCGCGATTACGACCGCGCCACGAAGCTCCCGGCGGAATTCGTGCGCGAAAAGGCCGCGCATTCCAGCCACGCCTACCACGCCTGGGCCGACGCCAAGGCCTGCAACGATTTTGCCGGCTATGCGCCTTTCCTGGAAAAACACCTCGCGCTCGCGCGCCGCGAGGCGGAGCTGCTCGGCTGGGGCGACCGCCCGTATGACTTCGCCATCGACAAGCACGATCCCGGTCTCACCGCGGCGCAGATCACCGCACTGTTCGCGGAGCTGAAACGCGCGCTGATCCCGCTCGTCCGCGCCATCCGCGACTCGCGGGTCCGCGCCGACACCGCGCTGTTCAAGGCGTTTCCGGTCGAGTCGCAGCTGGTGTTTCTCCGCGAAGTCACGGAGCGGATCGGCTTCAACTACCGGCGTGGCCGCATCGACGTCTCGCTGCACCCCTTCTGTTCCGGCACCGGCGCCGACATCCGCATGACGACGCGCTTCGACGCCGACAACCCGCTCGACTCACTTTTCAGCTCCATCCACGAGACTGGCCACGGCCTTTACGAGCAGGGCTTGCCGCGCGCACACCTTGGCACCGCACTCGGCCAGGCCGTCGGCATGGCGGTGCACGAATCGCAGAGCCGTCTGTGGGAAAACCAGGTCGCCCGCGGCCGCGCCTTCTGGCGGTTTTTCGAACCCCGGCTGCGCGCGCTCTTCCCCACCCAGCTCGCCGCCGTGTCGTCTGAGGAACTCTACCTGGCGGTCAACGCGGTCGAGCCGACGCTGATCCGGGTCGATGCCGACGAGGTCCACTACAACCTGCACATTCTGCTGCGCTTCGAGCTGGAGCAGCGGCTGTTTTCCGGCGCGCTGGCGGTACGCGACCTGCCGGCGGCGTGGAACGCGCTCTGCACCGAGTCGCTCGGCCAGACGCCGGCGAACGACCGCGAGGGCGTGCTGCAGGACGTGCACTGGAGCGGTGGCGCGTTCGGCTATTTCCCGAGCTACTGCCTTGGCAACATGATGGCCGCGCAGCTCTGGGCGGCGGTGCGACGCGCGCTCCCGGAGCTGGAGACCGATTTTGCGCGCGGCGACTTTTCCCGGCTGCTCGGCTGGCTGCGTGAGAACATCCACGCGCACGGCCGGCGTTACGACACGCTGGAGCTGGTCCGCCGGGTGACCGGGGAGGAGCTCTCGCCGAAGCATCTGCTGGCGTATTTGCAGGAGCGCTACGGCGGGCTGTACCTAGGTTAATCGTTCTCGTTCTCCTACTCATTCTCATTCTCCGGTCGTATTCTCCGTTTCCAAAGTGGCCGAGAACGAGTAGGAGAACGAGAACGATGTTTCCGCCATGACCCTCATCGACACCCACACCCACCTTGAATCCTTCGCCCGGACCGGCACGCTGGCGGCGGCGCTCGCGCGGGCGCGCGAGGCCGGGCTCGGCGCGATGATCGCCATCGGGACGTCGTCCGAGGACTGGACGCTGTACCGCGAACTCGCCGGGGCGCAGCGCGGGTTCGTGCATTATTCCGCCGGGCTGCACCCCTGTTCGGTCGATGAAAACTGGGAGCGCGAGCTCGCGCCATTGGAGGGATTCTGGAGCAGATCGAACCGTCCCGGAGAGCCGCGGCTCGGCGGAGACGCCTCGCCCTACCCGCCCGATCCGGAGGCAGACAGGTTGCCTGCGCTACTGGACCCGGTCGCCCTTGGCGAGTGCGGCCTCGACCGGTTTCACCTGCCGAAAAACGACGCCGCGAGGGCGGAGCTGGTCTTCGGCTGGCAGCGGCAGGCCTTTGCCGCGCAGCTTGCCCTGGCAAAAAAGCTTGGGTGCCCGGTCGTGGTCCACTCCCGCGACGCGTTTCGGGAATGCGTGGAGCTGATCGACGCCAGCGGCGTGGACTGGGCGCGGGTCGTGTTCCACTGCTTCAGCGAGGGAGCAGCCGAGATCGCCGAGCTCAACCGCCGCGGCGGCCGGGGCTCGTTCACCGGCATTCTGACCTACAAGAAGGCGGAGGCCGTCCGCGCCGCCGCGCTGGCCCAGGGACTGGACCGGCTGATGCTGGAGACCGACGCGCCCTACCTCGCCCCGTTGCCCCACCGCGGCAAGCCCAACGAGCCGGCGTTCCTGCGGCACACGGCGGAACACGCCGCGCGGGAGGTCTTCGGCGTCAGTGACGAAACGCTGGCCGCCCTCACGACCGCCAACGCGCGGGCGTTTTTCGGGCTCTGACGCGCAGAAGACCGGAAGAGTGAACCGCTAATCTCCGCTCATCTTCGCTAATTAAAATTCCGGCCTCCAATCCACCCCATCAAGGGAAAACGCGCCGTCGGCAAAACCTGTCCGAAAACAAATCTGCATCAGCGAAGATGAGCGGAGATTAGCGGTTTGAAAACTCCGCTTACCCCAGCCTCAAGCCTCGTCGAACTTCCGCGCGAACAGCGCCTCGAGCTCGGCGAGCATCGGGCCGGCGGCGTCGCCGGTGACCAGAAACTTCACGGTCGAGCCCTTGCCCGCCGCCAGCATCATCAGGCCCATGATGCTCTTGCCGTTCACCTGCTCCTCATCCTTTTCGACGAAGACGTCCGCCTTGAACTTGTTGGTGATGCGCACGATCATGGCCGCCGGGCGCGCGTGGATGCCCATCTTGTTGTTCACGACCAGCTCTTTGACCTGCTGACCGGACGTGGCGGTGTCATTCTTCTCCATTTGGCCGGTCTTGTTCATTGAACGCCGGGTGGCTTGCAACCTAAAAACGGCCTGCCAGCCTGCCCCGGTCATGCCCAAGACCGCCATTATCGTCCCCTGCCGGCTGGAATCGACCCGGTTTCCGCGCAAGCTGCTGCACCCGGTGAGAGGCAAACCGTTGCTGTTGTGGGTCGCGGAGCGCATCGCGGCCCAGGCGCCAGGCCTGCCGCTCCATTTTGCGGTCGATCACGAGCTGCTGGCCACCCCCCTGCGGGCCGCGGGCTTCGCGGTAGTCATGACGGATCCCCGGCACCCTAGCGGCACCGACCGGCTGGCCGAGGCCAACCGCACCATCCGCGCGGACCGCGTCATCAATGTGCAGGCCGACGAGCCGCTGGTCACCGCCGCGCAACTCGGCGCGCTCACCACGCTGATCGCCGGCCCGGCGCCGATGGCGACGCTCGCCACGCCGTTCCGCACCGCGGCCGATTTTCTCAACCCGAACCAGGTGAAAGTTGTCTTCGCCCCGGGTGGTCGCGCGCTTTATTTTTCCCGTGCGCCAATCCCGTTTGCCCGCGACCAGGCTGGACCCGTGGACGACGCCTGGGTGTGCGCCCATCCCTGCTTCAAGCACCTCGGGCTTTACGCGTATCACGCGGAACTCCTGGAAAAGTTTTCCGCTTTGCCTCCCGGCCGCTATGAGCAGATCGAGAAACTGGAACAGCTTCGCGTGCTGGAAAACGGCCACGAACTCCTCGTTGGCGTGACGGCGGATCCCAGCGTCGGAGTGGACACCCCCGAGGACGCGGCGAAGTTCGAGGCGATGCTGGGGTGAAGCAGGAAACCCGGAGGCCAGGAAAAATCCGCAGGGGTGGAGCGCGACGTCCCCCGCGCGCCCGGATCGAACGAACGCGCCGGGACGTCGCGTTCCACCTCCCTATCCGATTCCTAGTTTCATGCGCAAGTTTCACAGCGCAGTCTTCTATCGCGAACCTCAGATCTTCCCGGCCTTCCGCTTTTCGATCATCCGGTAGAAGTCGTTGAAGAGCGGGTCGGCGTCGTTCGGGCCGGGCGCGGCCTCGGGGTGGTATTGGACGCTGAAGACCGGCAGCTCCCGGTGGCGCAGGCCCTCGACGGTGCCGTCGTTGAGGTTGACCTCGGTGACGACCGCGCCGGTCTTTTCCAAGCTCGCCGGGTCGGTTGCAAAACCGTGGTTCTGCGCGGTGATCGAAACTTTGCCGGTCTCCAGGTTCTTCACCGGCTGGTTGCCGCCGCGGTGGCCGAACTTGAGCTTGAAGGTCGTGCCGCCCAGTGCGTGCGTGAGCATCTGGTGACCCAGGCAGATGCCAAACATCGGAAAGTCCGGCAGCAGTGCGGTCACCGTCCGGTGGATGTAGGACAACGCGGCAGGATCGCCGGGGCCGTTGGATAGGAACACGCCGTCGGGAGCGTATGCGCGCACCTCGGCGGCCGTCGCCGTGGCGGGAAACACCTGCACCTCGAAGCCGTGCCGCACCAGCTTGCGGAAGATCGTGTGCTTTGCGCCGTAGTCAAAGGCGGCCACCCGGAAGCGTTTCGCGGGCGCCACCGGGACGTTCATCGTCGTGCCCACGGGCAGGTAGGCCGGGTTGTGGTTGGCCGGGTCGTCGGCGCTCCAAAGATAGGGCGCGGCGCAGGTCGTGTCCTTGACGTAGTCGCTTCCGGCCATGTCCCGCCAGCTCCGGGCCCGCTCCACCGCCTCGTCGTCCGTGATCGGCAACGTGGCGAGGCAGCATTTCATCGCGCCGGTGACGCGCAGCTTCTTGGTGATGGCGCGGGTGTCGACTTCGCTGATGCCCGGGACGCCATGCCGCGCCAGATAGTCGCCCAGCGACTGGTGCGAACGCCAGTTGCTGACAACCGGGGACAGCTCGCGGACGACAAAGCCGCTGGCCTTGGGCCCGGCGGACTCGGTATCCTCGGCGTTGACGCCATAGTTGCCGATCTGCACGGCGGTCATGGTGACGATCTGGCCGAAGTAGGACGGGTCGGTGAGGATCTCCTGGTAGCCCGTCATCGACGTGTTGAACACGCATTCGCCGGCAATCACGGCTTCCGCACCAAAGGCGCGGCCGTGGTAAACCGATCCGTCTGCAAGGGCGAGGACTGCGGGCTTGGGCGTGGACATCAAAAACCAACGAAAAACGCCCCGCCCCCATGTGCCAAGGGTTTTGTGCGGATTTCGCCGACCAGCCCACGCAGCTCCGCGACGGGCCGGCATGCCCGGCCCCCACTCAGCCGGTGTTCCGCCCCTCCCACCGGCCTCATCCAGGGAAACCCCGCTGCGCCGCAATCCGCCGCCGCCGTCACCGGGCCCGACTCTCCCGGGTCGATCCCACGAACATGTCAACCAATAGTTGACGTGTTCGTGGGAGTCGCAGGGATCCGTTGGTTGGGGAGATGGGACGGCTGCGTGGGCGGGCGTGCCGCACTGGCGCGGAACCGTGCGGTACTCCTGGCCTATGAACCCGGTTTGGTCACGGAGTCGGCCGCCGGGGCGGGCACGAGATTGGCCTCGGGGAGCTGGGCGAGCAGTTTCTCTTTCTGCGCCTTCAGCGTCTCCGCATCCACCGTCGCGAGCAGGGTGCGCGCCTCGGCAAACTTCGCCTGCTTGAGGAGCACGTTGGCCTCCTGCAGGCGGATGGTCTGTTGCTCCACCCCGGGCGCGACCCGGCCCTCGAGCGCGCGCCAGGCTTTCAGCGCCCCGTCCCAGTCGGGCTTTTCCAAGTCGTAAAAGGACTCGTTGTAACGGTAGGCGTAGGGGATGCTGTCGGGCGCCAGCGCGGCCGCCTGCGCAAACGCGTCATGCATGGCCTGATCGAGCGCGGCGCGGTTCCACTGCCCGCTCTTGAGAAAGTCATCCCGCGCCTCCGTGAGCAGCTGGCCGAGCTGGTAGTGGTAGAGGGGCTCCTTGGGCTCGAGGCGGATGGCCGCGAGAAAATAATTCACCGCCTCCAGCGGCTGGCCCTCCTCGGCGAGATATTTGCCCAGCTGGTTTTTGACGAGCGGCTGGTCGGGATCGAGCTGGTTCGCCTTCAGCAGCAGGCCGCCCGCGCGCCTCTGCTCATCCAGCGCGGGATTGCCCAGCAGCAGCGCGTAGCTGACGTAGCCCGCTGCCACACCCGGGTAGTCCTTCAGATAACGTTCATAGTCGTATACCAGCTGCTGAAACTGCGGCCGCATCGCCTCCATCGCCGCCGCATCCTCCGCCTTTTCCGCGGCGGCCAGCAGCACCCGCTGGCGCCCTACGAGGTCCTTGAGCACGTCCGTGGCCGTCGGCTCCGCCGCGTGGAGCGGGGCGGCGAGCAGGAGGGCGAGGAAGAGCGGAAGGAGAAGTTTCATGGCGACCATGGCGACAGCGGGGCGGCCGGTTGGTGCCACGCGTTTTCCAACACTGACGGATTGCCTGGCGGCGCGCAACGCCCAGCTTTGGCCCCATGACCGCCCCCGCCATCGGCTTCGACGCCGACGACACCCTCTGGCACAACGAGAACATTTTCGCGCACGTCCACACGCGCTACACCGCGCTGCTCGCGCGCTACCACGATGCCGCCACGGTCGAACGCACGCTGTTCGCCACCGAGATGCGCAACCTCGACCTCTACGGCTACGGCGTCAAAAGCTTCACGCTCTCGGCCATCGAGACCGCCATCGAGCTCAGCGGCGGACAGATCGGCGCCGCCGAGATCCAGCATCTTATCGGGCTCGGCCGCGAAATGCTCGCCCATCCGGTCGAGCTGCTCGACGGCGCCGCCGACGTCCTCGCGGACCTCGCCGCCGCGGGCACGCACCGGCTGCTGCTCATTACCAAGGGCGACCTGCGCGACCAGCAGGCGAAGCTCGCACGGTCGGGCCTCGCCAGCCATTTCAAGGCGGTCGAGGTCGTAGCCGAAAAGGACGAGGCGGCCTATGCCGCCATCCTGCGCCGCCATGGGATCGCCCCGGAACGTTTTCTGATGGTGGGCAATTCCCTCAAGTCTGACATTCTCCCGGTGCTCGCACTCGGCGGCTCCGGCGTGCACATTCCCTACCGGCTGCTCTGGGCGCACGAACGGGTGGCCGAAATTCCACAGGCCCCCGGCCGCTTCTTCGAGCTGAAGACCCTCCGCGACCTGCCGGAGGTCCTCCGCGCCTGGCCGGCCGCGTCGAGACCGGCCGCCGGAGCCTGAGGCCCGTCTGCGAAACCGCGCCACGCGGCCCGTCCCCTCCGGCTGCTACGCGCCCAGCAGAGGTTCGTGGACCTTGTCCCGCCAGCGCTCGCGCCAGAGCAGCGCCATGGAGATGACCAGCCCGGCGGCCGCCACTAAGAAAAAGGGCACCCGACCCAGCTGCTGCGCCGTGCGGATGCCCGCCGCCGAACCGACCCAGCCGGCCAGGCCATACAGCAGCCCGGTCAGCCAAGGCTTGCCCCCGCGTGCCGGGTAATAAACCAGCGCCGTCGAGTAGAGCGCCACCCCCGCCATGTAGAGCGGCTCCGCCTCGGCAAACCCGCGCAAATCCCGGTCGAGCAGTACGCACGCCACCGCGAGGGCGCCGAACGCCAGCACCGCCAGCCGGCCGAGCCAACCATGATCAAGCGCCACCCCCGCCAGCGGAGCCACCACCAGATACACCGTCGCATAACCGAGCAGACTGCCGGCGCTGTTCCAACCCGACTGCCCAAAATAATCCGTATGCTGAATGATGTAGAATACCGCCGAATCCATCCAGACCAGCACGGCAAAAATCACAATCCAGACCACCATTCCCGGAGATCGGTAGTCGGACAGGGTCGAGGGCATGCCGCTCCGCTGACGCAGCCAGCGCGTCGCCCCCGCCGCCAACAGCATGAGTGACGCCGCGAGCGCGGTCTGCTGGGCGGCATCCGCCCGGTAGAACAAGGGCAGGTTGCACAGGGCATACGCCAGTCCAACCCCCAGGCCGCAACAAAGCCCGAGCGAATCCTTGCTGACCGCCGCCCGGAGTCCCGCGGCCAAGGTCACCGCCAGCAGGCCCAACGCCAGGCCGACCACCGCAGCCACCGGCAGCAGCCACCAGTTCGTCGCCTCCAGCGCCAGAACTGCCGCGATCGCACAGACTCCGTACGCCACCGTCAACCGCACGGCAAAATGTTCCGGCCGGTACCATTTTGCGCCCAGCACACTGCCCACCAATCCGGTAATCCCGAGCACGTCCAACAAAGCGTCTGGAATCGAGGCGGGCCCGTCGCCAAGTCTAGCCAGTTCCAACAAGGCCCCTTCCGCAAAAACGACAAAGAAAACATAGGCCGCCGTCACGGCCAGAGTGGCCGCGCAAAACGAAGCCTGCCGGGCCCAGTGATCCTCGGTTTCAGCCATCGGCCCGGCTCCTTGTCATTAATCTGGCGGATCGGTTGGAGGCTTTCATCTCACAACCTTTTGACCAAACCCGGAACGGATGCAAACTGGCATTCGAAGAGATCAGTCCTCCTCTTATCCCGATGGCGCACCCTGACGCCTATTCCAGTCTCCGCCCAAATCCGCGCATCGATCCTGCGATGGAGTTTCAGCACTTGCTTCAAGACAAAATACAGCCAATTTGCATCAACCGTCCCGTTATTGATCATGCGCATTCTCCTTTTCGCCACCTCCGCCCGGAGGCTGAGGTCGCATCTGCGATTTCCAGTCGGTACTGGAATTGGATTGGCACAACTAACTGGTGCACCGGTCGGATGTCATCCCCTGCTTTAGGAAGGCAGCCGACGCTCTTCCCGTGAGTCTTTTTCATTCAAATGCATCCCCGTCTTCACCCGGGCCGAGGCCTTGGGGCGGCGGTCGCATACGGGTATGGATCCTGAGCCTGCTGCTCCCGTCCTCGCTGCTCATGGCGCAGCCGCGCACCGTCCTGTCCGGCAGTCACCGGGAGGTCCTGACCGCCGCCCCGGCCGGGGCCGGAGTCCGGCCGGAACCGGTGCTGACACGAACCGCGCTCCGCCCCGAGGAAAATGACGCCCTGATGGATGTCGAGGTGGTCCTGCGCATGCGGGACTTTGCCGGGCTGCAGGACCGGGTGCATCGGGGGGGAAAAATCTCCGCTCCGGATCTGCTCGCCCGTCATGCCCCCCTCGCGACGGACTATCAGGCCGTGTCCGACTGGCTGACCGGCGCGGGGCTGACCATCACCCAGTCTGATTCCAGCCGTGTGGCGGTCTTTGTTCGCGGGACGGTCCGCCAGCTGCAGGCGGCGTTTCAGGTGAATTTCGCGCGGGTCGCGTTTCAAAAAGCCGAATACACCTCCGCCATCACCGCGCCGAGCCTGCCCAGCAATCTCGCGGCCGCGGTGCTGGGCGTCAACGGCCTGCAGCCCCATCTGCGGCCGCAGAAACACCTGCGGCAGGCCCAGCCGATTCCCGCGCCCGATTCCACGGGTTCGACCACGGCCCCGCCCTACTGGCCGAGGGACATCCTCCGCGCCTATGGCGGGAGCGGCCTCAGCCAGACCGGCGGGGGCCAGACCATTGGCATCGTGATCGACACGTTTCCGTCCACGACCGACCTGACATCGTTCTGGAGCACCGCCGGAGTGGCCCAGTCGCTCAGCAACATCCAGTTTGTGCAGGTCGTGAGCGGCACCCTGCCCGCGCCCTCGGGCGAGGAATCGCTCGATGTGGAGTGGAGCAGCAGCACCGCCCCGGCCGCAAAGGTGCGCGTTTACGCCACGCTGGACCTGTCGTTTCCCCATCTTGACCAGGCCTACGCGCAGATCTACACGGAGGTTTCCAACCAGAGCCAGCCGACGCTGCACCAGGTCTCCCTCAGCTTTGGCCTCGGCGAGGCCTACAACACGGCGAGCCAGATGCAAACCGACGAGCAGTATTTTGCCGAACTGGCGGCGGCGGGCGTGACGGTCTTTGCTTCCTCCGGCGACGGCGGATCCAACCCCACTTCGGGCGGGGCCACCGGCGGTTCCACTGCCATGGCGGAAAATCCGGCCAGCTCCACCAGCGTGACCGCGGTCGGCGGAACCAGCCTTGCGCTCAACTCCGCGAGCGGAGCTGTCACCAGCGAATCCGTCTGGTCCAACAGCAGCGGCGCCACCGGCGGCGGCGCCAGCTCGACGTTTTCCCGCCCGCCCTGGCAAACCGGAACGGGCGTGGCCAGCGGCACGACGCGACTGGTGCCCGACGTCGCGGCCGCGGCCGACCCCGGCAACGGCGCGCTGGTCTACGTGAATGGCGCCGGGGTGCAATATGGCGGCACGAGCTGGAGCTCGCCAACCTGGGCCGGATTCTGCGCGCTGATCAACCAGGCGCGCTCCGATACCGGCCAGCCCGCCTTGGGTCTGCTCGGCCCCAAGATCTACCCTCTGCTCGGCACCACAGCTTTCCGCGATATCACGAGCGGAACTAACGGCGCCTACAGCGCGGGCGTCGATTTCGACGAGTGCTCCGGGCTGGGCGTCCCCAATCTGGCCGCGCTGCTCAGCGCCCTCAGCAACTCCCCGACCATCACCGCCAGCCCGACGGCTCAGACCGCCGCCCCCGGCTCAAGTGCGGTGCTGACGGTGGCTGCCGGCGGGGTGACACCCCTCAGCTACCAATGGCAACGCCTGCCCGTCGGCAGCGCCACTTGGGTCAGCCTCGCCGATGACGCCACTTACAGCGGCACGGCCACCACCACGCTCACGGTGAGCGGACTGACCACCGCCATGAACGGCGACCAGTTCCGCTGCGTCATTACCAACCCCTTCGGTTCGGTCACCAGCTCGGCCGCCACGCTCACGGTGGCCACCTTCCCCGCCACGGTGACCACCAATCCGGTGTCGCTGACCGTTCCTCCCGGTGGCAGCGGCAACTTCACCGCGGCCGGCGGCGGCACGCCCGCCCCGACCTTCCAGTGGCAGCGGCTGCCCGCCGGCGGCGCGGCTTGGGCCAGTCTCACCGACAACGCCACCTACGCCGGCTCAGCCACCGCCACGCTCACCGTGAGTGGCGCGAGCCTCGCCATGCACGGCGACCAGTTCCGCTGCGTCGCCACCAACCCCTACGGCAGCGCCACCAGCGCCGCCGCCGGCCTGCTCGTCGTCGCCCCCTGCCTACTCCAGACTGTCGCCGGCAGCCCCGGCGCCGCCGGCAGCACCAACGGCGCCAGCGGCGCCCTGTTCAATTTTCCCAACGGCATCGCCGTCGATCCGCTCGGCAACATCTACGTTGCCGACATGAACAACAACCTGGTCCGCAAGATCACCCCCGCCGGTATCGTCTCCACGCTCGCCGGCTCCGGCACGGCCGGCAGCACCGACGCCACCGGCACCGCGGCCAGCTTCAACGGCCCCGCCGGCGTCGCCGCCGACACCGCAGGGAATGTGTATGTTACTGATTATTATAATTATACAATTCGTAAGATCACCGCGGCTGGGGTGGTAACCACCCTCGCCGGACGTGCCGGCCGCCATGGGACCACCAACGGGACCGGAACCAACGCCCGTTTCTACTACCCGGCGGACCTCGCCGTGGACGCCGCCGGCAACCTCTATGTCGCGGACCAGGGCAATAACGAAGTCCGGATGGTAACCTCCGCCGGCGCCGTCACCTTGCTCGCCGGGTCGGCCAACGGCACCGTGGGCAGCGCCGACGGCACCGGCACCGGCGCCCGGTTCAACCAGCCAGGCGGCATCGCGGTTGATGCAGCCGGCCTCGTCTATGTGGCCGACCAGGGCAACAATCTGGTCCGCAAGATCGCAGCCGGCGGCGTGGTGACGACCCTCGCCGGCAGCGCGGTGGTCGCCGGCAGCAACGACGCGCTCACCGGAGCCGGCGCCCTGTTCAGCTCCCCGGGTGACGTCATGCCCGACGGGGCCGGCAATGTCTATGTCATCGACTGTAACAACTACACGTTGCGAAAAATCCTCGCGACCGGCGGCGTCGCCACCGTCGCCGGCCTCGTGGGGATCGCCGGAAGCACGGACGGGGCCGGAACCGCCGGGCGGTTCCTGGGCGCGGGCAGCATCGCGATGGATCCGTCCGGCAATTTCATCATCGCTGACACGACCGGCAACACCGTCCGCCGCGCCGTTCCGCTGGTCGCACCGCAGGTGCAGATCACACCCACCTATTTGAAACAGACCGTGGCGAACAATGCCGTCTTCTCCGCCACCGCCACCGGCTCGCCGGCACCCACCTGCCAGTGGCAGCGCCTGCCTGCGGGGATCTCCGTCTGGGGCAATCTCACCGACAACGCCACCTACAGCGGCAGCGCCACTGCCACCCTGACGGTGACCGGGATCACGTTCGCGATGGACGGCGACCTGTTCCGCTGTGTAGCCAGCAATCTCGCCGGTTCGGCGACTAGTCCTTCGGCTTCGCTCAGCGTGCTGGTGCCACCGCAGATCATCAGTGGCAACACCACCACGTTCACCGCCGGCCTGCCCGGCAGCTTCACCGTGACCGCGACCGGCGTCCCCGCACCCACCCTCAGTGCCACCGGCCTGCCGGTGTGGGCGAGCCTGGATCCGGTTTCCGGGGTCCTTAACGGCACGCCACCGAACGACACCGGCTCACCCTTCACCCTCACCTTCACCGCCAGCAACGGCGTCGGCGGCTCCGCCACCCAGACTTTCACCCTTGCGGTCCAGAGCAACTACTCGTCGTGGCAGGCCGGCGCCTTTACATCCGTCCAACTGGCCAATCCGGCGGTCAGCGGACCAAGCGCGGTGCTCACCGCCGACGGTGTGCCCAACCTACTCAAATATGCCTTTGGCGTCGGTCCGTTTGATCCGCTCCCGCTACCTCCCGGCGGCCAGGCCGTAGCCCAGACCGGCTCCAACTGGAGCTTCACGTTCAGCCGGCCCGCCGACCGGAATGACCTCACTTACACGGTTCAGGTTTCAACCGACCTCGCCACCTGGACCAGTGCCGGCGTCACCCAGCAACTCCTCTCGACCACCGGCACCGTGCAAACCTGGCAGGCCAGCGTCACGAGCGCCGCCCCCGCGCTCTTCTTCCGCCTACTGGTCACGGGGCCGTAGCGGCCGGAGGGAGCCCGGCCCCGGCACCACCGCCCGTTCTCACTCCGCGTTCTTCCACCGGGCCCAGCGCAGAGCGAGGGTCGGCAGTACGAGCAGATTCAGCACGGTCGAGGTGATCAGGCCGCCGAGAATGACCTGGGCCATCGGACCCTCAATCTCGCGGCCGGCCTCGCCGCTGCCCAGCGCCAGCGGCAGCAAGCCGAGCGCCGTGACCAGCGCGGTCATCAGGATCGGGATCAGCCGCTCCGAAGCACCGTGGATCGAGGTCTCGAGATTCCACGTCCGGCCCTCCTCCGTCACCAAGTGCTCGTAATGCGAAATCATCATGATGGCGTTGCGGGTCGTGATGCCGAACAGGGTCACAAAGCCCACGCGCACGCCCATCGAGAGCACGCCCGCGCCGGGCAGGCCCACGAGGAACACCGCCAGCACACCTCCCGCCAGCGCCAGTACCAGGTTCAGGAGCACCAGCGTCACATTGCGCCAGTGTCCGAGCACCACCGAGAGAAGCATCAAAATGCCGATGAACGCGACCCCGCTGTGCCACAGCAATTCGTGCCACGCCGCTTCGTCCGCCTGGGCCGTGCCGGAATACTCGAAATACATACCCGGGGGCAGCGTGACCTTCTTCTCCAGGGCCGCACGCATTTCGTCCACGAACGTCTGCAGGTTCTTTCCCGCCGGCGGACTGCACGAAACTTTTTTCAGCCGCTGCGCACCCTCGTGCAAGATGGTCGAGCGCCCGCTGTCGAGAAAGACATCGGCCACCTCGCGCAGCGGCACGCGCTGGCCGGTGACACTGGTGAGCTGCAACGCCCCGACATCCTCCGGGTTCCGCCGGCTGGCTTCGTCGAGGATCACCGCCACGTCGGTCGTCTGGCTGTCGCGGAAAATCTGCGCCACGGTTTCGCCCTCGTAGGCGGTCTGGACCGCCTCCAGCACCTCGATCGGCCGGAAGCCCAGCTCCGTGAGCCGGTCGGGCCGCAGCCGCACCCCGATGCGCGGAATGCCGGCGGTCTGGTTGGCGTTCACGTCCTCCGCCTTGAGGTCGGTAAGCACCTGCTTCACGTCGTCCGCCTTCTTGTCGAGCAGGTCGAGGTCGTCGCCAAAGATGTTCACGACCACCGGCAGCTTGTCACCGCCCGAGACAGTCTCATGAATGCGGTCGCCCAGGAACGTCAGCACCTCGGACTGGATGCCGGGGATGCCCTTCAGCATGGCGCGGATCTGCTCCTCGATCTCGGCCTGACGCTCGCCCGACAGGTTGGGCGCCAGCTCCACATGAAACTCGCTCTGCTCCGGGCCCCAGGGGTCCTCGCCGCGCTCGGCCCGGCCGATCTGCTGCTCGTAAGTGGCCACGCCCTCGATCCGGCCCAGGCCGTCGGAAATCTGCTTTCCGATCCGCTGCGTTTCCGCCAGCGAATCCCCGGGCGCGGTGACAATGCCGAGCACAAAATGGCCCTCGCGGAACTCCGGCAGCAGGTCGGAATTGAGGGAAAAGTACTTGGACAGGCAGAGCGCGCAGAGGACAAACACCGACCCGATCACCAGCTTGGGGGAACGGTGCACGCCGCGGAGAAGCCGCTCGTAGGCGGCGCGGAGCCGGCGCTGCAGCCACGGTGTCTCGGCCTCCCGGGCACCCTTGGAAAAAAAGATCAACGTCAGCGCGGGCGTCACGGTCAGCGCGACGAGCAGCGAGGTCATGATCGCCAAAATGTAACACTGCGCGAGCGGCGCAAAGAAGCTGCCCGACAGCCCGGTGAGCGTGAGCACCGGCAGGAAGACGAGCGCGACGATGAACGTGGCGTAGACGACCGCCTTCCGCACCTCGAGCGAGGCGCCGAGGATCACGGCCATGACCGGCTTGGGCTGAGCGCGGCCGCGGTTCTCCCGCAGGCGCCGGAGGATGTTCTCCACGTCGATGATGGAGTCGTCCACCACCTCGCCCAGCGCGATGGCGAGCCCGCCCAGCGTGATGGTGTTGAGCGTCACCCCCAGCCGGTCGAGGATGGTGATCGCGGTGAACAGCGAGAGCGGGATGGCCGTGAGCGAGATGAGGGCCGTGCGGGCGTTGGCGAGGAAGAGAAACAGCACCACCGCCACCAGCGCGGCGCCGAGCAGCAGCGAGTGGCCGATGTTGCGCAGCGAGGCCTCGATGAACGTCGCCGGGCGGTGCAGCGCGGGATAGAGCTTGATGCCCGCGCGGGCCAGCACCGGCATCAGGTCGTCCAGCGCTTTCTCCAGCTCCTTCGTCACGTCCATCGTGTTGGAACCGTATTGGCTCAGCATCGTGAGCAGCACGCCCGGCCCGCCCATGATGAGCGTGTCGCCGAATTTCGGCTCGGCGCCCTGGGCCACCGTGGCCACGTCGCGCAGCCGCACCGGCACGCCGCCCGGACTGGCGGCGATGACAATGTTGCCCAGCGCCTCGACCGTGAGAGTCTGGCCGTCGGACTGCAGCACAATGCGCTGGTTGGGCGTGTCGATGAAGCCCGCCCCGCGCACGCCGCTGGCGAGCCGGGCGGCCGCCAGCACATCTGTCAGCGCGACGTTGTGCGCCACCAGCAGGTCGGGGTGAACCTGCACCTGCCACTGGCGAACCTCGCCGCCGAAGATGCTGCACTGCGCCACGCCGGACACCGCGAGCAAGCGCGGCTTGAGGGTCCAGTCGGCGAAGGTCCGCAGCTCCATCGGCGTGAGCTTGTCCTTGCCGGTGGCCGGATCTTTTTCGCTCACCAGGCCGATCTTGAGCAGGTCCATCGTGGCGGAGGTGAGCGACGACATCTTCGGCGCCTTCACACCCGCCGGCAGGCCGCCGGCCGTCTCACCGAGCTTTTCCGCCAGCATCTGGCGGGCCTGGAGGATGTCGGTGCCCTCCTTGAAGACGATGGTGATGACGGAGAGGCCCTGAATCGAATCCGAGCGCAGCGACTCCTGGTGGCCGAGGCCGTTGACCGCGCTCTCGACCGGACGGGTGACAAGCGTCTCGACCTGCTCGGCCGAAAGACCCGGGCACTCGGTCTGCACCGTGACCTCGGGCGGCACAAAGTTGGGAAACACGTCGAGCTTGGCGCGCGATGCCACGTAAAGCCCGTAGCCGAGCAGCAGGCAGGCGAGGGCGACGACGATGCCGCGGAAGCGCAGCGAAAACTGGACGATGGCCTGGAGCATCGCGGGTCAGTCTCCGCCGCCGAGCGCACCGAGAATCTCGTTGGCGAGCAGCTGTTGCGCGCCGGTTACGACGACCTTGTCGTTCTCGTCCACCACCGTGCCGGCGAGGGCGACGCCGTCGTCAGGCAGGTTGCGCGCCACCTCGACGAGCCGGCGCTCGTAGCCGCCGTCGCTGGCCTTCACGTAGACAAAGACTCCGCCTTCGTGCCGCACGAGCGCGCTCCTCGGCACGATCATGACCTTCTGGGGTTCACCGGGTACTGTCAGCGTTGCGCGGAGGGCTGTGCCGGGGGCCGGCGGGACCGTGCGCAGGAGTGCAAAATAGCCCGCCCCCTGGGCCTGGGCGTCGGTGGCTGGCGCCGGCCCGAGCACCTCCGCGTCGTGCGAGGCGGCCTCGCCCGTGAGCAGCCCGACCTGCGCGGTCGCAGGGGCCTTCTCTGGCGCGTCGCCCGGCAGCAGGTCGATGCGCACCAGGCCGACCTCCCCGAGCGCCAGCGAATGGAGGAGCGCGGGCAGATCGTTCCGCTCCACCAATGACCGGCCCCAAGTGGCGACCAGCTTGGCGCGCGCGGCGTCGAGCAGCGCGCGGTCCCGCAAGGCCGCGCCCTCCGCCGTCTCCACCGCCTGCTGCGAGGCGTTCTCGCCGTTGTCATGCAGGGTCTCGGTGCGGGTGAATTCCTTCTCCGAGGCGTCGGCGACGGCCCGTGCCGCCGCGACCTCCCCGGCAGCCGCGATGAGCGGCGCGGGGTCGAGCACGCGGCCGTAGCCCCTGACCTCCGCGGCGAGCGTGGCGGCGACCGGCTCCTTGGTGGTGAACTGCGACTTGCCGGCGGCGGTCCCCGCCTCGATCTTCGGGCCAGTGTCGGGGGCGGCCGCGGTGGTTTCGGCCACGGGGTGCTTGAGCACGAGCCAAGTCACCGCGCCTCCGAGGGCGAAGGCGGCCACCAGACTGGGAATGATTTTGTTCATGGCTTGGGCGGGGAAGCGAGGGTTGGAGCGGGCCGGGCGAGGGCATCAAGGTTGGCGATGGGCATTTGCTGCAGCGCGTCCTCCAATGGACCGCAGGCCTGGAGATAGTGGAGGTTGGCCTCGATGCAGTCCTGTGTACCCATGGCAGCCTCGAGCTGGGCGTTTTTCAACTCAAGCTGGTCGGCCCCGCCGGCGCGAACGCGCGCCTCCACCTGTTTCAGTTGGTTGTTGAGCATGGCCTGCAGCGGCCGCAGGCCGTCGGCCTGCGCCTGCGCAGACTCCACCGCGGCCACGGCGCCGTCGATCTCCCCGAGCACCTGCGCCTGCACGATCGCCAGCTGCGCGGCCGCCTCGTGGCGGTGCGCCTCCGCCTCGGCCAGCGGACCCTCGTTGCGGTTGAATAGCGGCAGCTCAAAGGCGAAGGCCACGGTCCATTTGTTCTGTCCCTGGTCCCACTGGTAGCCGGGGCCGAGGTGCAGGCCGGAGGAACGGCGCTCGACTTCGAGCGCGACCGACGATTCGGCAACCGCATAGCGGGCCAGTGCCCCGAGCACATCGGCCCGGCTCTGCAGGGCCCGGCGACGCACCGCGGCCAGCAATTCGGGGGCATAGGGCCCGTTCATTCGGGTCATCAGGTGCAGTTCGACCCCCGTGATTGCCGTCACGGGGACGCCGAGCAGCTGGGCGACCCGCTGCCGGGCCGGTCCAAGCTGGCTTTGTGCGTCCGAGGCGGCGGATTCGGCCCGGATGAGTGCGAGCTGAGCGGCCGAAACATCACCAGCCGAGGCGGCACCCGCCGCGCGGCGTTGTTCCAACAGGGCTAGAATCTGCTGACTCAGCTCAAGTTGGGCGCGCAACGCCGTCGTCCGGGTGTCGGCGAACGTGAAATCGTTGATCGCCCGCCGCAGATCGGCATGCACCTGCCAGGCGGCGGCGAAGACGGCCTGCCGCGCGGCCTCCGCGGTGAGTCGGGCGACCTCGGTGCGCCGGTCGCGCTGGCCGGCGGGGTCGAGCCCGAAGTCGAGCCCCACGGCCGGAATCCACGGCGACGCGCCGCCGGGATTCGAACTGAAACCGGGTGTAAGCGTCAAAGTGGGGTTCGGCCGCGCGCCAGCCGAGATTTGGGCGGCACGGGCGGATTCCCATTGCGCACGGGCCACGTCGAGCGTCGGATTGTAATAGAAGGCGACCCAGCAGAGCGTCTCAAAATCCCACGTGACGGGTTGGCCGGGGGAAAAATCCTGGTGCAGATTTTCCGTGAGAAATTTCCGCAGGCCAGGGTCGTCGAGCGTGCGGGCCTCGAGCGCGACCACCAGCTTATCGGGCGAAAGCGGCTTTGCCGTGTAGGCCGCCTGGTGCGCGCACCCGGCCAGTGCCAGCGCCACCAGCAGCAGGCTCGCATATGCGCCACCGCGCCGAACAGGCGCGGTGGAGGAGTTGGAGCGGGGCAGCAGCATGAAGAAACGTCGGCCAGCCGGCGCGACTAAAGAATCAGTCGTCGTCGCCTTCTTCCTTGCGCTGACGGCGGGCGGGAGCGGCGCCCTTCTCAGCGGGCGCGGCCGGAGGTTTGGCGCCGTATTCCACGCTGCTGCCGGTGACCTTGCCGCTGACGGCGTCGACCAGCACGACGGTGACGGACTTGTCGGATCCGGGAATTTCCACCGCATAGACCGCCGCGCCTTCCTTCGGCTCCAGTGTGACCTTGGCCACCTTGCCGGGCGTCGCCGCCACCGCCGCCTTGATGACATCGGCGATCGGGGCGAGCTTGAGGGTGGCGAGATCGGCGGCCGCCAGCTTGGCGGTATCGGCGGGCTTGGCGGGGACCGGCGCATCTTCAGCCCGGACGATCTGTGACAGAGATACGAGCACGGACACGGTGAACAGGAGGCGGAGGATGTTTTTCATTTTGGAAGGAGGGAATGGGACGAACCTGATACCTTAGCCAGCGAAACATTACCCGGGGATTATGCCAAGCCACAGATCGCGGAACCAGCCGTATGCAGGAGGGGCCGATCGCCAGGCGAATCAGGCAATCGGCACCGCCAGCACCCGGCGCAGTTCCTGACGCGCCCGGTGGAGGCGGTTCTCGACCGCCTTCGCCGAACAGCCCAGCGCCGCCGCGATTTCGGCCATCGACTGGTCCTCGTATTCAAACAGTACCAGCGCGGTGCGCAGATTGACGGGCAACGCCTGCACCGCCGCCGCCACCGTCGCGACCTGCTCGCGGCCAACCGCGGTGTCAGACGCCGGCGCGCCGGCCGCCGACCGGTCGGCCGCCTCGCCCCCCGCGTCCAGCCAAGCGTCGAGCGAGCACACCGGCCGGCGTTTCCACCAGCGCAGACGGTTCTTCGCCTGGTTGGCCGCGATCGAAAAGAGCCACGGGGAAAACCGGGTGCCTTCCCGGTGCGTGCGGCACTTGGTGAACACCCGCACGAACACCTCCTGCGCCAGATCCTCGGCGTCCGCCGTGCTGCCCACCATCCGGAAGATGAACCGCTTCACCGGCACCTCCCACCGCTCCATCAGCGGGGCCAACGCCTCGCGATCGCCGTCGCGCAAACGGCGCATCAGATCCTCGTCGCTGGGGCTGTCGCCCCGATCGGCATCCATGGGCGGAGCGCTACGGCTGGTTGAGCCGCAGATTGGGGGCCGCCGTGTGGTCAAAGCCCGCGATCTTCGGTTCGACGAGCGCAAGGTAGCGCCGGCCGTCTTCCGGGGACATCAGCGCCGCCACCTGCCGCACCTGGACGGTAATCGCGGTCGCGCACATCGCCCGAAGCTCCTGCACCTTCTGTTCCGCCGCCGCCAGGGCTACCGGATCGCCGTTCTTCGCCGTGCGGAGCGCGGCGCTGATCTTCGTGGCCTCGCGGATGAGCCGGCAATGTTCCTCGCAGCCAGGCGCATAGGAATCTTGGAGCTTTCGGATCGCAGCGAACTGCGCATCCGTCAGGTGAAAATCCGTGCGCAGCCATGCCATCACGTCACCTGTGGCCGCGGCCGCATGGAGCGTCGGCTCACTCCGCAACACGTAACACGTCACCCCGGTGGCCGCCGCCCCGGCAAGAATGAGCCCGATCGTGGCCAGCAAATATTTCACGGCGGATCAGGGCTTGAGCACCGCCTGTACCCGCGGGTCCAGGCCGACCAGATAGGTGACCACGATCGCCTCGCGGTCGGCCGTCGAGCGAGCGTGCGCCACCGTCAGCCCGGTATAGCCGGCGGCGCTGAACGCCACCACCGCCGCCAGCCCGCAGGAGACGGCATGATGCCGCAGGTAAGCCGGCCACGAGCTGTCGGGTCGGGCCCGGAGTCGGGCCCAGACGGCGGGCCGAAAACCGGGATCGGCTGGCGGGCGCACGTGCCAGCCCTGCAGGGCCGGCGAAAGGTCATCGCGGGGATTCTTCATGGGAGTGTCTGCATACTATACACCCGCCGGAGGAAAATCCCTCCCAAAGTTCCGCCAATTGTCGGCGCACCTCCAGCATCACGTCCAACCACGCCCGGTCGAGTCGTCTGCCGTCAATCCACTCGCCCACAGCTTTTCCACGAACATGTCAGCTATTAGTTGACATGTTCGTGGGGTGGTTAAGTGCCGCCGACGCTGCGGTAAAGTGGCGGAAGGACCGCCGCAGGCACGGATCAACGGCCCACGACGATGAGGTCGAGGAGCCCCGGACCGCCCCGGCCACCGCCGCCACGCTGACCGCCGCGGCCACCCGGGCCACCGGGACCGCCGCGACCCTGCGCATCAGCCGCCGGAGCGGGCGTGGCCGCCGCCACCGCCGGAGCGGGCGCGGGGGTGGCCGGGGCCGCCGGCGTAGAGGTCGCCGCCGCAGTCGCGGCGGCAGGCATCGGCTCGGTGGTGATCAGGACAATCTGGTTCTTCTTGGTGTCGAGCGTGCAGGTCTTGGCCATGGACTTGGTCACAACCGTCTGCTCGACCTCAAAGCTGGTCGGGCTGTTTTCCTTGATGACGGTCAGCGTGCCGTTCCCATGCGAGCTGAACGCCTCCATCGTGGCCGGGTTGAAGAGGCCGCCGTCCGAACCGCCCGCGAGCGGCAGGCTGGTCAGAATTTTGCCGTCGTCGGCACTGAGGATGACGCAGGTACCGGGACCGGGATTGCGGCACATGGCGAAAAGGATGTGGTTCTTGATGTCGAGTCCGAGTCCGGCGGGCGTGGTGCCCTTGCTGCTGATGTCGTAGTGCGCGGTGACCGTGAGAGTCTTCGCGTCCACCACCGCGATGTTGGCCTGATCTTCGACGTCGATGTAGACGTGGCCCAACCCGTCGCTCTGACCCTGCTCCGGAGCGCCGCCGAGGTCGATCGTGCCGACGACCGAGCCGTCCTTGCCGTCGATCACCGTGACGTTGGGCGCCTGGTGGCTGAGGACATAGACGCGTTCGGTGAGCGGCTCGAAGAGCATGCCGTCGGGACTGCCTGTCACGGTGATGGTCTTGAGAACTTCCAGCGTCTTTGAATCGAACATCACGATGGCCCGGCTGCTGATGAAGCCGTGGTGCGACACAGGGTCGACGACCGCACCGTGTCCGCTCCCGGCCACAGTCCCGGTCTCCTTGAGGGTATCGAGATCGAAGACATGCACCTGCGGACCGCGCGCCACATAGAGCCGGCGGTCGCCGCTGTCGGCAAAAACATAGTCGAGACCACCCGAGCCCGGAAACTGGGCAGTGTTGACGATCTTGTAGGGGGCGGTGGCGGCCGGAGCGGTCGCGGGGACGGACTGGGCAAAACCGGCGGAGGTGATCAAGGCGAGGCCGGTGGCCAGGCCAAGGCGGGTGAAGTCAGCAGTGTAAGACATAGGATGGAGGGGAAAGGGCGGATCCTGACAGAGCCGACATTACCCGATGATGATGCCGGCACCAGCGCAATCCCCCCGGGCCGGCGGATCCGGCGTGCAACCAAGCCTTTCGCCAGCCGTCATGTTCCCGTAATCCCGCATCCCCTAGCCTGCCTCCATCCATCCCATGAAACCCTCCCCCGTCCTGCTCGCCGGCCTGTTGACCCTCGCCGCCACCCCC
>CAIQQB010000174.1 GCA_903873805.1 uncultured Opitutia bacterium | reverse complement strand
GGTGTCCGCGCTGCTCGGCCGCTCGCCGTCGGCGGTCGGTTACCAGCCGACGCTCGCCAACGAGATGGGCCTCCTCCAGGAGCGCATCACCTCGACGAAGAAGGGTTCCATCACCTCCTTCCAGGCTGTCTACGTGCCCGCCGACGATCTCACCGACCCGGCGCCGGCCAACACCTTCGCCCACCTCGACTCGACCATCGTGCTTGAGCGTTCCATCGCCGAGCTCGGCATCTATCCCGCCGTCGATCCGCTCGCGTCCGTCTCCAAGGCGCTCCAGGCCGACATCGTCGGCGAGGAGCACTACAAGGTGGCCCGTGAGGTCCAACGCGTCCTCCAGCGCTACAAGGATCTGCAGGACATCATCGCCATTCTCGGCCTCGACGAACTTTCGCCCGAGGACAAGCAGACCGTCTACCGCGCCCGCAAAATCCAGCGCTTCCTCTCGCAGCCGTTCGCGGTCGCGGAGGTGTTCACCGGCTCGCCCGGCAAATACGTCCCCGTCAAGGACACCGTCCGCGGCTTCAAGATGATCCTCGACGGCCAGCTCGACGACGTCGCCGAGGGTGACTTCTACATGAAGGGTGGCATCGACGAGGTCATCGCGGCCTCGAAGAAAGCCTGAACACAGTAGCGAGGAGTGAGCATCGAGTAGCGAGCATTACTCCGCCCCCGGCCTCGTTTCTACTCGCTACTCGCTACTCGCTACTCGCTACTCACTACCCGCTACTCACTCCTTCTTCCCCATGTCCCTGACTCTCGAAATCGTCACGCCCGAGGCCCGGGTCTATTCCGACACGATTGACACGGTCGTCGTTCCGACGACGGATGGCGAAGTGGGCATCCTGCCGGGCCATATCCCGCTGCTGGCGCAGGTGGACCACGGCGAGTTGCGCGTGACCAAGGGATCCGAGACGCTGATCCTCGCCGTGGGCGGGGGCTTCGTCCAGGTGGCCGACGACAAGGTCGCCGTGCTCGCCGAAAACGCGATCACCCAGGAAAAGATTGATGAACGCGCCGTCGAGGACGCGATGAAGCGCGCCGAGGACGCCCTGCGCGGCAAGGACTCCCTGGAACCCGCCGAGATCGAGCGGCTCGAGGGTCTGGTCCGTTTCTCGGTTGCCCAGCTCGACGTCAAGCGGCGCCGGCGCTGATCGGCTCAAAAAGCGGCCGCGGGCTTCCATCCTGTAGGCTGGCTCGTTGAGCTGGCTCCGCCGTCAGCGGCCAGGTCAGCGACCTGGCCTGCAGCCGGATACCCTGCGCGCCCCCCGAGGTTGCGCATTTTTTGTCCACCGAGGCTGTGAACTTTTTGAAAGCCCGCCTTGCCCCGCGGCCCGCCCGCGGGCAAAACTATGATCCGATGGCGTCCCAGCCTTTATCTTCCAGTCGGACCGCGGATTCACCTTCTTGTAGGGCCTCACCTTGCGTGAGGCCTTTCTGGGGGTCCCTCGCAGCCAAGGCTCGACACGAGGTCGAGCCCTACGGGGTCAAGGCTCCAGCCATCGAGCCTGCCAGCCGCGCCCAACCGCCCCATTCTCCATCCGCATGAATCTTTCCGGCCGCCTTCGTCCCGACCCCACGCGCCGTGTGCAGCTCATGGCGACATGCCTCTGCGACGCCTTTTACGACGACGCGGCGCGCGCCACCGTCGAGGTGCTCGAGCATCTGGGCTGCGTGGTGGAATTTCCGGCCGCGCAGACCTGCTGCGGCCAGCCCGCGTTCAACGGCGGCGACTGGCCGGCCTCGCGCAAGGTCGTGCGCCACACGCTGGCCGCGTTTGCCGGCGACTGCCCGGTGGTCGTGCCCAGCGGCTCCTGTGCGGCCATGATGTTCCACGGCGCGCTGCTCGAATTTGAAAAGGAGCCCGATCTCCCCGCCGTCCAGGCCTTCGCCCACCGGACCTGGGAGCTGGGCGACTTCATCGTCAATGGCCTCGGCGTCACCACCTGGCCAGGTCGCTTCGATTCGCGCATCGCCCTGCACCGCGCCTGCCACACCCGCGGCACCCCCAGCCTCGCCGCCGCCGAACAGCTCCTCGGCTCCATTCCGGGCGTCACCCTGGTGACCTTCGGCGAGGGCGAACAGTGCTGCGGCTTCGGCGGCACGTTCTCCGTCAGCTTCCCGAATATCTCCGCCAGCATGGGCGAACTGAAGCTGGAGCACATCCGCGCCGCCCAGCCCGACATCCTGGTCTCAGGCGACATGAGCTGCATGATGCACCTCGGCGGCCTCGCCGAGAAGGAAGGCAAGCCCATCAAGACGCAGCATCTCGCCCAGGTGCTGCGCGACGCGCTGAAAAACGGCGGGCTGCTCTGACGCCCATGAAATACCAGCAGATCGACCAGTTCGCCGCCGAACTCCGCCCTTCCACCCGGGCCGCGGTCTACGATGGCTCCAAGAAGGGCCACGAAAAACGCACCCAGGTGCTGTTCGACCACTTTCCCGACGCCAACCGGCTCCGCGAGCTGGCCGGCGAGATCAAGCAGCATGTCGTCGAGAACCTCGATACCTACCTGCCGGCCGTCGAGGCGAAGCTGCGGGCCAACGGCGTGATCGTCCACTGGGCCGCCACCGCCGAGGCCGCCAACGAGGCGGTCCTCTCCATCCTCCGCGCCCGCGGCGCGACGAAGATGGTCAAGGCCAAGACCATGGTGTCAGAGGAAACCGAGCTGGCGCATTTTCTGGAAAAGAACGGCGTCGAGTGCGTCGAGACCGATCTCGGCGAGTTCATCATCCAGATCGACCACGACCACCCGTCGCACATCGTCAAGCCGATCATCCACAAGAACCGCCGCGAAATCGCGACCAGCTTCGAACGCGAGGGCCTCGGGGCCTACAACGACGACCCGCAGACAATCACCCGCCGCGCCCGCGCCTTCCTGCGGAAAAAATATCTCGCGGCCGATGTCGCGCTGACCGGCGGCAACTTTCTCGTCGCCGAAAGCGGCCGCCTCGTCCTCGTCACCAACGAGGGCAACTCCCGTTTCTGCCTCGCCGCCACCCCCTGTCACATCGCGATGGTCGGAATCGAGAAGATCCTGCCGCGCGACCGCGATCTCGGCCTGCTGCTCAATCTCCTCGGCCGCAGCGGCACCGGCCAGCAGCTCACCGTTTACACGGAATTCATCTCCGGCCCGAAGACCGCCGCCCGGCCGGCCGGCCCCGAGGAAATGCATGTCATCCTGGTGGACAACGGCCGCACCGATGTGCTGGCGAGCGACTGCCGCGACATCCTGCGCTGCATCCGCTGCGGCGCGTGCCTCAACGTCTGCCCCGTCTACCGCCAGGCCAGCGGCCACGCCTATCGCAGCGTCTACCCCGGTCCGGTCGGCGCGGTGCTTTCGCCCCTGCTCGCCGGCAAGAAATTTCCCGCGCTGGCCGATCTGCCGAAAGCGTCGTCGCTCTGCGGCGCGTGCAACGAGGTCTGTCCGGTGAACATCCCGATCCCCGACCTGCTGCTGCGCCTGCGCGAGAAGGGCAAGCGCGAGGGCTCGGAAGCCGCCGCAGCGGGCACGCCGCCGATGGGCGCGTGGGCTTTGCTCGCCTCACAGCCCGCCGCCTGGAAAGCCGCGCTCTTTGGCGGCCATATCATCAATTATCTCCCGACCAAGATGATCCCCGTGCCCGCCCTGCGCGCGTGGGAAGCGAAGCGCACGCTGCCCGCCTGGCAGGGCGGGGAATTCCGAAAATGGCTGAAGCAGCGTCCCGGCAAGAAACCAGCGGCTGGAAACAAAACATGAGCACCGATCGCGAAACCATCCTCGCCCGGGTCCACGGGGCGCTGGCCCCGCTGACCAAGCGCGCGCCGCTGCCGGCCTGGGACACCGAGCTGGCGGTCATGCGCCGACTGGTGGCCCAGCGCGACCCGTGGGAGCTGTTTTGCGAACGGCACACTGCCGTCAACGGCCTCAACGTCGACTCGGCCGCCTTGCTCGCGTCGTGGCTGCGCGAACAGCAGCATCTCCACGGCTACTGCGACCCCGCCTTGTGGCCGCAGCTCGCGCCGCACTTTGGGTCGGACTTCAACGTCGAGACCGTTTTTGACCGGGCGCGGGTGGACGAATACCTGTTCGGCATCACCGCGGCCACGGGTGCGATCGCCGAGACCGGCACGCTCATCCTGACCGACCGGGACACGACCAACCGGCTCGCCGCGCTCACGCCGTGGGTGCATGTGGCGGTGCTGGCGCGCGCCAGCATTTTCGCCGATCTGCAGCAGGCCGTCGCGGTCCTGGGCGACGACCCCAACATCATCTGGTGCACCGGTCCGTCGAAGACTGCCGACGTCGAGGGCATCCTGATCGAAGGCGTCCACGGCCCCGGCGTGCAAATCGCGCTGCTGCTGGGGTGACGATTCAGGGTTAACGCTCGCCAAGCGAGCCCATCCCCGTCCTACGATTGCATGGAGTCTTTCTCTTTCGTCTTTCTCTTCATCTTTTTCCTCCGGGCGGATTCTCCTGACGAAAGAGAAGGATAAAGAGGAATGACGAAAGAACGGCGGCGGCCGGGGGGAATTAGGGCGGTTAGGCCATGTCGGCTCGATTGGCGCCCGCCGCTACGGGATGAAATTCCGGTACTGGCGGCAGTGATCCCGACCGGCCAGCCGTCAGCTCAAGCCTCCCGCCTGGATCTTAATGATCGGCAAAAACAACCCATGGACCGCGGCCAGAATGCCGACGATGAGCACCACCACAAACAGCGCATTGGGCAACCGCCACTTGCATCGAACTTTCGCGATGACCAGCAAGGCCAAACCAATTGAGATCAGCAGCCACCACCAAGGTGTGAAATCAAGCACCCGCTGGGTCAAACTGGGCAGAGGCTGATTTTTCAGCATGTGGGCATAGATCCCCGCGAATTTGGGCACGACGAAGAGGGGCAAGGCGTTTGACAACAAAAACGCCGCGGCCAGCACGTAAGAGGTGGCCCGGATTTTCACGTCACTGATACCGCACGCTGCGGCCGAAGTAGCTGAGGAGCCAGTATTCCTTCCAGATGCGGTAGCGTCCGGCCTGGGTGATTTTGCCGTATTCCTCGCGCTGGGCGCGTGGGAACAGAAACCCGAGCTCGGTGTTCACCTGTTCCAGCTCGGCCTGCTGCGCGTTGAAATCGTTGAGCGGGTCGATGATCCACGGCACGGCGGTCCCGCCTGCACGGGCGAGGCGCGCCCGGTGCCGCGCGATGAGCCGGGGCAGTGACCGGCGCAGCGGACTGCGCTCCACCAACCAGTGCTCCGGATAAAACCCCCCGAAAGGCAGATACAGGTTGTCCGTCACATACCGGAAACCCTCCGCGGTGTTGGTCGCCAGTCCGTAGCACACGGTGATGGCGCCGCCGGGCTGCGGGAGAAACATCACCTGCAGGCGCATGGTGGCGGACGCATCCTGGTAAATCGACACGCGGAGATAAAGGCCCCCGCCGACATCAGCCCGGAGCGCCTGCACCTGCTTGAAGCCCTGCTGGCGCAGCCAGTCGCGGACCTTGATCAAGCGGGCGTGGGTGGGCCAGGCCTCGTCGGACGGGTTGGCCGCAAAACGAGGAAACAGCGGCACCGGGCTCACGCTCAGGGCGTGGATCGCAAGCCAGTTGTAGAGCGTCTCCACCAGCAGCCAGCAGAGGAAAAAAGCCAGCACCAACACCCAGAACGGCCGGTCAATCCAACCGGTGTCGAGTCCGATGAAAGCACCGCCAAAGGAGAAAATCAGCCAGCGCAGCCAGCGGTGAAAAATGGCCTGCACAGGTGAAGCCAGCCCGTTGAAGCGCCGCAGGTACAGCAGGGTTCCGAACAGGACCAGAATCAGGCCCAGCTGCAGGGCGTTCAGGCCCGTATGCAGAAGTTGGTCGGGGTCGGTCATGGAGGCAGACTACATTGGCAGAAGAAGAAGGTATCGCGACAAAAATCGCGACCCGGGCACCCCCCGCCCAGCGAGGAAAGCCGACGCGGGACCGGGTGAATACAGCCGAGTCCCGGATCAGCTCAAGCGCACGGGCATGATGACACAGACAAAGTTCTCGAGGGTTTTGAAAACGCCGGGGCTGACCTCGTCCTTCACTTCGAAAAACACCTCATCCTTGGTCAGCGCGCGGAGCGGATCGAGCACGTAGGCCGGGTTGAATGCGACCTGGAGCTCCGGACCGCTGTAGGCGATCGCCATCGATTCGTGAGCCTCGCCAAAATCCGGGCTCTGGGCGGTGACTTCGAGCAGATTGCTGGTGAGTTTGATTCGCACCGAATTCGCCTTCTCCGAGCAAACCAGCGACGCGCGGTGCACACACGCGAGCAGGAGTTCGCGCTCCAGCTTGATCCGCTGTTGGGTTTCCTTGGGGATGACTTGCTGGTAATTGGGATAGTTGCCCTCCACGACCTTGGAATAAAGGTAGATGGAATCGAGCAGACCGCTGGTGTCCTTGTCCGTCGCGATCTGGAAAGTGGCCCGGCGCTCATTGAACGCGATCTTGAGGGTGGTGCCCTTGTTGAGCATGTGTAGCAGCTCGGTGACCGTCTTTGCGGGCAGGATGATGCTGCCTGCTCGGTCCGCCGCCACGTCCATTTCCTTTGAGATCAGGGCCAACCGCCGGCCATCGGTAGCGACCAGAGTGAGCTTGGAATCACGGAAACTGAAGTACACCCCGTTGAGGATGTAGCGCGTTTCGTCGCTCGATTGTGCATAGGCGACGCTCTGGAGCATCGTAGTCAAAGTCGCCTGATCGAGTGAGAAGCTGTTTTCGTCACCCAGTTCCGGCAGCGGGGGGAACTCTTCGCGGCCAATTCCCATGATCTTGAAAGTCGATCCGCCCGAGGAAAGTTTGACGTGATGGTTGGGTGAGGCGTCAAAGGCAACATCCAGATTGGGCAGTTCGCGGACGATGGACGCCAGGCGCTTGACCGGGAGGGTGACCGACCCGGGTTCCTTCACCTCGGCCTTAATACGGGCGCGGATGCCGAGGTCGAGATTGGTGGTCGTAAAGGTGACGCAGTCCTTTTCCGCCTCGATCAGCACATTGCTGAGGATGGGCATGGTCGCCTTGGACCCGACCACGTTGAGCACCTGGGCGAGGCCGTTGGAGAAGTGATCCCGGTTGATCTTGAATTTCATAAGGGGGAAATGGGCGAAAACAAAGAAACTAACAAAGGTTATCTGATAACTAATTCAATAATGAATGTCAGCAGTCTTAACAGGGGGTGCGAGCAAGTCCAACAACTCTCCCGTTGTCCCAGCCAAACGGGGCCAAATGCGGCGTGAGGAACTTTGGAAAAGAGTCCAACAAGGCAACGGTTGTTAACACGGGTGAAGTTATGCGCAAGATGCCGGGGGCTTGCTGGGAAGATAAGCGTCCCAGCTTCGCTCAAGACGGCGGCAAGGGCGGAACTGGCGCAGGCGGCCGGGCGCTGAACGGCCGGGGACGGCGCAGATGGCGGGCGATGCCAAAGAAGATGTAGCCCAGACTGAGCACCATGAGCGAAATCCACTTGATGCTGATGGCCAAGGCGGCGACGACCAGCAGACCGATAAAGGGCTGAAGCCGGGTTTTCGTCTGCAGGCTGAGCTGCTTGCCGCTGGGGTAACGGATGGTGCTCATCATGAGCATGGCGACCAGCAGCATCAGAAATGGCAACCCGAGGGCCCAACGGTCAAGGGAGCGGTCATTTTCGGCCAATTTGAGCAGGAACAGCACGACGGAGGCCACAGTGATGGCGGCCGCCGGCACCGGCAGCCCGATAAAATCCTTGTTGGTGAGCTTGGATCCGCGGTAGAGGAGGGGATTGGTGAGAACATTGAATCGGGCGAGGCGCATCGCGGCGCAAAGAAGATAGACGAAACCGACAAACCAGCCGATTCTCCGAAAGTAAGGGATGCCCTGGGAGGGCGAAAGGATGAGGTAAAACATCAGCAACGCCGGTGCGACCCCGAAGGATACCACGTCGGCGAGGGAGTCGAATTCGGCGCCGAAAAGCGATTCTCGACCGCCCATGCGGGCGAGACGGCCATCGAGGGCGTCAAATCCCGCCGCCCCAAAAATGAACCAAACCGCATAATGATAATGATCGGCGGGCGTCGAGCCGAGGTAGAGGTTGTCGAGAGCGGTTTCGGCGAGCCGGGCTTGGATGCAGTTGATCACCGCCATGAAGCCGCAGAAGAGATTGCCCGCTGTCATCAGATTGGGCAGGAAGTAGATGCGGCTGGCTTGGGTGACGGAATAGGGATTGTCGCTGTCTTCCGAATCCTTGGGGGATGGCAGTTGCGAATACGGCATGGGAAAGGGGACGGCTATTTGGTCAGCGAATCCAGGTATTTCCAGAATTTGGAATGCTGCTCGACGAGCTGGGTTTCGGAGACGGGCAGTTTGTTGCGGAGCAGGAAATCCTCCAGCGAGTTTTTGTGGAGGATGTAGACGACGTGAAGGGTGTCGGCCCCGTGCACTTCGAAATAAAAGCGGTGGGCACCGCTCCGGAGGCGGTAGAGTGTCCGGCCCGCCCGGTGAAACCGGCCCAGGGGTTCGCGCGGGTGTTCGAGGTCGGGGGCCTTGAGGTTGCTGATCGGGCCAATGGCCTCCATCTGCGCAAGCTGATCCAGCTTGTTCAGCTCCTGCATGCTTTGCTCGGAAAAAGTGACCTGAAACATGGTGACGGTCCGGTCCGAAGGCGCGGGGCGCCTCCGTGCCAGAAGGCGCACCATGGCACCGGCGCAGGGTGGCGGCAACGCAAATTCTCGCCGGTCAGTTGCCGACGGCAGGCGGGGGGCCGGACTTGAATGCCACGGCAAAATAGACGGCGAGCAGGATGAGCGCAAAGCTCACCGCGTGGTTCCAGCGCAGCTTTTCATCCAGCACCAGCCAGGCAAAGACCACAAAGACCGCGAGGGTGATGACCTCCTGGATGATCTTGAGCTGGTAGCCGGTGAATGTGCCGCTCAGATAGCCCGCGCGATTGGCCGGCACCATCAGGCAATATTCGAAAAAGGCGATGCCCCACGAAACGAGGATGACGACGGCGAGCGGCTTGCCCTCCAGAAACTTGAACTTTAGATGGCCGTACCAGGCAAGGGTCATGAAGATATTCGAGCAGGTGAGCAGCAGAACGGTTTTCATGCGGGGAAGGCGTAGTAGGAGCGGAACCAGGTGACAAACTGGCGCAGCCCTTCCTCCAACGGGACGCGGGGCGCGTAGCCGACGGCGGCCTGCACTCGCGTGAGGTCAGCGCAGGTCTCAATGAGGTCGCCAGGTTGCGGCGGGAGCAGTTCAACCTGGGCGGTGCGGCCCAGCAGCGCCTCGAGCATCTGCACAAACAGGCGCATTTCCACGGGCCGGTGATGGCCCAGATTGAAGATGCGGTAGGGCGGGGCGGGCGGTTCCGCGGGCGGATAGAGCAGGAGTTTGATGACGCCGTCCACGATATCGTCGATGTAGGTGAAATCGCGGAGATTCTTCCCGGCGTTGAACAGCGGCAACGGCCGGCCCTCGCAGATCGCGCGGGCGAAAAGCACCGGCGTCATGTCGGGCCGCCCCCACGGGCCGTAAACCGTGAAGAAGCGCACGCCGGTGACGTTCAGTCCGTAGAGGTGGGCGTAGCTGTGAGCCATCAGTTCGTTGGCGCGCTTGGTCGCGCCGTAGAACGAGACCGGACGGTCCGCGGCCTGATCCTCCGAAAACGGCACCCTGCCCCCGGCGCCATACACACTGCTGGAGGAGGCAAACAGCAGGTGCTTGGGCGGGACGGCCCGGCAGGCCTCCAGCACATTGAGAAAACCGGTGATGTTGCTCTCCACATAGGCCGCCGGATTTTCTGTGCTGTAACGCACTCCGGCCTGGGCCCCCAGATGGATCACGTAGTCGGGCTTGAACTGGCCGTGCAGCGCGCGAATCTGCGCCGCATCCGCCAGCTCGGCCTGCACAAAGCGGAAGCCCTCGGTGGCCGCCAGCTCGGCGAGCCGGGCCCGTTTCAGCTCCACGGAGTAATAGTTGCTGAGATTGTCCAGCCCCAGCACCTCGCAGCGCCGGGTGGCGGTGAGCCGCCGGCAAACGTGGTGGCCGATGAAGCCGGCGGCGCCGGTGACGAGGACTTTCATCCGGCCGTGATTAGCGTGGCACCCCCGCCCCGGCTAGCCGAAAAACGCATCCGGGGCGCAACTCGGCCCGCTTATTGCTGAAAAAGTTGCAGCTTTCGCTTGAATGGCGCCGAGCCGTCCGTATAAGTTGGAAAAATTATCGTCCAAATTTCACCCTCGCATGATCATCAAAGCCTATCTTAAGCCGCAGTGCGGCTGGTCCAACGGTGTGCGCACCATCATGCACAAGTACGGCCTGGCCTTTGAGGACATCGACATCATCAACAATCGCGCCAATTACGCCGAGATGGTGCAGAAGTCGGGCCAGCCGCTTTCCCCCTGCGTGGAAATCGACGGTGTCATGCTGGCGGATATTTCGGGCGAGGAAGTGGAGAATTATCTCCTGGCCAATGAGTTGGTGACGCCCAGTGATCGACCCGCCGAGGTCCCCACCAATGCCGGCTGCTCGGACGAGGAACACGCCAAAATGGCCCCCAAAACCATCCGTTTTTTCTGAGCGAGCCTCCCTGCTACCAACCTTTTCAGGGCCGGCTCTCGTTTCCGAGCGTCCGGCTCTTTTTTTGCGCATCAACCTCCGCGTCTGACTCTCGCCCGATCCACCACCCTTGGTAAACGCCGTGCCCGTCCCTCCCATGTCCAGCCCAGCCAGCACCTCCGACCGCCCCCTGACCGCCCAGCCCGGCCGGCCCGCCAAGCAGGGTCTGTATGACCCGTGGTTCGAGCACGACGCCTGCGGGGTCGGCTTCGTCGTGGACATGAAGGGCCGGCAGTCGCACCATATTCTGCAGCAGGGTCTCCAGATTCTGCGCAACCTCGACCATCGGGGCGCGGCCGGAGCCGAGCCCAACACCGGCGACGGAGCCGGGGTGCTGCTCCAGATTCCCCATGCGTTTTTCCAGGAAGTTTGCAAGAAGGCCCGGATCACGCTGCCGGCCGCCGGCGAATATGGCTGTGGCCTGTTATTCATGCCGCGGAACGCGACCGTGCGCCGGAAGCTCGAGCAGCGGTTTGAGCAGATTGTGCAGTCCGAGGGGCAGACCTTCCTCGGCTGGCGTACGGTCCCGACTGACAACTCGTCCCTCGGCGAAACCGCCAAGGCGTCCGAGCCGTTCATGCGCCAGGCCTTCATCGGCCGAAACCCGGCCCTGCCGGACGAGATGGCGTTCGAGCGCAAGCTCTACCTCATCCGCAAGCGCGGCTACAGCGAGATCCGCACCTCGACCCTCGGTGGCGCGGAATCGTGGTATGTCGCCAGCCTTTCCTGCAAGACCATCGTCTACAAGGGCATGCTGTTGACCGACCAGCTGGAGAAGTATTTTCCGGACCTGCTGAATCCTGCGATGGCGACGGCTCTGGCGCTGGTGCATTCGCGATTCAGCACCAACACGTTCCCCAGCTGGGACCGGGCCCATCCCTACCGCTACGTCGCGCACAACGGCGAAATCAACACCCTTCGCGGCAACATCAACTGGATGCACGCCCGCGAGGCGCTGTTTGAGTCCGAGGTGTTCGGCGAGGACATGAAGAAGATCCTCCCGATCATCAACCCGAACGGGAGCGACTCGGCGATGTTCGACAACACGCTCGAGCTCCTCGTGCTGGCCGGGCGCCCGCTCGCCCACGCGGTGATGATGCTGATTCCCGAGCCCTGGTCCGGCGACCTGAACATGGACGACTCCCGCCGGGCGTTTTACGAATACCACGCCTGCCTGATGGAGCCGTGGGATGGTCCCGCCGCGATCGCGTTCACCGACGGAGTGCAGATCGGCGCCATTCTCGACCGCAACGGCCTGCGGCCGTCACGTTACTGCGTGACCAAGGGCGGGCTGGTGATCATGGCGTCCGAAACCGGGGTGCTCGACATCCCGCCGGAGGACGTTGTCAGCAAGGGCCGCCTGCAGCCCGGCCGTATGTTTCTGGTGGACACGAAGCAGGGCCGCATCATCGGTGACGAGGAGATCAAGCGGCATTTTGCGTCGGAGCGCCCCTACCGCGAGTGGCTCAACGAGTATCTGGTGCACCTCGAGGACTTGCCCGCGGCGCCCGCCGTGCCGCCGCCGGACCATGGGACGCTGCTGCAGCGCCAGATCGCCTTCGGCTACACGAGCGAGGACGAACGCATCATCCTCGCCCCGATGGCCCGCGACGGCGTTGAGGCCATCGGCTCGATGGGCAACGACTCCGCGTTGGCCGTGCTCTCCAACAAGCCGCGCCTGCTCTACGACTATTTCAAGCAGCTGTTCGCGCAGGTCACGAACCCGCCGATTGACTGCATCCGCGAGGAGATCATCACGTCCGCCGAAACCCGTCTCGGTTCCGAGGGCAACCTCCTGCATCCCGGCCCGACCGCCTGCCGCCGCGTCGAGATCAAGTGGCCCGTGCTCACCAACGAAGAGTTCGCCAAGATCCGCCACCTCGACCTGGCCGGCCTCAAGGTCGCCACCCTGCCGATCGTTTTCCGCGTCGCCCGCGGCGAGAAGGGTCTCGCCAAGGCCATGGAGGAGCTCTGCGCCCAGGCGCGCAAGCTCATCGCAGAGGAAGAGGTCAATGTGCTCATCCTCAGCGACCGCGGCGTGAACGCCGAGTTTGCCCCGATCCCGGCGCTGCTGGCGGTCGCCGGACTCCACCACTATCTCATCCGGGAGGGTTTGCGCACGCGCTCCAGCCTCGTGCTCGAGACCGGCGAGGCCCGCGAGGTGCACCACTTCTCGCTCCTTATCGGCTACGGCGTCAGCGCCATCAACCCCTACGTCGCGTTCGAGTCGATCGACGACATGATCCGCGAGAGCCTGCTGGTGAACGTCGACCACAAGACGGCCTGCAAGAACTTCGTCAAGGCCGCCTCCAAGGGCGTCATCAAGGTCATGTCCAAGATGGGCATCTCCGCCATCCAGAGCTACCGCGGCGCCCAGGTGTTTGAGGCGCTGGGCGTGCGGCAGGACGTGATCGACCATTACTTCACCTGGACCGCCTCCCGCGTCGGCGGCGTCGGGCTCGACGTCATCGCGCAGGAGGTGCTCGCGCGGCACCATGCCGCCTATCCGGACCGCCAGGTGGACGGCCACGGCCTGCCCGTCGGCGGAATTTACCAGTGGCGTTCCGAGGGCGAGGCGCACCTGTTCACCCCGGAGTCGATCCACCGGCTGCAGAAGGCCACGCGCACCGGCAGCTACGCCGCGTTCAAGGAGTATTCCAAGCTGGTCAACGACCAGGGGCGGCAGCACTGCACGCTGCGCAGCCTGCTCGAGTTCAAGCCGGCCACCGCCATCCCGCTCGCCGAGGTCGAATCCGTCGAGGCCATCATGAAGCGCTTCAAGACGGGCGCGATGTCCTACGGCTCCATCTCCAGCGAGGCCCACGAGACGCTCGCGATCGCCATGAACCGCATCGGCGGCAAGTCCAACACCGGCGAGGGCGGCGAGGATCCGGCCCGCTTCGTCCCGATGGCCAACGGCGACTCCAAGAATTCCGCGATCAAGCAGGTTGCGTCCGGCCGGTTCGGCGTCACCAGCGAATACCTCGTCAGCGCGAAGGAGCTCCAGATCAAGATGGCCCAGGGCGCCAAGCCCGGCGAGGGCGGGCAGCTCCCGGGCACCAAGGTCTATCCGTGGGTCGCCAAGACCCGCCACACCACCGCGGGCGTCGGCCTCATTTCCCCGCCGCCGCACCACGACATCTACTCGATCGAGGATCTCGCCGAGCTCATCCACGACCTGAAGAACGGCAACCGCCACGCGCGCGTGAGCGTGAAGCTCGTCTCCGAGGTCGGTGTCGGCACCATCGCCGCCGGCGTCGCCAAGGCGCACGCCGACGTCGTCCTCATCAGTGGCTACGACGGCGGCACGGGCGCGTCCCCGCAAACCTCCACCCAGCACGCCGGCCTCCCGTGGGAGCTCGGCCTCGCGGAGACCCACCAGACCCTCGTGCTCAACAATCTCCGCTCGCGCATCGCCGTCGAGACCGATGGCCAGCTCAAGACCGGCCGCGACGTCGTCATGGCCGCCCTGCTCGGGGCCGAGGAGTTTGGCTTCGCCACCGCGCCGCTCGTCGCGACGGGCTGCATCATGATGCGCGTCTGCCATCTCAACACCTGTCCCGCCGGCGTCGCCACCCAGGATCCGCGGCTCCGCGCCAAGTTCGCCGGCAAGCCCGAGCACGTCGTCAACTTCATGCGGTTCATCGCCGAGGAGGTCCGCGAGCTCATGGCGCAGCTCGGTTTCCGCACGGTCGAGGAGATGGTCGGCCAGGTTGGCTGCCTCGAGCCCAAGCAGGCGGTCGACCACTGGAAGGCCAAGGGGCTCGATTTCAGCAACATCCTCTACCAGCCCGAGGTCGGGCCCGAGGTCGGCCGTTTCTGCTCCATCAAGCAGGACCACGGTATCGATCGGTCCCTCGACGTCACCACGCTGCTCGGGATTTGCGCCCCCGCCATCGAGCGCGGCGAGAAGGTCGTCGCCGAGATGCCGATTCGCAACGTCAACCGCGTCACCGGCACCATCACCAGCTACGAGGTGACCAAGAAGCACGGCGCCAAGGGGCTGCCGGCCGACACCATCCGCATCCACTTCAAGGGCTCGGCCGGCCAGAGCTTTGGCGCGTTCATGACGCGCGGGATGACGTTCTCGATCGAGGGCGATGCCAACGACTACGTCGGCAAGGGCCTCTCCGGCGGCAAGATCATCATTTACCCGTCACCAGCCGCCACCTACCGGGCCGAGGAGAACATGATCATCGGCAACGTCGCCCTCTATGGCGCGACCGCCGGCGAGGTCTATCTCCGCGGCATGGCCGGCGAGCGCTTCGGCGTCCGTAACAGCGGCGTGGATACCGTGGTCGAGGGCATCGGCGACAACGGCTGCGAATACATGACCGGCGGCCGCGTCGTCGTGCTCGGCCGCGCCGGCCGCAACTTCGGCGCCGGCATGTCCGGCGGCGTCGCCTACGTGCTCGACGAAACCGGCGACTTCGCCCAGCGGGTCAACACCCAGATGGTCGGCATCGAGAAGCTGGAGCAGGCGGCCGAGATCGCGGCCGTGCGCCAGCTGGTCGAAAACCACCTCACCTACACCGGCAGCATCCGCGCGCGCGAGCTGCTCGCGGCGTGGGACCGCACGGTGCCGAAGTTCGTCAAGATCATGCCGAAGGACTACAAGCGCATGCTCGCCTGCATCGAGCGGGCGCAGGGCCAGGGCCTGACCGGCGACGAGGCCGTCATGGCCGCCTTCGAGGAAAACGCCCGCGACCTCTCCCGCGTCGGCGGCAACTAACCCGGCAAGCAGCGCGCATCGAGCAGCGAGTCGTGAGCATATAATCCAACTTCACCACACCCATGGGCAAACCAACCGGCTTCATCGAATACCTGCGGGAACTGCCCGTGGACCGCACTCCCCTCGACCGCACGGGCGACTGGCGGGAGTTCCACGACCACCTCGAGGAGAAGAAGCTCCGCAACCAGGGCGCGCGCTGCATGGACTGCGGGGTGCCGTTCTGCCACACCGGCAAGCTGATCAGCGGCATGGCGGCCGGCTGCCCGATCCACAATCTCATTCCCGAGTGGAACGACCTCATCTACCGCGGCCTGTGGAAGGAGGCGCTGCTGCGCCTGCACAAGACCAACAACTTTCCCGAGTTCACCGGCCGCGTCTGCCCCGCCCCGTGCGAGGGCTCGTGCGTGCTGGGCATCAACAACCCGCCCGTCACGATCAAGAACATCGAGGCCGCCATCACCGACCGCGGTTGGGACGAGGGCTGGGTCGTGCCCCAGGCCCCGAAGGTCCGCACCGGCAAGAAAGTCGCCGTCATCGGTTCGGGTCCCGCCGGTCTGTCCGCCGCCGCGCAGCTCAACCTCGCCGGCCACACCGTCACGGTGTTCGAGCGCGCCGACCGCCCCGGTGGTCTGCTCATGTACGGCATTCCCAACATGAAGCTCGACAAGCAGGAGGTCGTCCTCCGCCGGATCCGGCTGATGGAGCAGGAGGGCATCAAGTTCGTCTGCAACGCCAGCGTCGGCAGCGGCGACCACGACAACGTCGAGCCGCAGATCTTCCTCAAGGAATACGACGCCACGGTCATCTGCACCGGTGCGACCCAGCCGCGCGACCTGCCGATCGAGGGCCGGAACCTCGCGGGCGTGCATTTCGCGATGGAGTTTCTCACCGCCAACACCAAGGCCGTGTTGGGCCTCAACGGCGCGAGCCCGATCAACGCCGTTGGGAAGGATGTCGTGGTCATCGGCGGCGGCGACACCGGCACCGACTGCGTCGGCACCTCCCTCCGTCATGGCTGCCGCAGCCTGGTGCAGATCGAGATCCTGCCCAAGCCGCCGTTGGAACGCGCGGCCGACAATCCCTGGCCGGAATGGCCCAAGACCTACAAGATGGACTACGGCCAGGAGGAGGCCGCCGCGAAATTTGGCGCCGATCCGCGCATCTACCTCACGACGGTGAAGAAGTTCCTCGGCGACGCGGAGGGCCGGGTGCAGTCGCTTGTTACCGTCGAGATCAAGTGGGAGAAGAACGAGAAGGGCCAGTTCATCCCGAAGGAGCAGCCCGGCACGGAGCAGACGCGGCCCGCGCAGCTGGTGCTGCTGGCGATGGGTTTCCTCGGGCCGGAGCAGGCGCTGCTGAAGGACATCAATCTCGAGACGGATCCCCGCAGCAACATCAAGGCGGAGCACGAGAAATACACCACGAACCTGAAGGGGGTTTTTGCCGCCGGCGACTGCCGCCGCGGCCAGAGCCTGGTCGTGTGGGCGATCAACGAAGGCCGCGGCGCCGCGCGCGAGTGCGACCGCTACCTGATGGGCGCCACCGACCTGCCGTAAGCGACCGGCGGCCTGATCTTCGGCGGTAGGGCCTCAGATCGCGTGAGGCCTTGCACCGCGCACGTGTGGTGCGCGCGGCGGCCGGAGGAACCGGCATCGTTTCTTCTGCAGTACGATGAACGCGCTCCATGGCCACTCCGACCAGGCCCGCGAAAAAAGCGCGGGCGTCTGGTGACGGCCCGCGCGGGTGATCCAAGGGCGTTGGCCGGGGCTCAGAACCGGAGGGTCCAGCGGATGTCCTTGTGGGTCACGCTCACCTCGCCGATGGGGATGAAACGGTGGGCGAATTTGTTCACGTCGGTGTTGATGCGGCGGTCGGCGAGCTTGAAGTCGTAGTTGATGCGAAGGCTCAGCTCCGTCACCGCGCCCAGCGCGGGCAGCGCATGCTCAAAGTGCTCGCTCGCACCGATGGGGGCGGAGGTTTCGTCGGTCGCGAAGGCCGGGGCAACGCCTGCGCCCAGGAGCGCGGCGGAAAACAGGCAGCGGTGGAGGAGGTTGGTTTTCATGTTAGCGACATAATCGATCGTTGACATATCAACGAATGGCAAGTCGAAAACCTCTCCGGTCTCATAACTTATTGTTTTAACGACGACTTAAACTTCTCGGCCGCGCAGCCACAGTCGCTGCCGCAACCCGGTTTTTTGCGCTTGGCCAGGGCCCGGCGCACCAGCCAGCCCGCCGCCAGAGCGACGAGCACAAGGGCGACGACGGTTTGGAGTTCAGGCGACATGAGGGTTGACCACGAAACAAAGGAAACTCACGAAAGCTGAAGAGGCGAGGGCGGTGGGGGCTTTTATTCGCGGAGTTCGCGGTCGAAAATCAGAAGCCCAGGGCGGAGCCGGTCTGGTAGACGATGAACGACAGCATCCAGGCCGTGCCGGTCATGTAGACAGTCTGGAAGATGGGCCATTTCCAGCTGTTGGTTTCGCGCTTCACCACGGCGATGGTGCTCATGCACTGCATGGCAAAGACGTAAAAGATCATCAAAGAAAAACACGCCAGCGGCGTGAAGAGCGCGCGTCCGTCTGGCCACCGCGCTTTCCCCATGGCTTGCTGCAGCGGGGCCGTGTTCTCCTTGTCGTCCGCGCTGGCATTGAACACGACGCCCATGGTAGACACGAACACTTCGCGGGCGGCGAACGAGCTGATGAGCCCGATGCCGATCTGCCAGTCGAAGCCGAGCGGCTTGATCACCGGCTCCAGCGCATGGCCCGCGCGGCCGGCGAAGCTCTGCGCCAGCTGCTGCGCCGGGTTCGCGCCGGCGGACGCCTTGGGATAGGCCGCGAGAAACCAGAGCACGATGGAGATGCCGAGGATGAACGTGCCGGCGCGGCGGAGAAAGATCCAAGCCCGGCCACCCATCTGCTGCAGCACGTCGCGGAGGCGCGGCAACCGGTACGGCGGCAGCTCCATGATCATGAGGGGCGGCTCGCCCTTGAGCAGCGTGCGCTTGAACAGCCAGGCAAACCCGAACGCGCCGAGGGTGCCGAGCGCGTACATCAGCAGCATCAGGCCGACCTTCGCCGGCACCGGCACCTGGTTGCCCGGCATGAGGGCGGCGATCATCAGCAGGTAAACGGGCAGCCGGGCCGAGCAGCTCATCAGCGGAGCGACGAGAATCGTCACGAGGCGGTCCTTCGGATCCTCGATGGTGCGCGTGGCCATGATGCCGGGGATGGCGCAGGCATACGAGCTGAGCATCGGGATGAAGGATTTGCCGTTGAGGCCGACGCGGCTCATCAGCCGGTCCATGATGAACGCCGCCCGCGCCATGTAGCCGGTGCTCTCGAGCAGGCCGATGAAGAAAAAGAGAATCAGAATCTGCGGCAGGAAGGTTATCACGCTACCGACGCCTCCGATGGCGCCATCGGTGATGAGATCGCGCAGGTCGCCGGGAGCCATCCGGTGCTTCACGGCGTCCGCCAGCAGCGAGGCATGGTTGCCAATCCAGTCCATCGGGGCTTGGGCCAGCGTGAAGATGCTCACAAACAGCGCGGTCATCACGGCGCCCAGCACCAGCCAGCCCCAGACGGGATGCGTTACGACGGCGTCGATCCGGTCGCTGGTATTCGGACCGGCGGGGGCGGTGGCCTGGCGGACGACGTTGGCGGTGAGTCCGGTGATGGCGTCGTAGCGCGACTGGACGAGGCTGCCGGCCCAGTCGGTGCCGCTGGTGCCCCAGCGTTTCTGCCAGGACTGAAAGATTTCCAGGGTGCGCGGGCTCAGTGTGGTAGAGCCGGCAACGCGGACGGTGTCCTGGTCGGTGAGCAGCAGAAGCGCCTCGGCGCGGGCGATGAGCGGGGCGCGCCGGTCGTTTTCGACCAGCGAGGCCTGCAGTTCCGAAACGGCGGCGGCGATCGGCGCGGGGATGGACCAGGAGTGGCGGGGCAGCGGGAGATCGGGCCGGCTCATGGCGAGCTTGAGCTCGACGAGGCCGCGGCCATTGGTGGCTTCGCAAGGAATGACCGGAATGCCGAGCGCCTCGGAAAGCCGGGCGACGCGGATGTCCAGTCCGGCCTGGGCCGCGAGATCCATCATGTTCAGCACGAGGATGACCGGGCGGCCGAGGTCGAGGATCTGATGGACGATGTAGAGGTTGCGTTCGAGGTTGGTGGAATCGGCGATGCAGATGATGCGGTCGGGCATCGGCGTGTCGGTGCGGCGGCCGAGCAGCACGTCGCGGAGAACGGCCTCATCCGGCGAGCGGGCGGCGAGCGAGTAGGCGCCGGGCAGGTCGATGACGGTGAGCGGCTGGCCGTGCTGCGACCAGGCGGTGCCGGTCTTTTTCTCGACGGTGACGCCGGGGTAGTTGCCGATTTTCTGTTTCAAACCGGTGAGGGCGTTAAACAGCGTGCTTTTGCCGCAGTTGGGATTGCCGACGAGCGCGTAGACGGGCTGACGCCGGTCGGGGGCGGGCGGCGCGGACGGCTGGAGATGCGGCGGGAGGGGCATGGGGTCAGCCGCGTGTTGCGGCTGAATGACCAATGACTAATGACCAATGACCAATGGCGGAGGGCGGGACTCGGTTGGCGACGGTCATCAATCTGCCCCGCGAACAACCCAGGACCGGCAAGTCATGGCGAGTAAACAGGTGCCCTCTCATTGGACATTGGTCATTCTGAAATCGCCGGTTCGACGGCGATTTCAGCGGCTTCGCTTTTGCGGAGGGTGAGGCTGTAGCCGCGGACCTTGATTTCGATCGGGTCGCCGAGGGGCGCGGTGCGTACGAGGGTCACCGGGGTGCCCGGCAGCACGCCCATTTCGCGGAGGCGGAGGAACGCGGAGCCGCTGGCGGGCATTTCGCGTACCACGGCGCGGGCACCGACGGCGAGCTCCGACAATTTGACCGGGGCGGACATTGCGGAGGCTGGGCGGGCTCAGCTGCCGCCGCGGATCAGTTCGACCACGATGTGCTGGGCGGCGCGTTCGCTGAGCGCGATACGGGTGCCGCAGAGCTGGCAGACGAGCGTGTGCTGGCCGGAAATCTTCTGAATGACGGCGGACTCGCAGAAACCCATTTCGCGCAGCCGCTGGCAGACCTCGGCCTCGCCGGTGAGGGCGCGCACCCGCCCGGCGGAGCCCACCGGCAATTCGGAGAGCGGCACCTGGACCGGTTGATGTTGGCTGGATTTTGGCATGTGACTCCAACGATTGGGGGCCAAATATGACTGAGACTCAGTTTCAATGTCAAATGCTTTGATGGCTCCTTACCAGGGCCCTGACTTATCCATATCATACTAATATTAAGGTATATCGGAACAGTATGGCCGGGTGCTAAGCCTTAATTTTTCCAGTAATCGGCGTGATCGTCTCCAGCACCGACCGTTTCCTCGATTTCCTCAGGGGGCAGCTCCTCCAACGGCGCAAAGCGTTCCGAGGAGAATCCGAGCTCCTGTAAACCCTGGTGGAACGGATCGGGCGGGTTGGTGAGCTCGACCAGCAGCAGGCCAACCGTCGCGGTGTCACCACCCTTCACGATCTTTTCGCGCCCCAGAAAGACCTCGCGGATGGTGTACGTCGCACCCTTGACCGGGAGCTGCTTGTAAATCGCCCGGATGAGATCGGAAAACGTGTCGTCGATGCAGACGACCTTCTGGCCTTTGATCATGACGGCTGACGTTGTCTGCGAAATGTGCGACAGGCACGGAAATAATGGCCGGGAGGACGCCGTTAATCTGGTAGGCCGCCTCGGGAGTGGCGGGATTGCGGAAAGGACTGGGCCGCATCCCGGCTCTCCCGCGCCGGGCTACAGTCCCATTCGACCTGAACCCGAGTGGTTGCGGCCAGGCCGTCCCGAGTTGGGCGCAACGCCCACGCGCGGATCGCCGTCGCGGATGCGCGCGACAAGCCAGGCGGCGTCGCGCTCGAAGCTCGCGGCCGATTCGGGCAGGTAAAGCCATTTCGCGAGCACGGCATGCGGGCGCAGCGCGGGCCTCTCGGCGATCAACGCGGCATGGTGGGCGCGGTCGGTGGGCACGAGCACGCCGAACCAGGGCTCACGTTTGGCGGCGAGGCAGAGCACCAACCGTCCGTGCAGATAAACGGCGCGGCAGCCAAACATGGCACGCACGACAAGCGTCGGGTCTTTCTCCAGCGGCTCGATCACCCACGCGAGCGGGTGGACCAGCCGGGCCTTCGGTTGCGGTGGAATGCGCACGGCCGGCCGGGCTTACTCGATCCGCCCCTCGTCGAAATCGATGAGGTCGGGGACGCTTTTGATTTCGTCCGCCCGGTCGGCGCAGCCCATGGCGGTGAGCGCCTCCCGGAGAAACTCCCGGCCGGCGGTGGTCATGCCCTTTTGGACGAGCTCGCGGTTCCACTTGGCGGCGCGCACCTCGGCGGGTAGCAGCTGTTTCAACCGGGCCTCGACCTCGGCGTCATCGGCGGACTCATGGACAATTTTTTCGACCGCGGCCGGGTCGATGCCGAGATGGAGGGAGAGAAAACGGTCGAGCCCGCGCTTGTAGTTTTTCGCATAGCTGGCGGGCAGGGAACCGTGGGTCTTGACGTAGCGGCATTTCGCCAGGAAACGCGGTAGGTAGAGCAGACCGGTCGCCGGGTGGGGGAGGTAGGGCGACGGCAGGCAGGTCAGCACTTCGCCGGTGGAGCCGGGAATCGGTCGGGAGGGCATGGGCCCAGCAGAAGGCCGGAGGCTCCCGGAGAAAAGACGAAAGGTGTGGCTGGCGTCGCGGCTGAAATCTGACCAGCCTGCCGGGCCGTGGACAAAACCGCCCTCCTCGAAGCCATCATCCGGCAGCTGCAGTCCGAGCTCACGCTCCAGACCGAGGCGGCGCTGGCGTCCCGTGACGAGGCCACGAACGAGGAGAGCCGGGCCGAGGACAAATACGACATGCGTAGCCAGAGCGCGGCCTACCTGGCCGCCGGGCAGGCGAAGTTCGCCACGGAAATCGCCGCCGCGATCGCCGCCTACCGGAATTTGCGCCCGCGACCGTTCGCCCCCGGCGAGGCCGCCGGCGTCGGGGCCGTGGTGACACTGGAGGCCCGCGGCCGGCCGGCCTGCTATTTCATCGGTCCACTGCACGGCGGCCTCGAAGTCGTGTTTGACGGGACTCCCGTCATCGTGATCACGGCCGGCTCCCCCATGGGCCGACAGCTGGTGGGTCGGCGGGCGGGTGAAACCGTGGAGCTGCCCGGGCAGACCGCGCCGGTGGCGCACCGGCTGCTGGCGGTCGCCTGACGGCGGATCAGCCCCCGGCGGGCGGAGCGGCCTCGACGGCGGGCGCAGGTATTTCGGGTACGACACCGGCGTCGGGCCGGCCCGCCATGACGCCCGGGTCGGGGTTCAGCGACTGGCGCTGGGCGCGGCGCTGCATCAGCTCGTCGACGGTCTGCTTGGTGGCGGGATCTAACGGGGTGGCGCCGGTTTTAGTTGGATCAATCGATGCCGGCGCCGGGAGCGGCTCGGCCACGGCGATTTTGACTTCGATGAGCGTGAGGAGGAGCGGGCGGCCGCGGTATTCCACCCGGGCCTGATCGTGGACGGAGTCGAACGAGCGCACCACGACCGGGCCGGTGGCGTTGGCGTCCGATCCGGCCGGCACCCAGAAGCTCTGGCCGCTGTCGCGGTCGGTGAACCCAAGAATCACGCCGCTTCCGGTGCTCAGGATACCGCGAAATTCCAGCACCCCCCCGTCCGCGGTCGCGACCGGGGCGGGGCTGAAGGGCGAGGCTTGCTCCAGTCCGTCGACTCCAGCGCCGGCCAGACCGACCGTGCCGGCGGCCAGCAGGGCGCAGCCGGACAGGATGGTGGCCAGAATGGGGGGGGGAGTTTTCACGGGGAGCACAGGGCAGACGCTGGGCGGCAAGGTGAGGTTGCGCAAGATGCACGTTTTCCGGGCCATTTGCACCCGGAAAACGGGGGACCGGCCGAATACGCGGCAGGACTTGGCAAGTGCCGGGAAAGGGATATGCTGGTGGGATGTTCGCGAACCTGCTCCAGCTCTTATCCCGGCGACCGGCGGGGGCCGGTGAGGGGCATGGCATTGTCGAGGAGGTGCGGGTGCCGGATGCGCGCGAAAGCCGCAGCCCGCGGTCGGAACGAATCATCATCGGCTGCTGGATCCTGATCGCCCTGAAGTGCTGGCTCGTGGCCTGGCTCATGGCCGCTTATCACGTGCCCATCAATCCGTGGTGGGTGGTCGGCCCGACCTTGGCCGCCGCTGCGATCACGACGGGGCTTTACCTTTGGCGGACTTAAATCCTCAGGTTTCCCTGTACCGGATCGGTTCCCGGCCGTGAATACGTTCGTTATTTTCGGTTGAATCCCCAACTTTGATCGCTCCTCAATCTATCCATGCCCCACGTCCCCGGTCTCCGCAGCTGTTACACCAAGGTTGGCCGTCTCGTCTACTTCGGCCGCATGCTCGACAAGATCCGGCTCCATGCCGCCGGGCAACTGCCCGCCGAGTATGTCGCCAACCTTGGCGAGCCACATCCGGGGTTGTTTGACGCGCGCTGCTGCCGTTTCCTCGGGGTCACCTATGACGCGGTCAAGGCCCGGACGCTGGCCGGCGGCGCCGACGAGGAGATTCTCGCCTGGGCCCACGCCCACGGCGCGTCCCGGACCGATGACGAGTGCAACATCTGGAACCGTTTTGTGAGCAAAATTGGCTGGCGCGACAATCGGTCGGCTGTCCTCCGGGAGCGGCTCGCCACCGCGGGCCTGACCGGACGGCCGATTGAGACGTTTTTCGACCTAATCGAATTTGACGAGGGCCGGGATCCGTTGCGTGACCGCCCCTGGGAGCAGCTCTAGGTTCGGGCCCGGGACTTCCGGCGCGTGAAGGGACGGACGCTTTGGCGTTGATGCCGGGAAGATGGCGCGGTTCACTGGCCCCGCCCTTGAAAAAGAAATCCACGCGAACGGTGTATTTTGCGAGCGAGCTGTTCAGCCTGAAACATCTCCTCGGCAACGCCTATCTGGCGGAGGCGATCTACGAGAAGTCGCACGGCAAGTATCTTTGCCGGCTACCCCAGGATTTCACGGCCCGCGGCGTGCACCCGCATTATGTGCGCGACCAGAACATCCGGGCGCTGTTTGAGTGCGACGTGGGGCTGTTCAGCTTTGATGGGGCCGAGCTCGCGAGCGGCACCGTGGTGGAGTTCATGCTGGCGAAGTTTGCCGACATGCCGGCGGTGATCCTGCGGAGCGATCTGCGCCGGGCGGGCGAGCCGGCCGGGCGACGCCGGGATCCGTGGAATGTGATGACGGACTTTTATCCCCGCACGGCCAGCGTGGCGGTGAACAGCCTGGTGGACTACCGCGTGGCGCAGAAGCGCCGGGCGCGCGGCCGCCGGCTGGCGCTCGACGAGGTGGTGCGTCTGGCCGGCCAGCACGACTCGGCCACCGCCGCCGTGGTCTGCGACCAGCTCGCCGCCGCGGTCGTGCGCGCGCTCGACCGGGTGGAGCAGATGGAGCCGGTCATGCCGAAGTATCTCCGCGAAGAAGTCTACCAGTGGCTCGCCCGCATGCCCGGCCTGCGCGGCAAGGAGAAGGCGTTGCGCAAGGAGCTGGAGGAGCTCCTCGAACGCAAAGTCCGCCGCGAACTGCTCTGAGATATTGGAATTTTGATTTTGGAATTTGGATTGTCCAAACCTTGTCCCCTTTCGTCCGCCGCTTGCGTCCCGAATCCAAAATCGAAATTCCAAATTCCAAAATCAACTATCATGTTGCGCGTCCTCGACCACCCGCTGGCGGCCCACGTGCTCACGCTGCTTCGCGATGAGACCACGAAGCCGGCGGCGTTCCGCACGCTGACGCACCAGGTCACACTGCTGCTCGCATTGGAGGCGACCCGCGACCTCGCAACGAAGGAGCACCCGGTGCGGACGCCGCTGGAGCCGGTGACGGGTCGGGCGCTGGCGCGGGGGCTGGTGATCGTGCCGATCCTGCGCGCCGGCCTGGGGATGGTGCAGCCGTTCACGGATTTGTTTCCCGACGTTACGGTGGGATATGTGGGCCTTGAGCGCGACCACACGACCGCCGTGGCGCGCAATTATTACTGCAAGCTGCCGCCGCTGGCCGGCAAACGCGTGCTCGTGGTGGATCCGATGCTGGCGACCGGCGGCTCGGCGGTGCAGGCGCTCGACGTCCTCTGCGAACACGGTGCGACGGAGCTGGGCCTGGTGTGCATCGTGAGCGCCCCGGAAGGGGTGGCGGCGGTGGCGCACGCGCATCCGGGCGTGCCGGTCTTCACCGGCGCCCTCGACCGCGGCCTCAACGCGCGGAAGTACATCCTCCCCGGCCTCGGCGATTTCGGCGACCGGCTGTACGGTACGTGAGCGGGCGGGCGCGTCCGGGCGTTTGCCTCGGCTCCGGCCTCATTCCCAGGTCAGGACGAGGCGGGTGAAATAGGAGGTGTCGAGCCGTTCGGTCCCAGAGCCGGGACGGCTGTTGTAGTCGTGGCTGAGGCCGACGCGCAGCTTCCATGACGGAGCGGCCAGAGGCAGCTCATAGAACGTTTCGTGCGTAAAGCGGAAATTACCGAGATCGTTGAAGCCCGGCACCAGCGTCAGGCGGTTGACCAGCTTGGCGGGAGCGAGCTGCCACTCGTGGTTCACACCCAGATCAAGGCCCGTGCCGCTGTTGTCCGCGGTTTGCGGGTCGCCGTGTTTTTCATAGCGCAGGGAGAAGCCCGCGCGGGTCGTCAGGGTATGCGTGGGTTGGTGGATGAAATCATACCCGAGGCCGGTGCCTGTGACGTCGTAAAGCCGCAGGTCCTTGATTTTGTCGAACCCTCCCTCGGTACGGGCATACCAGGAGAGCAGGCCGGAAAAATTGTCCTGGTAATCCGTGCCGGCCTTGAGCTGGTCGGCCGACTTGGCCCCGTTGGTCACCTCTCGGTCGTAGTTGGCGTAGTATTGCAGGGTGTTGCGGGGAGTCTTGTACGTGGCCCGTCCCCGCAAGGCGGTGCCAAACTGTTCTTTGTTGCCTGTGCGGCCGGTCAGATCCAATCCCGCCTCGTAGGTCCAGTGCGGTTTCTGGACCGCCGGCGGTGCCGGCTCCCGCGCGCCGGCCAGCCAGGCGGTCCTGATGCCCGCGCCCGCCACTGGCCGGGCCGCCGCGCCGGAGGGACGAACGAGGGGCCCGGTCATGCTGAGGGAACCCGTCTGCACGGCACCGTCCTCTGACCGGAGGGAGACCGGCTGGTCGGTGATCAAGGCGGTGACCTCGGACTGTTTGATCGTGAGGTCGCCGGCGTAGCTGGTTTTCAGCAGGACCTTGCCCCCGCTGATGCTGACCAGCGTGCCGATGAGCCGCGCGCCGTCACGCGTTTCCACGGTGTCGGCGCGACTGACGGAGAGGAGGGTGGCCGTGGCCAGAAGGCTGCAGGCGCACCGAAACATCGAGTTGGTTTTCGACATGAAACCCAAAAAACCGCGGGTGCAGCAAAGGGGTCAACCCCCGATGCCGGCTTTGGGATGGGTGGAGCCGTGGCGCGGGGCCGCGCATTCCCCGATTTTTATCGTGTCCTTTCGTGCATTTCCCGGACAAATCCTCCGCATGACCACCGACCGCCCCGCGCTTCTCCTTGCCGACCGCTGGCAGGACTATGCCGTGCTCGACGCCGGCGACGGCCTCAAGCATGAACGCTGGGGCGAGTTCACGCTCGTGCGGCCCGACCCGCAGATCATCTGGCCCCGGAGCGGGGCGGAGAAAACGTGGACCGGCTGGGACGGCTTTTACCACCGCAGTGAAAGCGGCGGCGGCAAATGGGAATTTCGCCGGCCGCTGCCCGACCACTGGAACATCCGCTACGGTCCGCTCACTTTCCGCATCCACCCGACATCATTCAAGCACACCGGCCTGTTTCCGGAGCAGGCGGTCAACTGGGACTGGTGCTCCGCGAAGATTAAAACCGCGCGCGCCGCCGGCCGCGAGGTCGCCGTCCTCAACCTCTTCGGCTATACCGGTGCGGCTACGGTCGCCGCCGCGCACGCGGGCGCGAGCGTCTGCCACGTCGATGCCGCCGAGGGCATGGTGAAATGGTGCCGCGAGAACGCCGCGCTCTCCGGCCTTGCCGCCGCCCCCATCCGCTATCTGGTGGACGACTGCCTGAAATTCGTCCGGCGCGAACAGAAGCGCGGGCGGCGCTACGACGCTGTCATCATGGACCCCCCCACCTACGGCCGGGGCGGCGGCGGCGAGCTGTGGAAACTCGAGGACCACCTTTGGGAGCTGCTGCAGGAATCGAAGAAGCTGCTGAGCGACCGGCCGCTGTTCTTCCTGATCAACGCCTACACGGCGCGCCTGTCGCCCACGGTCGTGGCGAACCTCCTGGGGGCGCTGCTCGGCGACGCGGGCGGCACGCTCACCGCCGGCGAGGTGGGCCTGCCCGTCCGCCGGGACGGCAAGGTCCTGCCCTGCGGCATCTATGGGCGCTGGGAGGCCTGACGCCGATTTTCGGTGACGCCTCCGCCCGGCCCCGTTTCATTTCCGCCACCCGCCATGTCCGCTTCCACCCTGCACCGCCTTTCCCTCCTCGCGCTAGCCCTGAGCTCCGCCGCCCGGCTGGCCGCCGCTGATGCTCCACCTTCGCTCCAGTATGGCTCCGTGTCCGTCTACTCGGAGAACGACAAATATTTTGCCGGCAGCGACCAGCACTACACCAACGGCTTCAAGCTCTCCGTCCTCAGCGCCGCCCTGAGCAACTTCACCGATCCGTCCGTGCCCGCGCCGGCCCGCTGGGTGGCTTCCAATCTCCAGGCACTCGTACCCGCCGGCAACGACTGCAAGCTCGGGTTTTCCCTCGGCCAGAATCTCTACACGCCGACGAACATCCACACGCCCACGCCCGATCCGGCCGACCGTCCGTACGCCGCCTGGCTCTACGTCGGCGCCGCGTTTCAGAGCTACACGCTGCCCTGCTGCGAGGGCGACATTGCCCGGCTCGACACCTTTGAGGTCAACCTCGGCGTGGTCGGACCCTGGGCGATCGGCCGCGAGATCCAGAACGGCGTCCACAGCATCCTCGGCATTCCCCATGCGCAAGGCTGGGCCAACCAGATTCACAACGAGCCGGGCCTCGATCTGATCTACGAGCGCAAATGGCGCTTTGAGACCACGGGCGCGCACACGGGCCTCGGGGCCGACCTCATCTCGCACGTGGGGGCCTGCCTGGGCAACATCTTCACCTACGCCAGCACCGGCTTCGAGGTGCGCGCCGGCTGGTGCCTCCCCGCCGACTTCGGCACCAATCTCATCCGCCCCAGCGGCGATTCCAACAGCGTGCATTCCGCGTTCGACTTTTTCTTCTTTGGCGCGGTGGACGGCCGCGCGGTCGCCCGCGACATCACGCTCGACGGCAATTCATTTCGCAGCAGCCCCAGCATCCAGCGGAAGGACTTCGTCGGCGACTGGCAGGCGGGTTTCGGCCTCGGCGGCCGGCACTGGCAGCTCACTTACAGCCAGGACGTCCGCACGCGTGAGTTCGTCGGCCAGCTCAAGTCCTCCAACTTCGGCTCCATCAGCGCCACGTTTTTCTACTGACCCATCCCCACGAACATGTCAGCTATTGGTTGACATGTTCGCGGGAGGCTACGCCCCATGAACCTTGCCGAAAACTACTACCGCCGCGCCAATGAACTGCTGGGCCTGGCTAGGGCGGCCAACGCGCCGGCGATTGCCCAGCTCGCGCCCATCCTCGGCGAAAACATCGCGCGGGGCGGCGTCATCCACGTCTTCGGCAGCGGGCACAGCGAGGTCGTCGCCCGTGAAATCATCGGGCGCGCCGGCGGACTCGTATGCGTCACCGCCATTCCGGATCCAACCGGCGGGTTCATTGAGAACCTGCCCGGCTACGGCACCAAACTCATCGAACGCTACGACCGGCAGTACCAGCTCCGGGCCGGCGAGGTGCTGATCGCCATCTCCAACTCCGGCAAGAACTGCTCGCCCATCGAAGTCGCCCTGCACGCGAAGGCCAAAAAGCTCACCGTGGTTGCGCTCACCTGCCTGGCGATGTCGCACGCCACGCCCTCGCAGCACCCGTCGGGAAAGAAACTCTTTGAGGTCGCCGACCACGTGCTGGACAACGGCGGCGTGCCGGGCGACGCCATCGTCGACGCCGGCGACGGCGTGATGGCGGGCCCCACCTCCACGCTGATCGGGTGCTCGGTGCTCAACTGGCTCATGCTGGCGACGGTGGAATGGCTGCGGACCGGCGGACACGCAGTGCCGCTGCTGCGCAGCCAGAACCTGCCCGGCGCGATCGAGCACAACCGCGCGCTCGGCCAGCGTTACGCCGGTCGCCTCAGCCGCCAGCTCGCCTAAACGGCGATTCAGAAGCCATGAAGCCAAGAATTGTCAGCGGCACGGTCTTCAGGCTTTCTGGTTTCTGAATTCAATCCAGTCTGGTCGTTTGTTCCGTCCTGCCATGCAGTTTTCCAACCCGCCCTTCCCGCCGTCCCTGCCGCCCGGCTGCAAGCTCGGGGTGGATGGTGGCGGCTCCAAGACCGAGTTGATCCTGCTCGATCCGGACAACCTTTTTCTCGGCCGCCACACCGCCCCTGGAAGCAACCCCAGCATCACAGGTCCGGAAGCGGCGCGGCGCACGGTGCTGGAGGCGCTGGGCGCCCTGCGGGCGAAGGCCCCGTGCCCGATTGCGCACACCCTGCTCTGCATGGCCGGGGCGCGGGGATTCTGGAAGGAGTTCGCCGCCGAACTCGACGGCTTCGGCTTTGTGACGGTCTTTGATGACGCGCGTCCCGTGCTCGAGCTGGCGACCAACGGCGCGCCCGGCGTCGTGCTGCACAGCGGCACCGGCTCGTTTGTGGCGGCGCGGGCGCTTGACGGCTCGATCCATTATGCGGGCGGCCTTGGCTGGCGGTTCGGCGACCCGGGCAGCGGCTACGAGCTCGGCCGCCGCACCCTCGCGCGCGGCCTGCTTGAGCTGCAGGGCTGGGCCACCCCCTCGCGCATCGCCGCCGTGCTGCGGGACCACACCGGGCTGGCCGACGCGGCCGCGCTCACCCGGTTCTTTTATCAGCACGTCGAGCCGAACAAACAGATTGCCGCGCTCGCGCCGGCGGTGCTCCGCCTGGCGGAGGAGGGCGACCACACCGCGCACAAGCTGGTGGTGGACTCGGCTGCCGAGCTGCTTGAGCTGGCCGGTCGGGTGGTGGAGAAGCTTTTCCCGGGCATGCCGCCGAACGCGATCCCCGCCGGCCTGAGCGGACCAATTCTCACGCATCGCGTGGTGGTCGCCGCGCTGACCCCGCTCTCGCCCCTATCACTTGCCCCGCTGGACCAGCCGCCCATCGAGGGCGTCCGCCGGCTGCTGACGCACGGGTGAGCGAAAACCGGCCGGGCGCGGTCAGGGCTTCACCGCGGCCCACACCGTCTTCGCGAGCAGTTCGGCGCCGGCGGCGTCGGGATGCACGCCGTCGGCAAACATCTCCCCGTGGCCGACGAACGGCGTGTAGGCATCGATCACCGGCACGCCGGCGGTTTTCGCCACGGCGCGCAGCGTGTCGCGGATCCGCGCCAGATGAGACATGAAAAGCGACGCTTGGTCGCCGGCGCCGAAGATCGGCACGGGCAGGCAAACCCACACGGCCGGCTTCGAGGGCAGGGACTGGAAATGGGCGATCAGCGCGGTGGCGTCGGCCGTGAACTCGCTGCCGTGGATCAGCCAGTTGCCCGGTGCGGCGTCATTGGTGCCGAGCTTGAGGATGACGATCTGCGGCGCGAAATCGGTCGCCGCCTGAAACGCGGTTTCTTGCCAGTAGGGCCGGCCGCCCTGCTTGAGCAGCGTGGCGCCCGACACGCCGAAGTTACCGACGGTGTAACCCGGGCCCAGTAGGCGCGCCAACACTGCCGGATAGGAGGTGTGCTCGCGGTCGGGCAGCTTGAAGCCGTAGGTGATGCTGTCGCCCACACACGCGACGCGCACGGGGGCGGCGGGCGCGGGCCGGAGTGCGACTGCCACCGTCTGCGCCAGCAGGGCCGCTCCTGCGGCGGTGGGGTGCACGCCGTCGGCGAACAGCTCCGGGTGGGCGGCGAAGGGCGCCTGGCCGTCGATGAGCTTCGCGCCATGGGCGGCGGCCACCTCGCGCCAGAGACGGCGGATCTCGGCCATGTTCGTCTCATCGATTCCAAACTTGTTCGGGAAGATCGGCACCGGCAGGCAAACCCAGACGGTGGGCTTCGTGGGCAGCGCGGTGAAATGGTCGATCAGCGCCGCGGCGTCGGCCGCGAAGGCGTCGCGGTGCGCCCAGTTGACAGGCTTGGTGTCGTTGGCGCCGAGCAGGAGCACGACGGTTGCGGGCTGGAAGTCGTCGGCCTGTTTGAAGGCTGCCTGTTTCCAATAGGGCCGGTCGCCGGCCTGGAGCAGGGTGGCGCTGTTGACGCCGAAGTTGCCGACGTCGTAACCGTCGCCGAGGAGGCGGCCGAGCGCGGCGGGATAGGCCTCGGTGGCGCGCTGCCGGAGCAGGTAGCCGAAAGTGATGCTGTCGCCGACGCAGGCGACGCGGATTTTCGCGGTGGGAGCCGACGGGGTGGCGGGCGCGTTTTCCGCGGCGCGGAGGCCGAGGACGAACGAGAGGGTGACCAGCCAGAGGAGCAAGCGGCGGGGTTTCATTCCGAACCATCGCATGGAAAAAAGCGGGCGAGGCAAGACCGGGGGCGGGCCGAAAATTGTAGCCGGGGTCGCTGACCCCGGGGTTTGAATTCGGCAAACCCAAGGCACCGGGGGCAGCGACCCCGGCGACAACCAAGCCGAAACAAGCTTCGGGGAATCAGCTCAAACGCAATTTCTGACCAGCCCACCGGAGCAGGCAAGGATGCCTGCGCTACTCCCAGAGCAAACCCTACCCCGGCGCGTCCACGTCGCCGGCCGGCAGCGCCAGCTTTTCGCGCAGCCACGCGGCGAAGGCACGGGCCCGGCTCTCGTCCGACCAGTCGGTAAGTTTGACGCCCGGCCCGTCGCTCCGCTGGAGACTGACAGGATAAGTGTAGTACCGGCCGCCCTTGCTTCCCCGATGCTCGATAGTCTCGACCTGAACCGCCTGCACCGCAGCCAGCGGAATTGATTCCGGCTGTTTGCGACCGAAAATCTGCGGGAGTTCAACCACCTGCGCCTCCGGGTCGATGACCAGGTCGCTGCGGCCGCCGGCCTGCCGCGCCGCGGTCCATCCGGCCGCGCCGCCGCCGAGACCGAGGATGACCAGCCAGACAGCCAGGATCAGCGGCATGCTCGGTTGGGCGTTGGTGCTGATGCCGACGAGGAAAATGCTGGCGAACGCCGCGACGCCGATCGCCGCCGCTCCGGCCAGAAGGGGCGAGTAGCGGGGCAGGCTCACGCGGAGCCGCATCCCGTCGAGGCGAAATTTGACCCCGCCCGCCTCGGGCCGATGCAGCTTCCGCGAGAGCGCGCCCAACGGCACGGAAAGCAGACCGAGCGCAACCAGGTTGAACGGCACCAGAAAGAGCGGGATAAACAGGTCGCCACCCTCCAAGCCGGTGCTGAGCACCGCCTCATCCGGCTGGCGGGGATCGTAGTACACCGTCACCGCCGAGCCGGCCGGATGGGCCCGCACCACGGCATTGGCCGAGGTGGAGTCGGAGGGCTGGAAACTGCCGTAGCGGTATTTCGAGCTGTCATAACTCGGTCCAGCCGCGGACCCGGTGGACGAGCGGGTGCCGCCCTCAGCCGACGGGAGGGCCACGTTGTAGCGGTAGTGGATGTCCGCGGTGTAGCTGGTGTGTTTTCCGCGATGGACGGTGACCTGACTGGAGACGACTTGGCCGGTGGTGGTGGCGTAGCTGCCGGTGCGGATTTGGTGATACAGGCCGCTTCCGATCATGCAGTCGAAGAACCCGACCATGGTGGTCCAGAACAGCCCGAAGATCAGCAAAAAGGCATTATTCTTCACGGGCGGGAGGCGATCGGTGAATCCGGCGGGGCCGGCTCACACCAGCTCGCTGAGCTTGGTGGCATCGGGGCGGAGGCTGACCAGGTCAAGGATGTTGACCGGCAGGTTTTCGCGGATCGATTTGACGCCGGCGATGCCCACGAGGATCGAGGCCGCGCCCTGCTCGTGGCCGGCGAAGCGGCCGAGCGGGTCGGTGGCCGGGGCATCGGGCGAGTAGAAGGAGCGGTTGAGGATCTCGTCGGCCCCGCCGTGCGCGCCGGTCTGGGGCGGCATCGGCACGACATAGCTCGGCTGGAAGTGCGGGAAGACCCGGATCCACTCGCCCTCGGCCTCGGCCCCGGGCTTCACGTCGAGCTTGAAGTCCTTCGGGCGGACCGCGCGGTTCATGTGGGTGCCGATGAACTCGTGGTACTCGAGGCGGCCGCGGTCGCCGTTGAAGCACACCCGCATCCCCTCGCGCGGACTGTAGCAGGTCAGCGAATACGTCAGCACCTGCCCGGTGCGGTAGCGGACGTTGAGCGACATCTGGTCGAAGATCGTGATGTCGTCGCGGAAGACATTCCGGTCGCGCAGGTAGCCGGAGTCCTTTTCGGCGTCGAGGTAGAGGCGGCGGAACGGCTCGCTCTCCGTCAGGTCGAGGCGGAACGGGTCGGCGGCGCAGTCGGTGCCGGTGTAGCGGTCGTATTTCGTCAGGGCGCCGTCGCCGCGGGCGAGGGCGTTCTGTTTCCCGTAGAACACGAGGTCCCCGTAGGCGAAGACCTGCTGCGGGATGGCGTCGAGCCACCAGTTGACGAGGTCAAAGTGGTGGGTGCTCTTGTGGACGAGGAGCGTGCCGGACTCGTCCGCGTGCGCGTGCCAGCGGCGGAAGTAGTCGGCGCCGTGGTTGGTATCGAGCAGGTACTCGAGGTTGACGGACTTGACCTGGCCGATGACGCCGCTGGCGAGGAGTTCCTTGACCTTGGTGCGGAAGGGCGCCCAGCGGTAATTGAAGGCGACGCGGAGCCGGCGGCCGGACTGTGCCACGGCCGCGAGGATCTCCCGGCATTTTTCGGCGTCGATGGTGAGCGGCTTCTCGGTGATGACGTCGCAGCCGGCGTGCAGGGCACGGACGATGTAGCCGGCGTGGGCGGAGTCGGTGGTGCAGACGAAGACGGCGTCGGGTTTGGTTTCGCGCAGGAGCGCGTCGAAGCGGTCGGCGGGGTAGGCGGGCACGGGGTGGTAGGCCCATTCGCCCGCCAGCATCCCGTTGTAATAGGCCATGCGGGTGGCGCTGGTGTCGCAGAGGGCGACGAGCTCGTTGGTGCCGGCGTAGGTGGTGACCAGCGGTTCGAGAAAGGAGATGGCCCGGCCCCCGGTGCCGACAAAGGCGTAGCGTGTTTTGCTCATGTGAGCGACGGGGTAGAGGCTTTGGCCCGCCAAGGCGAACTTCAAAAAACGCCGCCGGGCCGCCGTTGCGTTTGACCCGGCGGGAAAAATCCGCCGACTGTGGAGGCCGGCCCCCCTAGCCATGAAGCTGCCCAAGAAAATCCTGCTCGGCCTCGCCGCCGTGTTCGTTGCGATCCAGTTTATTCGGCCCGAGCGGAATCTCGCGGCCGAGCCCGGGCCCGCCGACCTGCTGGTGCTGCATCCCGCTCCGCCCGCCGTGGCCCAGTTGCTGGCGGTGGCCTGCTATGACTGCCACTCCAACCACACCCGTTACCCATGGTATGCGGGGATCCAGCCCGTCGGCTGGTGGCTCGACAGCCACATCCGGGACGCGAAGGACGCGGTCAACTTCTCGGAGGTGGGCGCCTATCCGGCGGACGAGGCCGGGAAAAAGCTGGGCGAATGCGCCGACGAGATTATCGATCATTCCATGCCGCTGTCCTCCTACACCCTGATCCACGCCGACGCCCGCCTCACCGACCCGCAGCGACACCAGCTGTCGGATTGGTTCAACGCCCTCAGCGCCCAGCTGGCCGAACCCGCAGGCAGGAAACCCTAGCGCCATGGACGCCTTCACCGCCGCCCGCCAGCTCATCGACACCGCCCACGGCGCGGACCCGCAGCGCGCGGCCGACGGGCGGCCGGCGGAACTCGTCTATGCCGACCGCATGGAGGCATGGGTCGTCCGGCTGGTGCCGGAGGCGCCACCGCTGCTCCGACTCGCCGCGCGCTGCCAGCATCTGGAGCGCTGGAGTGTGCCCCGCACGACGTTTCCCGAGGGCAAGCCGGGTTATCTGGCCTGGCGGCGCTCGCTCTACACCAAGCAGGCGGAACGGGCGCGGGCGCTGTTGCTCGCCGCCGGCGTTTCGGCCGCCGCGGCGGACGAGGTTGCCGTCTGGGTTTCTAAGACGGGCTTGAAGACCAACGCGGGCACGCAGGCGCTGGAGGACGCCGCCTGCCTGGTGTTCCTGGAAAATGAAATCGGGGCGTTTGCGGCCCAGCACGCGGAATATCCGGCCGAGAAATTCGCCGACATCCTGCGTAAAACCTGGCGCAAGATGAGTGCGTCGGCCCAGGCCTTCGCGCTGGCGCTGGATTTGCCGCCCGCCATCGCCGCGCTGGTGCGGGCGGCGTTGTCCGGCTGACGCACGGGCCGCGGGCGCAACCGGGGGCCGCAGGGTCCGCCACCACGAACCGATTCGGCCCGGAGCATTCGGGGCTTGCCCCCCGCCATGGCCGGACTGATCCTGCCGGGCTTATACTGCTGCCAGCCACCCAGTTGACTTCGGAGTGTTACCTTAAAGTCGATTCGGCGTCTTATAGGTATACCAATCCGCCCCTTCACCTCAACCATCAGTCACTTTTAAGATGAAATCCCGCTCCCTACGTTTGTGCCTGCTCAGTGGCAGTATCTTGTTTGCCGGCCACAGTGTCATGTCTGCTGCCAGCTTGTTGGATGCGCTGGCGACGGAATCGCCGTTCATGGCCAAGGATGGCAGTACGAACATCACCAACACTACGGGCGTGGAGTTTCGCGGGGTCATCGTCACGCCGGACGGCACGTATTTCGGCCTGTATGACCGCGTCAATAACAAGGCCTCCTGGGTCAAGCAGGGCGACAAGGCCGATCAGAACAAGTTTGAAGTGGTCTCGTTCGACACGGCCAACGGGGTCGAGCAGGCCAAGATCAAGTATGACAGCCATCCGATGACGCTGGCGCTCGCGACCGCGAATGTCCTGAAAATCCAGAGCCCCCAGAACCCGCAGCAAATGCCGAATGCCAACAACGGGTTGAATCCCGGGGCCATGCAGGCCCTGCAGCAGCTGGGTCAGCTGCTGGCCGGTCAGCGTGGCGGCGGCGGCGGCGGCGGATTTGGCGGCGGTGGCGGCGGCGGATTTGGCGGCGGCGGCCGTGGCGGCGGCGGCGCTGGCGCTGGTGGCGGCGGCGCTGGTGGC
>CAIQQB010000173.1 GCA_903873805.1 uncultured Opitutia bacterium | reverse complement strand
GTCCGAAAGAGGACCGTCCTTCCGGCGGCTTTGGCGGCGGCGGCGGCGGTCGCGGCTTCGGCGGCGGCGGCGGTGGCGGCCGTGGCTACGGTGGCGGCGGCGGTGGCGGCGGCCGCGATCGCGGCGAGCGCCGTTACTAATCCTGTCGTCTTCACGACCTGATTTTCGAGGGACGGAGCTCCTTTGGGGCTCCGTCCCTTTTCTTTTTTCACGTTTCCTCACCCCCGCACGGATCCCGTGCGGCCGGTTGCGGGCTTGCCCGCAACATGGTGCAACCGTCCCCGCCCTTCCGGCGGCCGGCCCGCGCCATTCACGCGTCAGCCCTCATCCTGTCATGCCTTTTAAAGCCCTCAAACTTTCCGATCTCGTACTCCGCGGCGTCCAAGCCGCCGGTTACACCGATCCCACCCCCATCCAGCTTCGCGCCATCCCCGTCGTCCTCGGCGGCGGCGACCTCATCGCCTCGGCGCAGACCGGCACGGGCAAGACCGCCGCCTTCGCGCTGCCGGTCCTCACCCGCCTCGGCGCTCACGGCCGCACCCGCGTGCTCGTGCTCGAGCCCACCCGCGAGCTCGCCGCCCAGGTCGAGACCGCCTTCCGCGACTTCGCCCGCTTCACCGATCTCCGCACGGTCGCCATCTTCGGCGGCGTCGGCTACGGGCACCAGCGCAACGAGCTGCGCCAGGGCGTTGACATCATTGTCGCCACCCCCGGCCGCCTCATGGACTACCTCCAGGAGGGCACCATCAGCCTCCGCGACATCTCCATCCTCATCCTCGACGAGGTGGATCGGATGCTCGACATGGGCTTCCTGCCCGCCGTCAAGGACATCATCGGCCGCTGCCCGCGCGACCGGCAGACCCTGTTTTTCTCCGCCACCGTCCCACCCGAGATCGCCGCCGTCGCCGCCTTTGCGCTGCGCAATCCGGCGCGGGTCGAGATCGGTGTCGCCCGCTCCGTCACCGCTTCCGTCAACCATGCGCTTTACCCCGTGGCCACCGAGCAGAAGTTCGACTTGCTGGAGGCGCTGCTGGCCAAGACCGACTTTGACAGCGTGCTGGTGTTTTCCCGCACCAAGCACGGCGCGGACAAGATCGCCCGCCGCCTCAAGACCGCCAACCATTCCGTCGCCGTCCTGCACGCCAACCGCTCGCAGAACCAGCGCATCGAGGCCCTCGCCGGCTTCAAGTCCGGCAAGTACGAGGTGATGGTCGCGACCGACATCGCCGCGCGTGGCATCGACGTCGCCGGCGTGTCGCATGTCATCAACTACGACGTGCCGGAAAAGCCCGAGGATTACGTGCACCGCATCGGCCGCACCGGCCGGGCGCAGGCCGTGGGGGACGCGTTCACGCTGGTCACACCGGAAAACGCGGACGACATCCGCGACATCCAGCGCTTCATCGGCGCGAAGATTCCCGAGCTGCAGCTCGCGGGCTTTCCCTACAAGCCGCTTGGCGCCCCGCGCCCGCCGGTGCCGCGCCAGGGCCAGCGTCCCCAGGGTGGACAACGCCACGGCGGCGGTCAGGCCGGTGGTGGCGGTGGCGGCAATTGGAGCCGTTTTCGCGGTCGCCGCTAACAACCTCCGTTCAGCTCGCCAGCAACCGGTCGCACTGGGCGATGAGGCGGGCGCGGAGGGGTTCGCCGCGGGCGGTGAACTCGCGCTGACACGTCTCGTACTCGGCGCGGCCGGCGGGGGTCTCGATCGCGATCGGAGCGAAACCGAGCCGGGCGAGGTCGTACGGGCTCGCGCGCATGTCCACCTCGCGGATGTCGCGTGCGAGCGCAAAGCAGTCGGCGATCAGTTCGGCCGGCGTGAATGGCGCGAGTTTGAACGCCCATTTGTAGAGGTCCATGTTGGCATGCAGGCAGCCGCGCTGCTCCAACTCCGGCACGGTCGTCCGGTCCGGCTGGTGCCGGTTGAGCGGCCGGGCGGGGGCGGTGAAGAAGCGGAAGGCGTCGAAATGCGTGCAGGCGAGCGGCGCGTTTTCCACAATGCGGGCCAGTTCGTCGGCCGGGTAGCGCAGCGGCCACGCCTGGTGACGGACCTCGGCGGGCGTCTGCCGGTAAACCATGGCCCATTCGTGCAGCCCATGGCAGCCGAAGAAAGCCGGGCGCGTCTGCATCGCGCCGAGCAGATCGCGCAGCCAGGCCGGGAATGCGCGTCGGTGCGGTGCCAGGGCGGCCGGGTCGATCATCACCCCATCCGCGGTCTGGCGGTATTCAGGCCAGCGGAGAAACTCCCGGGCGGCGTCCCCTGTGAGTGCGATGTCGGGCCCGGGGTGCCAGCGGCGGAGCCAGGCGGCCCGAAACGCGTAGTAATCGAAGAGAAAGTCGTAAACCGGATGTTTTTCACCCCGGCTGGCGCGCACCTGGTGTGGATCGGTCCAGACCCGCACCCGCGCCTCGTGGGCGCGCTGGTGCTCACGCCATTCCGGCTCCGACAGGACGGTGAGGGTAGCGATCATGGACGAAGGGGCGCAGCCTTGCGCCCTAGGAGCTGGCAGACAATCAGGATATGGACGGAACCAGCTAAAATATTTCGTATCATACGCTGTAAGAGATAGAAACAATTGAATAGCTTACGGCTATTCCACTCTTTGGGGCAAGCGTCGAGGGTGCGGTAATTATATTACCTTACTTGCTTGTTGCACGTGAGTTAAAATGTTTATAGGATCCGATGTTACCCGCAAAGCATTGATTTGTGCGCCGGCCCAGAGTAGGCTGCGCCCTCCTTGATGGCGAACCTGCCTTCCGAACTCGCGCTGCTCTTCCTGTTGCTGTTGGGCAACGGGCTGTTTGCCATGGCCGAAATCGCCTTGGTGGCGTCGCGCAAAAGCCGGCTGCAGCGGCTGGCCGAGGCGGGTGACGTCCGCGCCCGGCAGGCGCTGGCCGCAGCCAACGAGCCGGCGCGATTGCTGGTGACCATGCGGGCGGCCATTACGCTCGTCGGCGTGCTGGCGGGCGCGCTGGTCGGCGCCACGCTCGCCGACGATCTGGCGGTGGTGCTGGGCAACGTGTCGCAGCTGGCGCCCTATGCCCGCGGGATCAGCTACGTGCTGGTGGTGACGGGCATCACGCTCTGTGCGGTGGTGATCGGCGAACTGATTCCGCGGCGGCTGGCCCTGCACTATCCGGAGCGGCTGGCGATGGCGCTGGCCGGGCCGATGGGCGCGGTGGTCCGCTTCGTTTCCCCGGTGGTGCGGCTGCTCACGCTGCTGACGAACCTGCTGCTGAAGCCCTTTGGTCTCGCCCGGGCGCCCAAGGCCGCTGCCGTGACCGACGAGGAGGTCAACATCCTGATCGAGCAGGGCATGAGCACGGGCGTGTTCAACAAGGCCGACCGGCAGATGGTCGCCGGGGTGCTCGCGCTGGACCGGCTGCCGGTTACGGCGGTGATGACCCCGCGGCCGCAGATCGTGTTTCTCAATCTCGAAGACCCCGAGGAAACCAACTGGCGCAAGATCGTTGCCGGTGGGCATTCGCGCTTCCCAATTTTCCAGGGCACGCGCGACCAGATTGTGGGTATCGTCACGGTGAAGGCCATCTGGGCCAATTCCGCCTTCGGGCTCACCACCCACCTCAAGAACCTGATGGTGCCGCCGGTCATCGTGCCGGAAACGATGACGGCCATCCAGCTGCTGGAGCAGTTCAAGAAATCCGGCCTCCACATCGCCCTCGTGGCCGACGAGTTTGGCGCGATCCAGGGCCTGGTGACCCTCATCGACGTGCTGGAGGCGGTCGTGGGCGACCTGCCGGAGCGCGGCCGCCGCACGACTCCGGCGGCGCGCCAGCGCGAGGACGGCTCGTGGCTGATCGACGCGACTCTGGCCGCGACCGAGCTGAAGACGATGCTCCGGCTGCGCTCGCTGCCGAACGAGGAGCAGGCGGGATTTCAGACTCTCGGCGGCTTCGTGATGACGCAGTTCGGGCGCATCCCGCGGGCGGGCGAATTCTTCGATTACGACGGCTGGCGCTTCGAGGTGACGGACATGGACCGGCAGCGCATCGACAAGGTGCTCGTCGGCCCCGTGCCGCCGCCCGCGGCCGTGCACCAGGCCGCCAGCTGACGCCTGGTGCGTGCGAATAAGGTGTTGGCAGCCTCGCGATAAAATCCCGTAACTTCCGTTTGCCATTTTCCCGGCCGGACGCGACCGTCCGCGCATGGCCGAATCATGCAAGACCTCTTCTCCGGCGCCCCGACCTGCGTCCGCGGCCGACAGCTCCCGAGCGCGGCCGAGCGAGGCGCCCTTCAGGACGATCACGAGCGACGACTGGCGGCGCTCGATCGCCTCTGCGCGGCGGCGGCCGAATGCGGTGTTGGCGCAGATCCGGGCCGCGATCTCGTCGTCATCGCCGAGGACGAAGTAAGCCTGCTGGAGGGGGCCGGGCCGGACTGGGCGGCGCTGGGTGCGGCCATCCGCGGCTGGCGCACGCTGCTGCCGCTGCGGACCCTGGGCTTTTTCGGTTTTCCGGACGAGGCGGAGAATCCGCTGGAGGAGGCCAACCCGCGGCTGCAGCGCATCGGCGGCGGAGTCGAGGCCTGGGCGTTTGCGGCGCTCGCGGACGGGGGTTCGGTCTACAAGTTTTACCGGCCGAGCGGCGACCGGCACATCGGGAGCGCGTTTGCCTTCCGGGCCGGGGACGAGACCGTGCGGAGCGCCGAGGCGCGGCTGGGCGACTACCGCGAGCTGCTGGAAAAACTCTGGCTCATCCAGGTGCTCGGCGGCCTGGCGACGGAGGTGGTGGGCGTGACGCCCGAGGGCATTGTGGTGGCCAAGCAGACGCTCGGGGATCCGCTGCCGCAGGGGGACGACGTTTCGGGGCTGCTGCCGCCGGCGCTGATCGAGATCCCATCGCGGTTTCTGCGGGCCGACCGCGACCACCCGCGACTGTTCTTTCTCGGCGGCCGGCCGTGGCTGGTGGCGGACCTGCATGCGCGCAACTTCGTGCGCGGGACGGACGGGGCGCTGCACCTGATCGACTTGGTGGCCGCGCCGTGGCCGGAGGGCCGCGGCGAGCCGCTGATCACCGACTGGCTGGCCCGGGTGCGCGCGGACCCGAGGGCGGGGTTGCTCGGGGCGGTGGCCGACGAGGAGTTGTGAACGCGGCGCCCGTTGGCTGATTCTGAGTTTTAGGCCAGCTCGTGGAGCTGGCTCCGTTCGGCAAAGCCAGGTCAACGACCTGGCTTACCGCCGGAACCTCGATCCGAATCGATATACCTGTGGGGACACGACACGCGCTGCGCTCGCCGCCGCCTCATGACCTTATCCTGCGCTCGCTCACTTCGAAGGCGCAGCGGTGGCCGCTTCGCGAGAGAGGAAATTGAGGACGTTTTCCGCCTGCTGGGTGGTCACCCCGGTGTCTTTGTAGATGATCTTGCCACCCTTGATCAGGTAGGCCTCGCGGCTGGCAAACAGCAGGCCGCTCTGGCCGAAAGCCTTGATGACTTTCTTCTCGGTGTCGGCGATCAGGGGAAAGGGGAATTTGTTCTCCTCCTTGAACTTTTTCTGGGCCTCGACGGTGTCGGTGCTGACGCCGACGACCGCGACGCCTTTTTTGGTGAGTTCGGTGAAGCCATCGCGCAGCGAGCAGCCTTGTTTCGTGCAGCCGGAGGTGCCGGCTTTGGGATAGAAATAAATGAGGGTGTAGGGGTTGGCCTTGTAGACGTCGGCCAGATTGAGGGTGGTGCCGGTGTCAGTGGTCCCGCTGACCGCGGGGGCGGTGTCACCGACCTTGAGGGGATCGGCCCGGAGGAAGGAGAACATGGCGAGGAACAGGCAGGCGAAGGGAAGGGCTTTCATGGGAGAGCGGAACCATGGCGGGCCAGGCCCGATTCGCAAGCCCGCGATCGGTTTTCCCGCGGCGTCGGGCACATCAGTTTCGCGCCAAGTCGTTCGCCCAGGTTTTCCCTTTCCCGGGGAGCGCACCCATCCCGGGTGCTGGCGTCGGCGTCCCGCCGACGTCTCCGGAATTCCCGGCGGGACGCCGGGAACAGCCTGCGAGACGCAGGCGCTCCCCGGGAAGGTCGGGCCGTTCGGCTATTCCAGACCGGTGATCGGGAAATCCTGCGGGTATTCGACCGTGAACTTCAGCGGGAACTCCCGTTTCTCACCGGGCTTGAGGTCCACGCGCCAGACGAGCTTGCCGTCCTCCTCCTTGGTGATGCCGGGCTTGGGAAACTCGCCGTCGGAGGCCACCTGCGCGAGGGTGAGCAGGTCGCGCTCGGCGGGGGCGAGCAGGGTGACGACGATCTTCTCGTTGCGCGAGACGGGGAGGAGTTCCTTGAAGACGAAGCGCTCCTGGGTCTTCTTATTGTTCGTCACCGTGACGAGAAATTCATAGGTGACGCGGACGCCGCTGTTGGTGAAGCCGGTCTGTTCGTTGACACGGTTGACGAGCCGGCGCTTGACGGCGATGCCCTCGTCGGCCCCGAGGGCGAGGTTGAATTTCTCGCCGGGCATGACGGTCTTGAGGCTGCTGGCGGCGATGAAGGTGTCGTCGAGGAACGTGTTCATCGGGCCGCCGAGGAAGGGGAACTCGCCGGTGTTGGTGACATAGGCGCTGAGAAACGCGGCCTCGAGGGTGCGCGGGACCGCCTGGTATTGGAGGCGGGCGGGAAACTGACCGGTGGTGATGCCGACCTTCTGCGGGGTGTTGTCGCTGAGGACGGTGGAAGTGCCGGCGATCTTGTAGGAGGCGCTGGTGACGCCGGACTCGACGGCGGCAGCGGCGTAGGAGGCGTCCTTATCCATGACCAAGGATCCGCCATTAACCGTGGTGCCGCCCGTGTAAGTATTGGCGCCATTGACCATGAGGGTGTTGCTCATTCCGGCATTGCTCATGGCAAAATTCTGCATGAGCCCGCCGGTATTTGCACTGCCGGGACTCGAGCCCAAAGCAGTGCCGACAGCCATCGCGGACACCTGCGGGACTTCATCGAGCACCCACGGGCGGAGCTCGGGTGCGCCGCCGCCAAGGCTGGGGCGGGCGGTGGAGAGCGTGAGCGCGATCCCCTTCCAGTCTTCACCGGTGTTCTGGCGGACGTTGCCAAAGTAAGACAGCTCGACGGCGGGTTTGTCCGCGCCAGTGTGGAGGCGGGCGTCGTAGGAGGGCGCCCACGAGGCGCCGCGCACGCCATAGGCGAGGGCGAGCGAGAGATGGCCGGGGGAGGTGACGGCGAGACGGACGGTGACCGTCTTGACGTTGCGGTTGCGGACGGGAGCGGGCCGGACGCCGCCGGAGACGGAAGGCCCGCCGTTGCGGAGCTGGTTGAGCTGCTGCTCGAGGGCGGTTTGTTTGGCCTGCAAGTCATCGCGCTTGATATCGAGGTCCTCGGATTCAGTGTTGAGCTTGCGGAGATTATCCTCGGAGAACGCGAGCAGTTTGGTCCAGTCGTCGAGGCCGGGCCGGGTGATGGGCACGTCCTTGGTGCCGCTGACGGGAGTGGTGGCGGCGGTCTGGATCTTCAGCAGGAAGTCGCGCTGCTGGCTGAGGATGGTGGCGCGGTCGTCGTAACCGCGATGTTCGCGGGCGAGGGCCTTGAGCTGGTCCTCCAGCTCTTTCACGCGCGGGTCGGGCTGGGCTTCGAGGAAGGTGTTGCGGGCGTTGACGTCGAGGATCGTGGCCTGGGCGGTGCCGTGGGCGGTGACCTGCAGCGAATCGTCCATGAGGGCGGACGGCAGGTTCTCGAAAGTCAGCTCGTGTTCACCCTCGGCGAGGCTGTCGAGCTCCGCGGTGCGGGTGACGACGGCGCGGTCCGCGTAGACGGTCGCGGCGGTGAGCTGCGATTCCACGGGAAGGGCGGCGGCGGCAGAAAGGCTGAAGGCTGAAAGATGAAGGCTGAAGCAGGCCAGAGCCAGAGGGCGGAAGAGAGGCGTGATTTTCATGGGCGGGGGACAGGAAGGACTAAGGTCTAATGACTAATGTCTAAGGTCGGAGAATCGTTCTCGTTCTCTTGCTCGGTCTCCTCGGGTTCAGGTTGGCGGGCTGGAGGAGAACAAGAACGATGGCAGCGGAGCTTTATTCGAGGCCGGTGACGGCGAGGTCGTTGGGGTATTCGACGGAGAATTTCAGCGGGATCTCACGCTTCTCGCCGGGCTTGAGGTCCACGCGCCAGACGAGCTGGCTGCCCTCCTCGCGGGTGACCTCGCGGCCGGGTTTGTCGGGGGTGCCGACCTCTCGCTCGGCCGGGGTGTCGAGCTTCACCACAATCTTCTCGTTGCGCGAGAGGGGGAGCGGCTCACGGAAGACCAGATGGGACAGCGTCCGCTTGTTGTTCGTCACGGTCACCAGATATTCGTAGGTGATGCGGGTGTATTTTCCGGTGAGACCGGTCTGTTCGGTCAGGCGGTTGACGAGCCGTCGCTTGACGGCGAGGCCCTCGTCGGCGCCGAGGGTCAGCGCAAACTTCTCGGCGGGCATGACGGTCTTGAGGCTGCTGGTGGCGATGAAGGCGTCGTCGAGAAAAGTGTTCATCGGGCCGGCGAGGAACGGAACCTCGCTGGTGTTTTTGACGGAGGCGCTGAGGAAGGCGGCCTCGAGCAGGCGCGGGGTGGACTCGTCCTGCAGGGTGGCGGCGAGCCGGACGGACGCGATGCCGACCTTCTGGGGGGTGTTGTCGCTGAGGACGGTGGAGGCGACCGGGATGCGGTAGGAGGCGCTGGTCACGCCGGACTCAACCGCGGCTGAGGAGAAAGCGGCTTGGACGTCGGCTAGCGCCGGAGCGGCAGCCGGCACGCCGTCGATGCCAAAGGTCGAGCCGGCGGCCCCGCCCCCGCCGCCGCCGC
>CAIQQB010000172.1 GCA_903873805.1 uncultured Opitutia bacterium | reverse complement strand
CTTGTCTTCGGTTGGGTATCTTTTGCCTTTCATATCTGGGTCCTTTCGTGGCCCAGACTGTCACTCAAGGTGGCTCAAAAAAGCGAGGTCACGTCAGTCCTCCTGCACACCCTGGCCGTCCTCCTGCTTTTCCTGGTGCTGCACAACCTGACCCGCCGGCTCTGGCCCAGCGCCTGGGTCGCCGCGGTCTTCGCCCTCCACCCCCTGCGGGTCGAATCGGTCGCCTGGGTGTCCGAGCGGAAGGATGTGCTCAGCGCCGTCCTCTTCCTCCTCACCGTCGCGGCCTACGCCCGCTACGCCCGGCGTCCGTATTCATTTCATAACTACGCACTTGTCGCGCTGCTCTTCGCGCTGGGCCTGCTGGCCAAGCCGATGCTGGTCACCCTGCCCGGCGTGCTGCTGCTCCTCGACCGCTGGCCGCTCGGCCGAACGGGGACGGTGCCCTGGTCGCGGCTGCTGCTGGAAAAGGTTCCGCTGCTCGCGCTGTCGGTCGCGGCGTCGGCCGCCTCGGTCCTGGCCAACCGCGAGGCGATCATCCCGCTGGACCGGCTGCCGCTCCCCCTCCGCCTCGAAAACGCCGCGGTCTCCGCCGCCGCCTACCTCGGTCAGCTGGTCTGGCCGGCCGGCCTCGCGGCCTTCTATCCCCACCCCAAGGCCGGACTGCCGGCCGCGACCGTCCTCGCGGCGCTCACGCTGCTGGCCGCCGTTTCTGCCTGGGTCTTTCGCCGGCGGCACGACCAACCGGCCCTGGCCACCGGCTGGCTGTGGTATCTGGGAATGCTGGTGCCCGTCCTCGGCCTGGTCCAGGCCGGCGCGCTGGCGCGGGCCGACCGCTACACCTACCTGCCGCAGATCGGCGTGACGGTCCTGATCGCCTGGGCCGCGGCCGACTTCGCCGCCGGCCGCCGGGTCCGCCAGCTCGTCGTGGGCGCGGCGGCCGTCCTGGTCCTGCCACCGCTGCTGGTGGCGGCCCGCGCCCAGACCGCCTTCTGGCGCGACAGCGAAACCCTGTGGACCCATACGCTGGCCTGCACCGATCCGGCGGCCAACGCGCTCGCCCACGGCTGCCTCGCGCTCGCCCTTTCGGCCGAGGGGCGCAACGACGAGGCAATGGAACATTACCGCCGGGCCGTGGAGATCCGGCCCGATGCCGCCGACTACCACCAGGACTACGGCACCCTGCTGCTCGGCCGCGGCCGGTTCGACGAGGCGGTCGTCCAATGCCGCCGAGCGGTCGAGCTCAAGCCGGACTGGGCGGAGGCGCGCGGTACGCTGGGTCTGGCGCTGTTTGACCGGGGTGAGATCGACGCCGCCATCGAGCAGTATCGGACCGCCGTCGAACTCAACCCCGAGCACTACGGCATTCGGACCAATTTTGGCCTGGCCCTCCTGCAACGCGGCCGGGTGGCGGCCGCCATCGAGCAGTATCAGCGGGCGCTCCAGTTGAATCCGCAGTTCACCCTCGCCCTGAACAACCTGGCCTGGGTGCTCGCAACCTGCCCCGATCCGGCGTTTCGCAACGGAGCCCGGGCCGTCACGCTCGCCCGGGAGGCCGGGCTGACCAACGACGATCCGGCCGCCGCCCTGGACACCCTGGCGGCCGCGCTGGCGGAAGCCGGCCAATGGGAGGAAGCGGTCAGCACCGCCCGGCGCGGCCTTGATCTGGCCATCGCCCGAGGCGACGACCACCTCGCCGCGGCGCTCCGCGAGGAACTGACCGGCTATCAGGCGGGCCGGGCCTGCCGGGACACGAGCTATGTGCCGGCGGACATCGCCCCGGCCGCAAACACCCCCGCCCAGCCCGCTGGCATTCCGCCCCGACCAACCGCCCGCTGACCGTCAAATTTCCTTGGCCCGCCGGGGCGGGCTGTCTGAATGAAACCCGTGACCCCATCCTCCCAAGGCCCACGCGCACGCCTAGTCGTGCTCGCCCTGGCACTGGGGACGCTCGCACTCTACGGGCCCGCCCGACACTTCGGCTGGGTCCATTATGACGATTACGAATACGTCACCGGCAATCCGGCCGTGTCGTCCGGGCTGAGGTGGGCGAATGTCACCTGGGCCTTCACCCAGACGCATTCGGCCAACTGGCATCCGCTCACCTGGCTCTCGCACATGCTCGACTGCACGCTGTGGGGGCTGGATCCCGGGCCGCCGCATCTGGTCAACGCCGCGCTGCACACCCTGAACGCCGTCCTGCTGTTCGGCCTGCTGCGCTCTCTCACCGGCGCGCTCTGGCGCAGCGCCGTGGTGGCGGCGCTGTTCGCCTGGCATCCGCTCCACGTCGAGTCGGTGGCCTGGATCGCCGAACGCAAGGACGTCCTCAGCACCCTCCTCTGGCTGCTCACAATCTGGGCCTATGTCGGCTGGGTCCGCCGGGGGCGGGCGTGGCGCTACCTTGCGGCGTTGGGGCTGTTTGCGCTCGGCCTGATGGCCAAGCCGATGCTGGTCACCCTGCCCTGCACCCTGCTTCTGCTCGACGTCTGGCCCCTCGGCCGGAGACCCGACCGGTCGTGTGCCCAATTGCTGATGGAGAAACTTCCCTTCCTGCTCCTGGCCGCCGGCTCGGCGATCATCACTCTCGCGGCCCAGCGCGAGGGCGAGGCGGTGTCCGCCCTGGCCCGTCTGCCCTGGTTATTGCGGCTCGAAAACGCGGCCGGGGCCACGGTCAGCTACCTCGGCGCCACTATCTGGCCGGCGGGGCTCACCGCCTTCTACCCCTATCCGGCCTCCATTCCGGTCTGGCAGACCGCCGGGGCCGCGGCCCTGCTGCTCGGCGTGTCGGCCTGGGTCTGGCTCCGTCGCCGGGACCAGCCCTGGCTGGCCTTCGGCTGGTGCTGGTTTCTCGGCACACTCGTGCCGGTGAGCGGGCTGGTGCAGGTGGGTTCGCAGGCGAGGGCCGACCGCTACACCTATGTGCCGCTGATCGGGATTTTCGTGATGCTCGTCTGGGGCGCCGCCGCCTGGGCCCGGGACCGGCCGGGCCGGATCCGCGGCCTGGCCCTGCTGACATCAGCGCTGCTACCCGCCTATGCGGTTGCTGCCGCGTGTCAGCTGGGTTTCTGGCGGGATGGCGAAACGTTGTTCAACCGCGTGCTGGCGGTCGCGGGGCCCAATCCGGTCGCCTATGAAAATCTGGGCCACATCCAGGCCGCGCAGCAACGCTGGCCGGAGGCGATTGCCAGCCTATCGCAGGCGGCCCAGCTGGCGCCCGGCCTGCCTGAAACCCACCGCAGCCTGGCCGACGCCCTCCTCGCAGCCGGGCGCAGCGAGGCCGCCGCCGCCGAATTCGCCCAGGTCATCCGGCTCCGGCCCGACTCCGCCGCCGCCCACTACGATCTCGGCCGCACCCTCGCGCTGGCGGGCCGGACCGCGGAAGCCGCCGCGAGCTACGAACAGGCGCTGCTACTCGATCCCCGGCTGGCGCCCGCCCACAACAATCTCGGCGCCCTCCAGCTCCAGGCCGGACGGCCGGCCGACGCGATCACCCACTTTGAGGCGGCCCTCCGCCTGATTCCGGCCAACGCCAGGACGGCCGGCAACCTGGGCCTCGCCCTCCTGCAGGCCGGCCAAACCGCGGAGGCCGTCGCCCGGTTGCAGCAGGCTCTCGCCCTCGATCCCGCCGCCGCCGGCACGCACTACAATCTGGGCAACGCGCTCCTGCAGGCGGGCCGCCCAGCCGACGCGGCGGACCAGTTCCGGCAGGCCCTGCGGCTCCGGCCCGCCGACCCCGAAGCCCGGAACAACCTGGGCCTGGCGCTTTACCAGCTGAACCGGCTGCCGGAGGCGGAGACCGAATTCGGCGCTGCCCTCCGGCTCCGCCCGGAGTATCCAAATGCGCACTACAACCTGGCCCGGCTGCTCGACACCCAGGGCCGGTTCACCGCCGCGGCGGCGGAATACGAGGCGGTCCTCCGGCTCACGCCCGGCGACGCCGAGGCGCGCCGGCGGCTGGACGAGGCGCGGCGGCGCGCCGCGGCCCCGTGAGGCCTAGGCGGCGTCGTAGATCTGCACCCGGTCCCAGCAGGCCTTGAAGCGGCTGACAAACGCCAGGTGCCGCGGATCCGTCTGGTAGGCGACGTGCCCGGCGAGGTCGGCGAACACGCAGGTGATGGCGAAGTCGTAGCTCGCGTCGATCACCGGCCGGGGCGGCACCGGGGCCGGGGCGCCCACATGGTAGGCCGTGAGCGAGGGGATGGCGCGCAGCGCTTCCAAGCCCTCGCGGCGGAACAACTCCCGCTCCGCCGGCGTCAGGCCGGGCCGCAGGTAGAAGAAGACGGTGTGGACGAGCATCCGGCAAGGCCACGGGCCCGCGGGCGCCCGCGCGAGCAAAAAGTGCTTTCCTGCCGGGCCTCCGCGGCGTAGCCTTCCCTCCCGCCATGCACACGCCCGTCAACATCCAGCTCATCGGCCCCGAGGTCGCAATCGCCTGGAGCGACGGCACCGAGACCTACCACCCGATGGAGCGGCTCCGGGCGGCCTCGCCGAGCGCCGAGACCCAGGGCGAGCGCGACATCCTCGGCCGGCAGTATGGCGGCGACGGCCCGAAGACCTTTCCCGGCGTGACCGTCCTCGGCTGGCAGCAGGTCGGCAACTACGCGATCTGCTTCAGCTTCAGCGATGGCCACCGCACCGGCCTCTACAGCTTTGACTACCTGCGGAAGCTCGCCGCCGACGCGACCGCCTGACCCCTTTCCCATGAGCCAACCCACGTTTCCCGCCCGCACCACCACCGCCGAGATCGAGCTCGGCCAGACGCTGCAGCCGAAATTCGGCGCCGACGGTCTCATCCCCTGCATCACGCAGGAGGCCACGACCGGCGAGGTGCTGATGTTCGCCTTCATGAACGCCGAGTCGCTCGGCCACACCCTGCGCACGCGGAAGGCCACCTACTGGAGCCGTTCGCGCTCGAAGCTCTGGGTCAAGGGCGAGGAGTCGGGCAACGTGCAGGTGGTGCAGGAGCTCTTCACCGACTGCGACCAGGACGTGCTGCTGCTCAAGGTCACGCAGTCCGGCCCGGCCAACGCGTCCTGCCACAACGGATACAAGTCCTGCTTTTACCGCAAGCTGGCGGCCCTCGACGACCCGGCCTTCCCGCTGGCCTACACCGCGCCGCGGCTGTTCGACCCGGCGACGGTGTACAAGAAGAAGGGATGAGCGGAGCCGGATCAATTGGCGTTGGACCGGATGACCGGCGGGGCCAGCATTTGAGTCCGGGACCGGCCGGCTCCCCCCGCCGTGCCTCAATCACCCTGACGCTGGCCCGACCCGCATTTGCTGCGCGCCCGCAAGAATCCAATGAAATCTGCATCAATTGCAACCTATCGCATCTGATCCTCGCATGAAGACCAACCGGAGCCTGATCCGCCTTTTCGCTTTGGGACTGATGCTATTGGTCCTGCCCACCTTGGCGCGCGCCCAATTTAATACCTCGTACTCCAGCGGCTCGTTCACCATCACGGGCTACACCGGCACCGGTGGCAATGTGACCATCCCCAGCACCATTTCCGGCATTGCCGTCACCAAAATCGGAGGTTCGGCGTTTGCTGGCGTCACCAGCCTGAAAAGTGTCACCATTCCCAGCAGTGTCACCAGCCTTGGAACCAGTGCGTTCGCCGGTTGCAGTAATCTGACCGCGATCAACGTGAACTCTAGCAATCCCACTTTGAGCAGTTTGGGCGGGGTCGTGTTCAACAAGAATCAAACCTCGATTCTCGTATACCCTGGTGGCTTGACCGGAAGCTACACCATTCCCAGCGGCGTCACCAGCATCGCAACCATGGCGTTCGCGGGTTGTACCAATCTGAGCACCCTCACCATCCCCAGCAGCGTCATCGGCATCGGATCCAGTGCCTTTTATAATTGCAGCAGACTCTCCGCAATCAATGTCAATCCAGGCAATCCCACCTATAGCAGTTTGGGCGGGGTCTTGTTTAACCTGAACCAAACCACGCTCATCCTGGCTCCGAGTGGTTTGAGCGGGAGTTACGCCATCCCGAGCGGTGTCACCAGCATCGGCAGCTCGGCATTCTCCGACTGCACCAACCTGACCGCTGTCACGTTCCCCGGCAGCGTCACCAGCCTTGGAACCACTGCGTTCTCGGATTGTACCGGGCTGACCGCCATCACGATTCCCAGCAGTGTCACCAGCCTTGGAAGCAATGTGTTCGGTTACTGCACCAATCTGGCCAGTGTCTCCCTCTCAAGCGGTGCCAGCGGCATCGGAAGCCAGACCTTCACCGGTTGCAGCAGTCTGACCGCGATCAACGTCAATCCAGGCAACCCCGCCTACAGCAGTTTGGCCGGGGTTTTGTTCGACCTGAACCAGACCACGCTCATCCTCTTCCCCTGCGGCCAGAGCGGGAATTACACCATTCCCAACGGCGTCACCAGCATCGGCACCTACGCTTTCCTCGGCTGCACCAATCTGGTTGTTGTCACGATCCCCAGTAGTGTCACCAGTGTCGGGCTTGGTGCGTTCACTGGCTGCAGCAACCTCACCAGCATCAATATCCCCAGCAGCGTCACCAGCCTCGGGGATGGGGTGTTCGAAAACTGCAGCGGTTTGACCAATCTCACGATTGCCAACGGTGTCACGAGTATCGGAACCAGTGCGTTCCAATCCTGCACCAGCCTGACTAATGCCACGATCCCCAACAGTGTCACCAGCCTCGGGGGTCAAGTGTTCGATGCCTGCACCAACCTGGCCAATGTGACGATCGGGAACAGCGTCACCAGCATCGGTCTAAGTGCATTCTTAAATTGCACCAGTCTGACAGGCGTCACGATCCCGAACAGTGTCACTAGCATTGGTCTAAGTGCATTTCTGGGATGCACCAGTTTGACCAGCGTTACGATTCCGAACAGCGTCACCAGCATCGGTGATGAAGCATTCGAATCCTGCACCAACCTCAAAAGCGTCGTCATCGGGAACAGCGTCACCAGTCTCCAGGAACAGGCGTTCGATCATTGCACCAGCCTGAGCAACGTCTCGCTCGGCAATCGGGTCACCAGCATCGGCCAGCTGGCGTTTTGCGCCTGCTCCAGCCTGACCGGCATCTCGATCCCCAGCAGCGTCACCAGCCTCGGCGTTGATGCGTTCGAAACTGGCGGCAATCTGACCGGCATTTTTTTGGTTCTTCAGGAAATCGTGTGGGTTTGAGCTGATGGCGAATGGAGGCTGAGGTCAAGCTTGCCACAAAAGAAGAGGATGCGGACGCGGTAATTGGCGAAGCGACGGAAGCCGCGTGCGTCCGCCTTGATGGCTTG
>CAIQQB010000171.1 GCA_903873805.1 uncultured Opitutia bacterium | reverse complement strand
GGCCAAGCGCAAATCCCGCGGCTTCCGCTCCATCCGCAACTTCCGCGCGATCATCTTCCTGCTCGCGGGCAATCTTCATTTTGAACTGCCAGATCCATTCCCGGGGTCGGCACTAAACCCACAGTAAATGACATTGTGCCAGCGCAAGCCGGTTTGACCCGCCCCGCTCCGCGGTTGCAGTCGGGCGCCCGGGCGGTTTGGGTGGCGCCCAACGCATGCCGCCGCCTTCTCCCATCGTTGAGTTTCGCGAGGTCGCCAAGCGCTTTGGCGACGGGCCGGACGTGCTCGCCGACATTTCGTTCGCGGCGCAACCGGGCGACTTTGTCGCACTGATCGGTCCGAGCGGCTGCGGCAAGTCCACCCTCCTCCGCCTCATCGCCGGCCTCAGTCCCGTGAGCGAAGGCACCCTGACTGTCGCCGGCCGCGATCCGGAGCAGGCGGCCGCGGAGCTGGCCTTTGTGTTTCAGGACGCGACGCTCCTGCCGTGGCTGACCGTGGCCGGAAACGTGGAGCTGCCGCAGCGCCTGCGCGGTGTCCCGGCGGCGGCGCGGACGGCGGCGCGCCACCGGGCGCTGGCCCTCACGGGTCTGGCCGACCGTTCGGATTATCTGCCCCGGCAGCTGTCCGGCGGCCAGCAGATGCGGGTTTCCCTCGCGCGCGCCCTCACGCTCGAGCCCAAGCTCCTGCTGCTCGATGAACCCTTCGGCGCCCTCGACGAAATGACGCGCGAACGGCTCAACGAGGAACTGCTCGCCATCCGGGCGCAGCAGGCCTGGACCGCGTTCTTCGTCACCCACTCCGTCGCCGAGGCGGTCTTCCTCGCCAACCGCGTGGTGGTCCTCTCCGCCGGACCCGGCCGGCTCGCGGAGGAGTTCGCGGTGCCGCTCCCCTACCCGCGCACCGCCGACACGCGGCTGACGCCCGCCTACCAGGAATTGGTGGTCCGGATTTCCCGGCGCCTGCGGAGCGTGGCCCCCGCCGCCGTCCCCGCCTGACATGCCGCGCCCCGCCGCCAAAATCCTGCTGCCGGTGCTCACGGGCGTCCTGTTCCTGTCCCTGTGGTATGGCGTGCGCGCCGTGATGCCGCCGGATCTGCGGTTTCTGCTGCCCGCGCCGGAGGCGATCGGGCGGGCGCTGCTCGCCAACGGCCCCGAACTCGCCCGCGCCACGCTCAACACGACCGAGGGGGCGACGCTCGGCTTCCTCCTGGCCGTGACGGTGAGCGTGTTCGCGGCGCTCGGCCTCTCGCTGTCACCGCTGATGCGGGTCAGCCTTTATCCCTATTTGATGATGCTGCAGCTGATGCCGGTGGTGGTGGTGGCGCCCATCCTGGTGCTGTGGGTCGGACCCGGCCTGAAGAGCGTCACGGTCATCACGTTTCTCATCTGCTTTTTCCCGCTGGTGGTGAACACGACCCAGGGGCTGGTGTCGACCGACCGGCAGCTCGTCGAGCTATTCCGGCTCTACCGGGCGCGGCGCGGCCAGGAGCTCCGCCTGCTGCGGATCCCGGCGGCGCTGCCGTATTTCTTCACCGGCCTGCGCATCGCCGCGACGCTCGCGCCGATCGGGGCGCTGGTCGGCGACTACACCGCCGGCAGTTCGGCGGGCAACGGCGGCGGGCTGGGGTTTCAAGCCATCATCTACAGCAGCCAGGCGAAATATCCCGCCCTGTTCGCCACCGCGGCGATCACCTGTGGGCTGGGCTTTGTCTTCGTCGCCGGCGTGCTCGTCCTGAGCCGGTTCGCGCTGGCCCGCTGGCACGAGGCCCCGGACCGGAAGGACAACTGAGGCCGGCCGCACCCGCCGCCAGCCGCCTCGCATTTTTTGTTAGCTAACCGCCGGGAAAGCGGTTGCATGGACACCTTTCGCGCCCCCCCAGTCCGGCCGCCCCCGACCCATGACCACCCGACTTTCCTTCTGCCTCCTCGCCAGCGCCGCGGCGCTGGGCGCGGCCGGCTGCGCGCGAAAGCCGGCGGCCCCGTCCGCCGAAGCCCCCGCGACGCCGGCCCCGTTCAAGCTCAGTCTCCAGCTCGACTGGGTGGCCGAGCCGGAACATGGCGGGTTCTATCAGGCGCTGGCCCGCGGCTTCTACCGGGCGGAAGGGCTCGACGTCTCGATCGTGCCCGGCGGGCCCAACGCCTTTGTGCTGCAGAAGATCGCCACCGGGCAGGCCGATGTCGGGCAGGCCGACAGCACCAACACCCTGCTCCAGCAGGCCGAGGGCGTGCCCGTACTCCAGATCGCCGCTGTGTTTCAGGACGATCCGTCGGGCCTGCTGGTTAACGCCGCCAGCCCGGTGCGGCGCTTCGAGGACCTCCAGGGCCGGACCATCATCGCCCGGCCCGAGTGGGCGTTCCTGCCGTATCTGAAGAACAAATACCACATCGACTTCAGCGTCGTGCCGCAGAACTTCTCCGTCGCCGCCCTGATCGCGGACCGGGAGGCCGTCCAGCAGGGCTACTCCATCGCGGAGCCCTACCACGTGGTGCAGGCCGGCGGGCAGCCGCCTCGGTTCCTGGCGACCTGGGACGCCGGGTTCCGGGCCTACGCCGTGCTCATCACCAGCCCGAAGTTCGCCCGCGCCCATGCGGCCGAGCTGCGCGCCTTCCTCCGCGCCTCCATCCACGGCTGGCAAGACTATCTCGCCGGCGACCCCGCGCCCGCCCACGCCGCGCTCAAGGCCGCGAACCACGACAACACCGACGATTTTCTGGCGGCCTCCCGGCAGCTGATCATCGACGGCCGGCTCGTCACGGGCCACGATCCCAGCAGCGGCCCCGCCCAGGTTGGGCGCATCACCCCGGAGCGTTTTCAAACGCAGATCGACCAGCTCGAGTCCCTCGGCATCCTCCCCAAGGGCAGGGTCACGGTCAGCCAAGCCATGACCGCCGAGTATCTGCCCTGACCCCCTTCGTCATGCCCAACCTGCGCAACTGCATCATCCTCGTCGGCCCCGAGCTCACCCCGCACCACTGCGACCGCTTCGCCTGGGAGCGCGACACCATCTCCGCGATCGACCTCGGCCCGCCTGTCCGCGAGCTCGACGCCGGCGCCCTGGTGATCCTGCCCGGACTGACCAACGGCCACACGCACATCGGGGGCAGCCCGCTGCCGGACGCCGCCACCGGCCTGACGCCCGGCGAGGCGCTGGCGCGTCCGGACGGCCTGCAGCACCGCATGTTCGCCGAACTGCCGCCACCCGAACTCTACCAGCATGTCGTCGGCCACCTGCTCTACATGGCCCGTTCCGGCACCATGCGGCACATCGATTTTCGCGAACAGGGTCCCGACGGCTCCAAGCTGCTGCGCGCAGCGGCCAAGGAGACCGGTCTCGACTCAATCATCCTCGGCCAGTTTGCCGGCGGCTATTTCTCGCCCGAGGAACTCGCCGCCAACCTCGCCCCGCTTCCCGAGCCGGCCCGGAACGAACTGATCGCGCTGCTCGCCCTCGCCGACGGATTTTCGGGTGAGACCATGAATGATCTCACCGATCCCGCCTGGGCCGAAATCCGCACGGTCACCACCGAACGCCACCGCCTGCGCGCCGTCCACTGCCTCGAGGACGCCGCCGGCCGCGCCGCCTCGGTCGCCCGCACGGGGCAGGATGATCTCGCGCGGGCGCTGGCGCAGTTCGACCCCCAGCTCATCGTCCATCTCAACGACGCCAACGCGGCCGAGATCGAGCGCCTCGCCCGCAGCGGCCGGACCGCTGTGCTCAATCCCCGGGCCGACGCCGCCCTGGGCCGGCCGCTGCCACCGGTCGCCGCCCTGCTCGCCTCGGGGGTCAACCTCCTGCTCGGCACGGGCCACGTGATGCTCAACAGCCCCAATCTTTTTGCCGAACTCGACTTTACCTACAAACTCGCCCGCGCGCAGTCCGGCGAAGCCGGCGGGCCCGATCCGGCGGCCATCCTCCGGATGGTGACCAGCAACATCCGCCCGGTGCTGGGCAATGACCATTTCGGTGCGCTCGAAAAAGGACTCCCGGCCGACTTCACCGTGCTGGATTTCTTCCACCCGCACCTGCGCGCCACCCGGAACCTCGTGGCCTCCGTCGTCACCCGCGTCACCCCGGAGGATGTCATCGCCACCTTCCGGCACGGGCAGGCCCTGTGGCGGCTGCCGGAGTTCAACGTCTAGGGCGGCCCCGGGCCGACCGCATGCACGACGCCTGCGAACGCTTTCTCGGCCTGCTGCGCGCCAGCGCGCACGACGGCAGCCTGCTCCGGCTCACCCTCGGCAAACACCGCGGCGCCGACGGCTCCCTGCGCCAGGTGATCGGGCGGCCGGTGATGCTGAAGGCCGGCCCCCGCCTCTCGCTCGTCTGGCGGCACGCCACCCGCGACACCACGAAAAACCTCCCGCCCGCGGAGGCCCTCGCCCTGCTGGAACCGCTGATCGGCGCCGATTTTCTCGACGCGCATCTCCTCACCCGGAGCCAGTCCGCGCAGCTCGAGGTTCGCGCCGACGGCTCCGCCCGGCTCTCGCTCAAGGCCCACGCCGCCGCGGCCACCGGCCCCGCGCCGGCCCATGACCTGCCCAAGGCGCACCCGATCCCCGGCGACGCCCCATGGCTGCAAACTCTCGGCGTCACCAACGCCCACGGCCGGCCGGCCGCCGGCATGGCGGACAAGTTTCATCAGATCCAGAAATTCAGCGAGCTGATGGAGCACCTGCTGGCCGAGGCATTTCCGGGCCCCGGCGCCGATCCGCTGCGCATCGCGGACTTGGGCAGCGGGAAAGGCTACCTGACCTTCGCGCTGGCCGCCCGTCCCGGACCTCCGCTTGACGTCACCGGCGTGGAGCGGCGCCCCGAGTTGGTGGCGTTGTGCAACCAAGCCGCCCGCCAACACGGCTTGGCCAATCTGCGCTTTGTCGCCGGCGACATCGCCACCGCCACCCCGGCCGGGCTCGACGTGCTGGTGGCTCTGCACGCCTGTGACACCGCCACCGATGATGCGCTGGCCCGGGGCATCGCGGCTGGCGCGCGGCTGCTGGTGGTCGCGCCGTGCTGCCAGCACGAACTCCGCCGCCAACTGACGGCACCCCCGGTTCTGGCCGGCGCACTCCGGCACGGCATCTTTCAGGAGCGCCAGGCCGAGTTTGTCACCGACGCGCTGCGTGCCGAGTTGCTCGAGTGGGCGGGCTACCGCACCAAGGTCTTTGAGTTCGTCTCCACCGGTCACACCGCCAAGAACCTCATGATTGCCGCGATCCGCGCCCGGCCACCCGGGGATGCCGCGGCCGCCGGGCGCGTGCGCGATCTCGCCGCTTTCTACGGGATCCGCTCCCACCACCTGGGCACCGCACTTGGTCTGGCCCTGGGCGGTTAGGCCCGGCGACCGGAAGGAATCCGGCCGGCCAACCTGTGGCCTCCGCCTTGATGCGCGCCGAGCCGTGACTTTGGCGGTCAGCTCCCTCCCGTCCGACGCGGTCTGACCGGACGGAAATAACATCGTTCGACCCGGTGGCCCAGAGGGGAGCAACGTCTGCCCCCCGCGCGCTCCAAAGGCAGCGACCAGGGTTCGGCTCAGGGTTTATAATGGAGCATAAGGTTACCGACACACGTATCAAGATTGCTCATGGACTGGATGATTTGTTCCCGAAGTTTGATCTGTGCATTGATATTGTAGTCCCAATGCTGATTGGTCCGGAAATAGTCATAAAACGTCTCCCGGGAAAGATCCTTCACGTCCTGGTTCGCCAGGGAAGCAAGAAAAGTGATGCAGGTGCGCGCCTCGTCCTTTTTGCCCGATTCAGAAATGCCCGCCAGACTGATATGGTTCTGGTAGCGTTCCAAGATCTGACTCACACGGGGGAGTTTTTTCGCAGTTTTGAAATCGCACTTGATCAGGGCCAATAAAATCATGGAAGTTTCCCGAAAGTCCTTGATTGTTTGCATCTGCGTCCGCCACTGGGCCGGGTCGATGCTTTCCCATTTTGAAACGGTTTCCAACTGATAACCCACCCAAACGGGCTGCGTACTTTCAGCTGACACGCCCGAATCACTCGCAAACGCCATGTCCGGAACCAGAATGGACTTGCTGTCGGAGTAGGATGTCACACCCAGGACCTCCCCGGTTTGCGCGCTGATGATGGGCCCGCCGTTGCCACCAGGACGGTAGTAGGCCGCATCGACTTCAATCTGGCTGGGCCCCATCGTCCGAATGGTGGCAACCTCGGTTTGGGGACCGCCACTGGGGCGGTTTCCGATCATCATCACCCGCTCGCCCGTTTTGACGGTCTTGAGCGTATCCTTCATGATGGCAAGCGCCGGCAGATCTGTCGCAGGATTGCTCAGCCGAATCAGCAAAATGTCCCGGCCCGCGGCGCCGAAATATCCCTGCACCGGCAACACCTGCCCCTGAAGGTTGCGGACCGTGATTTGATCGTTGTTCAGCAATGCCTGCAGATTGGTCACGACACAGAGGACGTCATGGTTGCGGACGGTAAATCCGGTGAGCGAATCGTGATTGCCACTGATGACCACCGCGCTGGCCTGTCCCAGTTTCTGGGAGGCCTGATACGCATCGGCACTGGACAGGGGTTTCGCCGGTGGCGTGCGCACAGCCTGGGCCACCGAAGGCGAAGACGGGATGGAGGGTGTGCTGGGCGAACCAGGCTGGAGTGGCGGGGCGGAATGGGTGGCAATGAATGAGTTCAGCCTCGTCAATTCCGAAAACCCCATGACCGAAGCGTTGATGTCATCGGGGCGGTCCGGTATTTTGAAGCTAAAATCATCCGCGGTCAGTTTGGGAGTGAGTGTTTGCTTATAGATGCATTCAACCACGTCCCGGGTGTCCACCCCCGTCCCGGAACCGGCGAGGGTGCGCACGATCAAGCCGCTGGCCTTGTCGATCCAAACCGTGATATAGGTCCCATCGCTGGTTTTGGCGTCGATTTTGTAGACCGGGAGATCATCCAATATCTCGCCCCCGATCAATTCCGGATTCACCAGGCCCAGCCCCTTGTCCGTGTTCACCAAGCGGGTGAAGAGGGCCGATTCAACCAGAGTTTTGCCACTGACCTCCAGGCCGTTTCGCAACCGGCTCATGAATTGATCATCGGGAATGGGCGGAGGCGCCTCATTGGGAGCATCGGCGTAGGCAAAACGACCCATGTCACGCCCTGCCTTTGTCATGACAAAGCCAGGATGGGATTCCGATTCGGTTACGGCATCGTCATTCGCCCCAAACTGCATCAGGTCGGCATATATGTTAAATGGCTCCCTGATCTTCAGATTGATGATTCGGTATGAAGTGCTATCGATCCTGTAGTCATCGGACGATGCGCCATCGCGAAGCACCCGGATGCGCATTTTGCGACGGTAGACCAGCGCCTGATATTGCTGGGCATTGCTGTACACTGTTGTGGTTCGCTGGAGAATCTCTCCCGCGGTGGGGGACGGCTGGTCTGTCGTAGTTTCCGCGGCTCCCCCCACGCACATCGCCAAGGGAAAGACCAGCAGCATCCGTTGGATCACTTTCCAAAGCTTTTCCTTCATGAGAATCGTATGCTGAAGGAAGCCTGCCCATGCACGCAAGCAAATCAGTTTCGGTGGCGCGGGATAACACCGGGTGGGCGGTTGACTCCGGGGCTCTGCTGAATCTCCAATAACCTCGACGGCCGCCCGCCGCCCCCCACCCTGTGCGGCCATGGACTGGGAGCAACTTGACTGGACCATTCTCGAACGGCTGCGGGAAAAATTCCTCTCCGGCACCGCGGCGGCCGGCCCCTATTGGGAAAGCGCCGCCGATCTTGCGACTTACGACGCCACCTACGGCGCGCGTATCGGCTGGAAGTGGGATGCCGTTCTCTCCGAACTCCGGCTGAGGCGGTGGCGTTCGACCGGCGGATCCGCCGGCTCCGGCCGCGTGACCGTGCTCGACTGGGGCTGCGGCAGCGGCGTGGCGGGCCGCCGCGTCACCGACTTCCTCGGGGCCGGCAACGTGGCGGCGCTGCAGCTCTGGGACCATGCCCCCGCCGCGGTGAGCTTCGCCGCAGCCCGCGCCCGGCAGGTCTTTCCCTCGCTCGAGGTGCAGACGTGGCAGGACACTGGCGGCCCGGTGGACGTGCTGGTGCTGAGCCATGTGCTCAACGAACTCCCCCCCGCCGCCGTCGCCCATCTCCGCCACCTGATCGGTCGGGCCGGCTCAGTGCTCTGGGTCGAGCCTGGCACCCACGAAACCTCCCGCCACCTCCAGGCCTGGCGCGAGGAATGGCGGGGCGAATTCCAGGTCGTCGCACCCTGCCCGCATGCCGGACCGTGCGGCCTGCTCATGCCCGGCCATGAGCGCCACTGGTGCCATCATTTCGCCCCGCCACCGCCGGGCATCTTTGCGGACGGCAACTGGGTCCGCTTCGGCCAGCGGGCCGGCATCGATCTCCGCAGCCTGCCGTATTCGTTTCTTGTGCTCGACCGCGCCGCTCCCGCCCCGCCCGCCGGAGTCGCCCGGGTCATCGGCCGCGCCGATGTGTCCAAAGTCGGCGCCCGGGTCCTCAGCTGCGAAGCCGCGACCACGGCGGAACTGACGGTGCCGAAACGTTCCGCCGCCGCGCTGGTCCGTCAGCTTGACCGGGCCAAAGGCCCGCTGCTCTACCGCTGGCGACGCGAGGCGGACCGGGTGACCGGCGGCGAACCGGCCTTCCTGCCTCCGGGGGATACAGCGGATCCCCGCGCGGACGCTTGACTCGTCCCGGTGGCCTTGTGCAGAGTGACCGTTTACCAACCAAACCATGGGCCAACAACTCAACAAGTACATCAAACGCAAACGCCGCGCCGCCTATCTGAAGCGCAAGAAGATTGCCGCGCGGAAGACCGCCAAGCCGAAGAAGTAACGGCCTGCCTTCCCCGGCCGGTGCTGAAACCGCGGCGTGATGCCGCGGTTTTTCAATTGTTGGCCCCGGCACACCCCCCGGCACACCCCCCGGCCCGCCGCGACCCGCCCGACGAACCCATGATCAAAGTCAGCCTCATCTCCCTCGGGTGCGCCAAGAACCTCGTCGACAGCGAAATCATGGTCGGCCACCTGCACCAGGCGGGCATGACGGTGATTCCCGACGCGGAACAGGCGGATGTCGTGATCGTCAACACCTGCTCGTTTATCGACTCATCGAAGGAAGAGTCCATCGGCCACATTCTCGAGGTGCACCGGAACCGCGGCCTGCGGAAACGCCGGCAGAGCCAGAAGGTCATCGTGGCCGGCTGCATGGCGCAGCGTTTCTCCACGGATCTGTCCACCGCGTTGCACGACGAGGTGGACGCCTTCATCGGCCTGGATCAGATCACCCAGGTCGCCCCCATCATCTCCGGCCTGTTCGCCCGAGAGGCGGCCGCCGCACCGGTCCCGGAAAATCTCGTCACCCGGCACTCGACCTACATCCCCGACTACGACACGCCCCGCTTCCGGCTCACGCCGAAACATTTCGCCTACGTCAAGATCGCCGAGGGCTGCAACCATCCCTGCACGTTCTGCATCATTCCGCAGATCCGCGGCCGCCACCGCAGCCGCACGGTGGCCAGCGTCGTCGCCGAGGCGCGCCAGCTCGTGACCGAGGGCGTGCGCGAGCTCAACCTGATTTCGCAGGACACGACTTTCTTCGGCATGGACACCTGGGCCGAGCGCCCGAACTCGCGCACGCCCGTTGACTCGGCCCGCGGCACCGCCCTCACGACCCTGCTCCGCCAGCTCAACGCCATCGAGGGCGATTTCTGGATCCGGCTGCTCTATACCCATCCGGCGCACTGGAGCGATGAACTCATCCGCACCATCGCGGAGTGCCCGAAGGTCGCCCGCTACATCGACATCCCGCTCCAGCACATCAGCGACCGGATGCTCGGCGCCATGCAGCGCGAGACCGGCGGCGGCTACATCCGCGACCTGCTCGGTCGCATCCGCGCCGGCATCCCCGGCATCGCGATCCGCACGACCTTCATCACCGGTTTTCCCGGGGAGACCGACGCCGACGTCGACGAGCTCTGCACGTTCATCCGCGAGACCCGGTTCGAACGCCTGGGCGTGTTCCGTTACTCGCAGGAAGAGGGCACCCGCGCCGCCAAACTCGACCGGCAGGTGCCCGCGAAAACCAAGGAGGCCCGCTGGCGCCGGCTGATGGCGCTCCAGCAGGAAATCGCCGCCGAGCTCGGTGCCGGCCAGGTCGGCCGCCGCCTCCGGGTGCTGGTCGAGGAGCCCGGGATCGCCCGGGGCGAGGCCGACGCCCCCGACATCGACGGCCGCGTCTACGTGCCGCGCTCCCTGCCGGCCGGCGAGTTTGCCGATGTGACCATCACCGGCAGCGAAGGCTACGATCTGCTGGCCCTCCCCCCGGGCGAAACGCCCGCCGTGCGCCGGGCCGCCCGCCAGGCCCAGTGAAGCCGCCCCGTCTTCTTACCGGAGCACGGGACCGCGCTGCCTGAAAGAAGGCTCGCGTCGGCCTGCCCCACCCCCAAATTCCGCGGGCGTCATGCGTTATCCCCGCCTCTGCCCCCTCCTCCTGCTGCTCGGCATCCCGTTGGCCGCCGAGACCACGGTGACCCTCGACAACGCCTACGCCACCGGCCACGTGGATCGCGGACTCCTGCTGACCCATGCCGCCTGGCAACCCGCCCTCACGGTGGACTCCGGCGCCTGGTCGTACAGCCTGTGGTCCAATGTCCCGCTGCGCTCCGGCCAGACGACCGAGATCGACCCCGCGGTGATCTATTCGCCACCCATCGGGCCCGTGTCCGGCCACTTCGGCCTGCAGGGTTACACCTATCCCACGGCGACCGGCACGGACACCCGCTATTCCGACGAGGTCCTGGCCGGCATGGACTCGGCGCTTCCCCTCACGCCCACCTTCGCCGTCCAACTCAGCACGACCGCCTACTACGACCTGCGCCTGCAAACCGTCTATCTGGAGGCCAACCTGGCCCACACCATCCCGCTCGGCTTGATCGGCATTCCGCTGGATCTGACGTGCAATATTGTCGGCGGCTACAGCGACGGGCGCAACCTCGCACCCGATGCGCCAGGACCGCGCCAGCGGGACGCCTACCGCTATGTCGGCGCCGGAGTGGAGGCGGATTACAAGCTGAACGGCCAGCTCACGCTCAAAGTCGGGATCACCGCCACCACCACTTGGAATGTCGACCCCGGCCAGGCGACCCCGGCCCGCACCGGCGCCACGGTCACCCTCAGCCGGATTTGGTGACAATTCTGCAAATTTGCTTCCCTTGCCCCCGGGCCCTGCAAAACTGCCCCACCACCCCGGATCCGTTCCACCGACCTCCGCCCCAACATGTTTCACCGCATCGACCGCTGCCGCATCTGCGGCAATACCGAACTGATTCCCCTGCTGCACCTGGGGGAGCAGCATCTGACCGGCGTGTTCCCGCGCCGGCGCGACGCGGCGGTAACCTGCGGCCCGCTGGAGCTGGTCAAGTGCCACGGCCCGGCCGCCTGCGGGCTCGTGCAACTGCACCACTCCTATGATTCGTCGGAAATGTACGGGGACAACTACGGCTACCGCTCGGGACTGAACCGCTCCATGGTCGAGCACCTGCAGGCGAAGGTGGCCGGCCTGGTTGCGCGCGCCGCCCCCGCCCCCGGCGATCTCGTGCTCGACATCGGCAGCAATGACGGCACCTCGCTCTCCTTCTATCCGTCCAACCTCACCCGGGTGGGTATGGATCCGACCGCGGAGAAATTTCGCGCCCATTACCAACCCGGGATCACCGCCATCGCCGACTTCTTCTCGGCCGACACGTTCCGCGCCCATTTCGGATCCCGCCGCGCCAAAATCGTCACATCGATCTCCATGTTCTACGACCTGCCCGAACCGCTGCGATTCGTCGAGCAAATCGCGGCGATTTTGGCGGACGACGGTATCTGGCATCTGGAACAGAGCTACCTGCTGACCATGCTGTCGCAGAACGCCTATGACACGGTCTGCCATGAGCACCTCGAATATTACGGCCTCGCGCAGATCAAGTGGCTGACCGACCGTTGCGGACTGCAGATTTTAAACGTCACCCTGAACGACGTAAACGGCGGGAGCTTTGCCGTCACGGTCGGCCGGGCCGGCGCGGCGCACCGCCCCAACACTGCGGCCGTGGAGCGCCTGCTCGCGGCCGAGTCGGCCGCCGGGCTCCACCTGCTGAAACCCTACGAGGACTTCCGTCACCGCGTTTTCGAACACCGGGACCGGCTCCTGACGTTGCTCGCCGAACTCCGGTCGCGCCATGAACTCGTGCTCGGCTACGGGGCCTCGACCAAGGGCAACGTGATCCTCCAATTCTGCGGGCTCACCGCGGCCGAGATCCCCGCCATCGCCGAGGTCAACCCCGACAAGTTCGGCAGCTTCACCCCCGGCTCGCTCATCCCCATTGTGTCCGAGGCCGAGGCGCACGCCCGGCGGCCCGACTGTTTTCTCGTGCTGCCCTGGCATTTCCGCGCCAATCTCCGCGCCCGCGAGGCCGCCTTCCTCGCCCGCGGCGGGAAAATGCTGTTTCCGCTCCCGGAGATCGAGCTGACCGGCGCATGAAGCGGATCCTCATCGTTGGCTGCCAGGGCCAGGACGGCCGCCTGCTCCGGGAGCACCTGACCGCGGCGGGACATGCGGTCACCGGTATCGGCCGGGCAGACGGCGACATTCTCGACCGGACGTGGGTTGCCGGTCTGATTGAACGACTGCAGCCCGACGAGGTGTACTACCTCGCCGCCCACCACCATTCCTCGGAGGATCCGCTGGGGGCGGAGCCCGCGGTGCTGTTGCGCCGGAGTTTCGACGTGCAGGTCACCGGCTTGGTTCACTTCCTCGAGGGCATTCGGCTGCACGCTCCGTCGGCCCGCCTCTTCTACGCGGCCTCGTCCCATGTGTTCGGCCGGGCCACCGGGCCGATGCAAAACGAGGGCACCCCCCTGCAGCCGGTCTGCGCCTACGGCATCTCCAAGACCGCCGGGATTCAGTGCTGCCGTCTCTACCGGGCCAACCACCGCGTCTTCGCCGCCTGCGGCATCCTCTACAACCACGAATCGCCCTACCGCCGGCCCGCGTTTGTCTCGCAGAAAATCATCCGGTCCGTCGCAGCCATCCGCGCCGGTGGCACGGCCAAGCTCGTGCTGGGCGACCTGTCGGCCCGGATCGACTGGGGCTATGCCCCCGATTACGTCGAGGCCATGACCCGCATCCTCGATCTGGCGGAACCCGACGACTTTGTGGTCGCCACCGGCGAGACCCACAGCGTGCAGGAATTTGCCGCCCTGGCCTTTCACGCCGCGGGGCTCAACTGGCGGGACCACGTGACGGAAAACCCGGCGCTCATCACCAAGCGCGGCACCCCGCTGTGCGGCGACTCGACCCATCTGCGCAACCAAACCGGCTGGCGGCCGCAAGTGTCCTTCGAGGACATGATCAGCCGACTGCTGGCGGCGCAGCCCACCACCCCCTCATGACCGCGGAACCACGGACCGATTCCGGCTGGTGGCGGCTGGCGAAGGCGCTCCTGCTCGCGGCCCCGGCGCTCTGGACCGCCCTGCTCATCTGGCGGAACGGCGTTGATGTGCCGTGGTACGACCAATGGGACGGCACCTGTCCGCTGTTCGAAAAGATGGCCGCGGGCACGCTCGGACTGGGCGATTTCTTCGCCCAGCACAGCGAGCACCGGATTTTCTTCCCCCGCCTGCTCACCTTTGCGCTGGCCCGCCTCACGCACTGGAATGTGCGGGCCGAACTGGGCATGATCTGGCTGCTGGCCGTGGTCATGGCGGGCAACCTCTGGCAGGTGCGGCGGATCACCGGCTCGGCCGGTTCGCGTGGCGGGTTCTGGCTGCTGTTCGCCGCGTTCGTTCTGCTGTTCACGCCGCTGCAGTATGAAAACTGGCTCTGGGGCTTTCAGATCGGCTTCATGCTGCCGCTGGCCTGCGTCACCGCCTGCGTCTGGCTGGCCCCTTCCCTCCGCGCCCCGGCCAGCTTCCTCGTCACGATGGGCCTCTGCACGGTCAGCACCTTTTCCATCGCCAGCGGGTTCGGCTGCTGGCTGCTCTGCCTGCCGCTCCTCTGGTTCCATCCGGACGGCGGCGGCTGGGCCCGCCGGAAATTTTGGTGGCTGCTCTGGCTCGGCGTCTTTGCCGCCAACCTCGTGGTCTATTTCCACGGCTACGAAAAGCCGTCCTATCACCCCAGCATGCTGGAACCGTTCCGCCAGCCGGGCCTCGCGTTGCACTACAGCCTCGCCTATCTCGGAGCGCCCTTCGGCTTCGGCAGCGTGTTCAACCCGACCACGGTCGCCCCCGTCGCCGGCGCCGCGCTGCTGCTCGTCCTCGGTCTCTGCGCCGGCTACGTCCTCTGGCAGCGCCGCGACGCCGGACTGCGGGCCCGCACCCTCCCCTGGCTCATGCTGAGCCTGGTCGCGGTCTTCAACGGCGCGCTCACCACCGTCGGCCGCATGGGCCTGCCCGAGGGCGTCAGCCAGGCCCTGACCTCCCGGTATGCGACCTTTGCAATCATGCTGCCGATCGGCCTGCTGTTCGCCGGCGCCGCGGTCTTCCAACACTGGCGGAACCGGGCCCCGGAAAGGAGCGCGGGCGCCGGCCGCACCCTTGCCATCCTAATCACCGCCCTGGCGCTGCTCCACGCCCTCGGCAGTATCGCCTCCCTCGATACCTGGTCGGCCCTCCACCGGCGGCGCCTCACCACCAAATCGCTGGTCATGCTGATCAACCAGGTGGACGAACCCGAGGAGCTGGCGGGCTTCGTCCACGCCATTGTGCCGCCCCTCCGGGATCGGGCCAACGTGCTCGACCACCTCGGCTACCTTCGCCCTGGTCTCGTCAAGACACCGTTCGCCAGCGACCTCGCCGACCCGGCCGCTCCCGCCGGTGCCCGCTACGGCGAGCTCCAGCAGGCCGGACGGACCCCCGACGGGCAGCTGGCGGTGACCGGCTGGGCCGTCCTGCCCGGCCAGCAAGGCCCCGCCAACGCCGTCCTCCTCACCTACGACGACATCGAGGGCCGGCCCCGCCTTTTCGCCCTCGCTGTCGTCGGTTCTCCCCGTTCCGACATCGCCGGCACCCTCCAGGATGACCGCTACCTGGAGTCTGGCTGGGGCAAGGTTTTCCGCCCCGGCCAGCTGCCGTTGGGGCGCCATGTGATCCGGGCCTGGGCGTTTGACGCGGAAACCGGACACGCCTATGCCCTTGCCGGAGCCACCACCCTTCAACCCTGATTTTTCCCATGCCGCAACGCAGTCATGATGTGCTGGTCTTCATCCCCACCTACAACGAGCGGGGCAACGTGGAGAACATCTGCACCCAGATCCTGGCACTCGGCCTGCCGCTCGACCTCCTGTTTCTCGACGACAATTCACCCGACGGCACCGGCGCGGTCCTCGACGGTCTCGCGGCCCGTCATCCCAACGTCCGCGTCATCCACCGGCCGGGCAAGCTCGGCATCGGCGGGGCCCACCTCGACGGGATCGCGTGGGCCTACGCGCAGGGTTATCCGCAGCTCATCACGATGGACTGCGACTTCACCCACACCCCCGCCGACATTCTGAAGCTGCGCGCAGCCGCCGTCGGCCACCATGTCGCCATCGGCTCGCGCTTCATGGAAAAGGGCAGCCTCCCGGGCTGGAATCCGCTGCGCCGGCTCCTCACCGCCACCGGACATTTTCTCACGCGGACCCTGCTGCGGATGCCGTTTGACTGCTCCGGTGCCTTTCGCGTCTACGACCTGACCAAAATTTCCCCGGAGATCTTCCGGCTCGTCCGCCCGAGGGGTTACGCGTTTTTCTTTGAAAGCCTTTTTGTGCTGAACCGCAACGGCTGTTCCATCAACGAGGTTCCGATTGTGCTGCCGGTGCGGGCCTCCGGTGACTCCAAGATGTCCCTGCGCGAGATGTGGCGCGGCGTGTCCCGTCTGCTGTCCGTGTTTGTTCTCAGCGTCTTCAGTCCGTCCCGCTTCAAACTTTCCCCGCCAGCCCCATGACCGAGGAATCCGCCGGCCCGGCCCCTCCGGCAACCAATCTTTGGAAGCGACTGCTGCCGAAATTCACCTTCGGCGTGGCGCTCGCCGTGACCCTCGGCGCGGCCTGGATACACCTCACGTTTCTGCGCCATGCGGGCGGACTGTGGCGCGACGAGGTCAATTCCCTCGGCGTGGCCAACCTGCCGACCCTCGGCGACGTGTGGTCCCACCTGCAGTTCGACTCGTTCCCCATCCTGTGGCTGCTCGTGGTGCGGTTCCTCACCGCGCTCGGACTGGCGGGAGACCAGGCGTTGCGGATCGACGGCTTCCTGGTGGGGCTGGGGATCATCGGAGCGGTCTGGCTGGCCGCCCGGTCGTTCCGCCATCCCGCACCGGTGCTGGGTCTGGCATTGTTCGCGCTCTGCCCGGCGGTCGTTTGCTGGGGCGACTCCATCCGGGCCTATGGCAGCGGCGTGCTGCTCATCCTCGTCACCACCGCGCTGCTGTGGCGGCTGGTCGACGTCCCCTCGAAACGCCGCACGGTGCTGGCCGCGATCTTCGCCGTGGCCAGCGTGCAATGCCACTATTACAACTCGATGCTGCTGTTCGGACTCGGCCTCGGCGCCGCCGCGGTCGGGCTGCGCCGGCGGTCCGGCCGGTCGGTGGTGCTTGTGCTCGGCGTCTGCGCCTTCGCCGCCGCCACCATGCTCCCCTATCTGGCGGTCTTCCGGAATGTCGGCGACTGGAACATGCTGGTGAAAGCCGATCCGTTCACTTTCGGGGTCTTCTGGGCGAAGCTCAAAGAAACGCTGGCCCCGGCCGGAACGTGGGTGATCTGGGCCTGGGGTGCCTTCCTGGCTCTCGCGCTGGCCGCCGGCGGACTCGGGCTGCTCGCCCCGAAGCTCCTGCGACTCGGGGATAAACAGCGGGACGTCTCCCTCTTCGCCCTGGTCGCCCTCCTCGTCGGTTCCGCGGCCTACTATGGCTTCCTCTGCGTGCTCGGTTACCCGACCCAGCCGTGGTATTACCTGGCTCTGCTGGCCTTCACCGCGGTCTGCGGCGAGGCCATTCTGGCCGCCACTTTCTTGTCTTTTCCGTGGCTCGGTTCCGCCGGGCTCATGCTGGCTGCGGTCGCCGCGGGGTTCTCGCTGCCGCGCGCCCTTCCCGCCGCCGACCAGCGACTGACCAACGTCGATCTCGTGGTGACCGCGCTCCGGCCGCTCGCCGTCAAGGGCGACCTCGTCATCGTCAACCCGTGGTATTGCGGCATCACCTTCGAGCATTACAACAACCTGCCCGCCGACTGGGTGACCCTGCCGCCGATTTCCTTCCACCAGTTCCACCGCTACGATCTGCTCAAGCCCCAGATGATGGCGGCCGACCAGACCGCCCCCATGCAGCCGGTCTTGCAGCAGATCCAATCCGCGCTCCAGGCCGGCCACCGGGTCTATCTGGTCGGCGGCCTGGAGTTTCTGCCCCCCAACCAGGGGCTGCCCGTGCTCCCGCCTGCGCCGGGCAGCCAGTTCGGCTGGAGTGATTTCCCCTACATCCGGGTCTGGTCGATGCAGGCCGCCCGCTTCATTCAGTATCACGCCTTGCAGGCCCAGCAGATCCCCGTCCCCGCGGGCGAAGCGCACACCGTGAACGGCTGGGAGAACCTGCCCGTGCTGGTGGTGCAGGGCTGGCACGGCTAGACCATGAACCCCGCCGCCACCGCCGCCTCCTCGTCCGAACCCGCCGGACCGCGATGGCGCCGGTTGCCTATGATCACCGCCGGGCTCGCCCTCGCCGTCAGCCTGACGTCTCTGGTTTTCCATTTGGTTTTTGCCACCCACGCGGGCGGATTGTGGCGGGACGAGATCAATTCCATCGGCGTGGCGACACTGCCCACGCTGGGCGATGTCTGGAATCACCTCCAGTTCGGCTCCTACCCGATCCTGTGGATGCTGCTCCTCCGCCTGCTGGCCGGCCTCGGCCTGGCCGGCGATCCCGCGCTGCGCACCTGCGGCCTGCTCATCGGTCTCGGCACCATCGGGGCGTTCTGGTGGGCCGCCCGCGCGTTCCGGAGCCCGCCGCCTCTGGTCGCCCTCGTCCTGTTTGCGCTGAGCCCCTCAGTGATCTGGTGGGGAGATTCCAATGGCGCCATCGGGCTCGGCGTGCTCCTGATCGTCATCACCGCGGGCCTGATCTGGCGCGTCGCTGCGGCGCCGACCACCGGCCGCACCGCCGCGGCCGCCCTCCTCGCGGTCGCCAGCGTCCAGTGCCATTACTACAATTCCGTGCTGCTCTTCGGTCTCTGTGTTGGCGGGGCCGCCGTCGCCGTCCGGCAGCGGCGCTGGCGCGGCGCCGGCCTCGTGCTCGGCCTGGGCGCCCTGGCCGCCGTCACCATGCTGCCCTATCTCGCGGTCTTCGCCCGGCTCGGTGAATTCAGTATGTTTTTCAAGGGCGAACCGTTCGGCTTCCATCCGTTCTGGAACGAGTTGAACGAGGCCCTGCTGCCCGCCGGAGTCTGGGTGATCTGGCTCTGGGTCGCGGTCCTCGGGCTCGCCCTGGGCGTCGGCCTCGCGGCGGTGGTGCGGCCGGCCGCCTTCCGGCTCAGCCCGGACCGGCGCGACGTCTGCCTGTTCGCTCTCGTGGCACTGGTGACCGGCGGACTCGCCTACTATGGTTTTCTGCTGGTGCTGAACTACCCGACGCACCCGTGGTATTACCTGGCGCTGCTGGCGCTGGTCGCGGTCTTCAGCGACGTCATCCTCGCTGTGGCCCTGGCCGCCTTTCCGGCCCTGCGGGTTGGCGGCCTAGCCCTCGCCGTCGTCGCCGCCGTCGGCCTGGCGCCCAAGGCCGGCCCGGCCGCCGCCCTCCGCCTGACCAACGTCGACCTGCTCGTCGCCAAGCTGCGGACCCTCGTCACCGCGGGCGACCTGGTCATCGTCAACCCTTGGTATGCCGGGATCACCTACGAGCGTTACAACGACCTGCCCGCCGACTGGACGACGCTGCCGCCGATCTCCTTTCACCATTACCACCGGATGGATCTGCTCAAGATGCAGATGATGGTCCCGGACCAGACGGAGCCGATGCGGCCCGTCCTCGAACAGATTCAGCGCGCCCTCGCCGGCGGGCATCGCGTGTACTTCACCGGCGGCCTGCATTTCCTCGTCCCGGGCCAGACCCTCGCCCGGCTGCCGCCGGCACCGCAGCGCTCCACCGGCTGGAACGACGTCCCTTACATGTATGCCTGGATGCTCCAGGCCAGCATCCTCCTGCAGAACCATGCGCGCCAGGTTTCGCTGGTTGAGGTCCCGGTCTCGTATCCAGTCAATCCTTACGAAAACCTGACCCTGGTGCGGGTCGAAGGCTGGCGCAACTGAAGGCCCGGCGGCCGCAGCTCACCCGGCGAGCAGGTAGTCGGGGTTCAGCTTGTGCAGCGCCTTTGGCACAAACAGGCCGTCCTTGCGGATGAGCTTGCCGTCAAACCACACCTCGCCGCCGCCGTATTCCGGACGCTGGATGCAGACCATGTCCCAGTGCACCTGCGACTTGTTGCCGTTGCCGACGCCTTCATACGCCTGGCCCGGCGTAAAGTGGAACGAGCCGGCAATCTTCTCGTCAAAGAGGATGTCGCGCATCGGCTCGCGGATATGCGGGTTGAAGCCGAGCGCGAACTCGCCGATGAAGCGCGCTCCGGAGTCGCTGTCCAGAATCTCGTTCAGCCGTTTCGTGTTGCTCGATGTGGCCTCGACAATCTTGCCGGCCTTGAATGCCAGCCGGATGTTCTCGAACGAGGTGCCGAGGTAGACGCTCGCCGCATTGTACTGCACGTGGCCCTCGACGCTGTCCTTCACCGGGCAGGAAAACACCTCGCCGTCCGGGATATTGCGGAGTCCGCCGCAGGTCTGCGCTCCGATGCCCTTGATCGAGAAACGCAGGTCGGTGCCGGGGCCCTTGAGCTGCACCCGGTCGGTCCGCGCCATCAGGTCGGCCAGCGCCTTCATGCCGGGGATCATCCGCGCGTAGTCGAGCGTGCAAACCCGGAAGTAAAAGTCCTCAAACGCCTCGGTGCTCATCCCCGCCTGCTGCGCCATCGAGGGCGTCGGCCAGCGCAACACCACCCACTTGGTCTTCCCCACCCGGTGGTCCAGCACCGGCTTCATCAGCCGCGCGACCAGCTGCACCCGGTCCGACGGCACATCGGAAGCCTCGAAGATGTTCTCGGAGCCGCGCAGTGCGATGTAAGCGTCCATCTTCTGCATCCGCGCGAGCTCGACCTCGGCGTGCGGGGCGAACTGCGCGGCCTCGGCCCCGAGGGCCAGCTCGCGGGTGACGCGGGCGCGGTGGAGCTGTACATACGGATGGGCCCCGCGGGCCCGGGTGGCGCGCACGAGGGCGATGACCATCGCGTCGGGAATGTCAAAGGCGTCGATCAGCACGCGCTCACCCGGCTTGAGCGCGCAGGAGAAAGCGGTGAGCCCTTCGGCCAGTTGGGTGAAGCGAGGGTCGATGATCATGCGGAAAGGCCGGTTATCGCCCACCCGCGCCCGTCCCGCAAGCGAAACTCCGGCCACCCGCGGTACCCCCCGCCACCCCGAGCCAGCTCGCGGTCCCCCAACCATTTCTCCTCGCATTACCTGCCCACCGCCGCCCACGAACATGTCTACGATTGGTTGACATGTTCGTGGGTGGTCGGGGGCGGCAGGACCGAATCACGGATGATCGGCTTGGGACGAAAACCGAGCTGCCGTCGGCGCTACTTGGCCGGCCCGTCGCCGCTCGGGAAGCACAGCCGGCCGACCGCCTCGTCGAAGTCGGCCGCCCCGCGGATGATCTCGATCTCCAGCCGCAGGTAATACACCGGCACCGGGCACGGCAGGTCCACGGGGATGCGCACCGCGTCCTTCTCGGTCGTGACGATGAACGCCACTTTCTTCGCCAGCGCCGCACTGAAAATCTCGACGAAGTCCTCGTAGGCAAAGCGGTAGTGGTCGAGAAACCGCCGGGCGAACATGATCTCGCCACCCAGGTCGCGCAGAAACTTCTCAAAGCTCTCCGGCACCGCGATGCCGCTGAACGCGCCCACTTTTTTGCCCCGGAGAAATTCCAACGGCTGCCGCTCGTCCGAGCCCAGCCGCTGCAGATACTGCGGGCGGTGCGCGCACTCGATCACGTTCACCCCCGGGTTGTGCTCCTCGATGATGGCCTCCAGTTCCGGGTCGCGTTCGCCGTCCGATTTCGTCAGGAAAACGTAGCTGGCCCGGCGCAGGTGCTTGACCGGTTCGCGCAGCACGCCGCGCGGCAGCAGGTGCCCGTTGCCGAAGGGGTTGGTCTTGTCCACCAGCAGCAGGTTCAACCGGCCCTTCAGCGGGAGGTACTGGAAGCCGTCGTCAAGCACCAGGGTGTCGCAGCCGAACTTCTTGATCGCATAGGTGCCCGCCTTCACGCGGTTCTTGTCCACCAGCACGATCACCCCCGGCAGGTTGCGCGCGAGCATGTAGGGCTCGTCGCCGGCCGTCTCGGAGTCGAGCAGCACGTTCACCCCGTCGCTGACGATGCGCGGCGGCGGCTCCGCGGTGTGCGAGAGCCGGTACCAGAGCTTCTTCCAGAGCGGCGTGGGCTTGCTCTTGTAGCCGCGCGAGAGGATGGCGACCTTCCGCCCGCGGTCGCGCAGCGCCCGCGCAAACTTCTCCACGATCGGCGTCTTGCCGGTGCCGCCGACGGTCAGGTTGCCCACCACCACCACCAGGCAACCCAGCGGCTGGTCGTGCAGGATCCGGTTTCGGTAAAGCCACAGCCGCGCCTGGGCCACCCCGCTGAAGAGATAAGACAGGGCCTGCAGGAACGCCGCATAGATCGATGCGCCCACGCCTTCGCGCCGGCCGAAGATCACGTCCACCGTGAACTGCTCGAAGGCGTTGAACTTGTGCTTCAGCCAGGATCGCATGGCGCCAGCCTGACAGTCGCGCGCCGCGCCTGACAAGGGTGGAGAACAAGTCCCGCGCCGGCCGGCGGCACGAAACTAGCCGAACACGGCGCCCCGCTCCGCCGCCGTCAGCTCGCGCCACTCCCCGGGCGGAAGCGCCAGCGCCGCCAGCGTGAGGCGGCCGATGCGCGCGCGCACGAGCCGCAGGGTCGGGTGGCCGACGGCGGCGGTCATGCGGCGGACCTGGCGGTTCTTGCCCTCCGTGAGTTCCAGCGCGAGCCAGGCGTCGGGGACGTTTTTGCGAACCCGGATGGGCGGCTCGCGCGGAGATAGAGCCGGAGCGGGCTCCAGGCGGCGCACGGAGCAGGGCAGCGTGGTGTGCGCGCCGAGCCGGACCCCACGCGCGAGCACCGTCAGCACCGCGGCTGCGGGGAGGCGTTCGACCTGCACCCAGTATTCGCGTTCGTGGGCGTGGCGCGGATCGAGCAGGCGGGTGTTGAGTCCCGGTTCGTCACTCAGCAGCAGCAGCCCCTCGGAATCGGCGTCGAGCCGGCCGAGCGGATAAACGCCCTTGGGCATCCCGAAGTCCGCCAGCGTCCGCCAGGCCGAGCCCGGCTCGGGGGTGAACTGCGAGAGCACGCCGTAGGGCTTGTGGAAGGCAAGTAGCACGGGGAGAGGAAAACTGAAAGACTGAATGGCTGAAAGGCTGAACGGTACCCGCTCCCGGTTCGTTGAACCATCATGCCTCGACTTGGCTTGCGCAGTATTTCATCTTTTAGCCTTTCCGCTTTTCAGCATTTCTTGCCCATGCTCGCCGTCCAGCTCGCCGCCATCAACCAACTCGCCGTCACCGCGGTGCCCGCCCCGTCACCCGCCGCGGGCGAGGCCGTCGTCCGCCTTCGCGCCGCAGCCCTCAACCACCGCGATGTCTGGATCAAGCTCGGCCAGTATGCGGGTCTCCGGTTCCCGTGCATCCCCGGTTCGGACGGCGCCGGAGTCGTCACGGCCGTCGGAGCGGGCGTGGACGCGGCCTGGATCGGCCGCGAGGTCGTCATCAATCCCGGCTCCGGCTGGGGCGCGGACGAGCGGGCGCAGAGCGGGGGCTTTGCAATTCTTGGCCTGCCGCGCGACGGCACGCTCGCGGAAAAGATCGTCGTGCCGGCCAGCCAGCTCACCCCGAAACCCGCGCATCTTTCGTGGCCGGAGGCGGCAGCGCTGCCGCTGGCGGGGCTGACGGCCTGGCGGGCGCTGTTCACCCGCGCCCAGCTCCGGCCGGGCGAGCGGCTCCTGATCAGCGGCATTGGCGGCGGCGTGGCGCTGTTCGCGCTGCAGTTCGCCGTTGCGGCCGGCGCGGAGGTCTGGGTCACCTCGGGCAGCGATGAGAAAATCAATCGCGCCGTCACGCTTGGGGCCAAGGGCGGCTTCAACTACTCCGCGTCCGGCTGGGCGAAGGGTGCCGCGCAGGCGACGGGACCGTTCGACGTGATTCTCGATAGCGCCGGCGGTGAAGGCTTCGAGTCGCTGATCGATTTGGCCGCGCCCGGCGGTCGAGTGGTTTTTTTCGGCGCAACCCGCGGCAACCCTCCGGTGCTGCCGATGCGCAAGATATTCTGGCGGCAGCTCACCCTGCTCGGCTCGACCATGGGAAGCCCCGCGGACTGGACGGCGATGACGGAGTTCGTCGCACACCACCGGATCGCCCCGGTCGTCAGCGAGGTATTCCCGCTGGCTCGCGCTGCGGAAGCTTTTTCGCTCATGGAGCAGGGTGGACAATTTGGCAAAATTGTGGTTGAGCTTCCGCCGTGCTCTCCAAGCCCCTGAGTCGCAAGCTGGCCATTCCGCTCGCTCTGGCTGGTATGTGGGTGGCAACGGTCGTCGGCGTTTACTGGTATATCGCATCATCTCCCCTTGGGTTCATCGGGCTTCGCGGCTACGATGTAACTACCATCGCCCAAATTGGGGCGATTTACTTGGGGTGGACGGGTGCGCAGCTCACCGGAGCCTATATTGCGGGCTTTGTTCTTGCCTCGTCCGATTTTACCCATCCCCTGCGGACCACGTTTTGGATCATGACCTGCTACCACCTGTTCTTTGGCGCGATTCAGGCCGTTCGTTGGCCGTGGACCGCAATCAAGGGTTTGGACCAGTCCATCCCGATTCTGGCTGAATTGTTTTCAAGAGTCTTACTGATTGGAGCCGGAGTATTTTTTGGTTCTTCAGGAAATCGTGTGGGTTTGAGCTGATGGCGAATGGAGGCTGAGGTCAAGCTTGCCACAAAAGAAGAGGATGCGGACGCGGTAATTGGCGAAGCGACGGAAGCCGCGTGCGTCCGCCTTGATGGCTTG
>CAIQQB010000170.1 GCA_903873805.1 uncultured Opitutia bacterium | reverse complement strand
TCACCTCGCTGACCTCCCACGGAGCAGCGATGCCCAACAGCCCGGCATAATGGCTTTCGATGTTTGGATCATGGATCTCGCTCATCCCCTCCCTATGCCGGTTTTACCCAGCCTTACCCACACAAAAACCGGAAGAACCAATATAATACGGCCAGCACAAGTAGAGCGGGTATGACAAACGCAAAACATGTGGAGTTATTCTTTTTGTAGAACTGCCAAGAAACTGCCGCATAGAAAGTGTAGGTTAAGAAAAAATACAGCAATGCGAAGTCATCATTTTGTTTAAGATTCATGATGTAAATGCGGTATGGGCCGCCGGTCCAATACATCAGCACAAAGTTCGCAATCCCGATCGCCAAGGAAAACAACAATGATGGTATGAAGAAATTCAACATGGGCTTGTTTCAGTGTTGATGCTTTTATTGGTAAAAGAATCGCCGTCACCGCCAAGATTGCTTCCGGCGCACACGCCATTCATATGTGGTAATAACGAAACGGATCGTGACTGTGCCTTGGCGGTTCATGGCGGGGCGGGTGGTTCGAAGGTGCCGCCAGGGCATGGGAGGGCAAGCGGAATTGGGCGCCCACGGAACACACGGATCACACGGAAGGGGGCGCTGGTGTTCTATTGTAGGGCGGGGTCTCCGAACCCCGCCTTTTGTTGTCCCTATGTCTGAATCATTCAATCCGGCGTCGCAATCGGCGGGGTTCGGAGACCCCGCCCTACATCGGCCACGGGGCCGGGGGGGCGGGCGAGGGTCACGGACATCAGGCCGATGACGACGTCGTTGGCGAGGGTGCGCACGGTGACGGAACGCAGTTCCTTGGCCGGGTTCAGGGAGAGGTTGAGCACCGTCGCCGCCCCACCCGCCGTGTTGCCGCCCCGGCCTTTGAAACCGGCGGTGTCCAACATCCGTACCTGGCCGGTGCGCAGGCTCACCCGCGGGGGCAGCGGCGCGGGGTCGCGGAATTGGTAGTCGTCGATGAAGTAGTCCTGGTCAATCGGCCACCAGGTCGTCGGGTTGGTCAGGGCCAGCCGGTCCGTGGTGCCGTCGGCGTAGGTCACAATCACTTCGCCGTTGTCGAGGCGGCTCTGCATCCAGTTGGTCGAGCCCGCCATCAGCAGCCAGGCCTGCGCGGCCCGGCCGGTCAGCGGCACCGTGGCTTCGCGCGGGTAGTTGTCCCACTGGGAGGTGAAGAGGATGTTTTTAGTGTCGCCCGGTCCGGGGGTGGCGAAGGGGACGCCGTTGGGCAGCACGAGGCGGCCGCCGGTGGCTGCGGCGGTGGAGCGCAGGCCGCGGTCGTCGATCTCGGCGGTCGTGTTCACATGGCCCGCCCAGGCGCCGATGCCCTGCTTGGGCAGCGCGAGCGAGACAAAGGGCGAGCGGGGCGAGCGGTATTCGTTGCGAAAGATCTGCGTGACGCGGTCGTTGAACTGCGCGGTGAGGTCGACGGTCTCCCAGCGCGCGCCCGCGGGGGGCACGACGGGCGGACGCGGACCGGCGGTGAGGCTGCTCTCGGCGGGCAGCGGACGGCTTTCGGCCCCGGTCCAGGTGACGGCGATGGTGGTCGTGGCGGCGGCGGGCGCGTCGAATTCGAGTCGGGCGGCGGGTGCATCGGTGGTGAGGTGCCACGGCGCGGGCTGGCCGTTGACCAGCACGGAGGCCACCCCGACACGGTGCGCGGCGAGGCTGATGCGGAGGGAAACCGCGCGGGAGAATTTGGGCTCGACGACATAGGTGTCGGTCGCGCCATCGCGCTTGAAGCTGAGGTTGAGGTCGGGATGCCGGAGGGCCGCGTGGGTCCACTGGGCGGGAAAGCCAGGAGCGAGGCGGACGCAGCCGGCGAGGACATCGGGCTGCACGCCAAACAGGCCCTCGACCACGGCGCGGGAGAGCACGCCGGAGCCGTCGCCAAAGTCGCGCTGCGATTCGCGGCGGTAGACATCGAGGTAGTTCATCGTGCCGACGTTGCCCGGGCTGATGCCCATGAACATGCTGGCGAGCAGGGAGCTCTTGAGGAGGAGGCAGGCTTCGTCGCCCCGGCCGGCCTGCCAGTAACCGAGCGCCATGTGGACGTTTTCGCCCATAGTCACGTTGTTGATGGACCAGGAATACGGCATCCAGTCGCTGCTCGCGAGCATCTCGTATTTCGCATCGGCCGGCACGCCCGGGCCGACCACCGGCAGGTGCGGGATGAACGCATCGACGGCGCGGGTCATCGTCCAGGCCTCGCGCGGGGTCGGCACCTCGGAGTCGAGGGTGTGGTAATAGGTCCAGAGCGCGGCGCTCGGGTGGACCAGCTGGAGACCGAGCAGATCCTTGTATTCGGCGAAGGCGCCGCGCTCGGGCACCCAGAGCAGCTCGCGCATGGCGCGGGCGATGAGGTCGGCCTCGCGGTCGTAGGGCGCGGGATCTTGTCCGAGCAGGCGCGCGAGCTGCGCGGCCATGCGGTTGTGGAAATAGTTGTAGGCCGAAGCGTGGGCCGTGCCGCCGCCGTTATAGTAAAGATCGTCGCTGGCCCAGATGACCGCGTAGGCCTCGTAGAGCGGCAGCTTGTTGGGGCCGTATTCGCGGCGGAACAGGCGCTGCTCCCAGGCGAGGTGACGCTCGATCACCGGCCACAGCTTGCGGGCGAACTCGAGATCGCCGGTCCAGCGCAGGTGCCGGAAGAGGGCGTCGATCGCGACGAGGTTCATGTCGTAGTGGGATTTGGACATGTCGCCGTTGCTGTGCAGGCCGCCCTCGTTGCGGGAGAGGTTGGTGGCCTCCTCGGGCGGCGGGAGCTGCGCGGGAATCGGCGACGTGTTCTGCCTGCCGGCCCAGTAGGTGAAATGCTGCTGGGCGCGGTCGTGCCAGCCGAGATCGTCGAGCGAATAAGGTCCGCGCCAGCCGAGCAGGCGCGTACGCCACGCAATGGCCCCGTGCATGATGTCGCCCTGCGGATCGTCCCATATGGCGTCGGCCGCGACGTCGAGCGCGCCAACGGCGGCGTTGAGGAACGGATCGGGCGTGTCGATGGCCACGCGGGTGCGGAGCGTGTCAAAGTAGGCCTCGGCTTCGGCGAACACCCGCGGAAGGTCCGCCACCTGATACGCGGGCAGCAGCGGGAGCGGCTTGGCGGCGCGGGTTGCGCCGACCTCGGCGTAGGTGGCGAGATCGGCATCGGCGGCCGCGCCGTCGGGGAGGCGTTGCAACGCGAGCAGGAGTGGATGGCCGGCGACCAGTGCGACGCGCCCGGTGACCAGCGGGAGATCGGGAGCGGCACCACCGACAGCGGGGGCGAAGAGCGCCGCAGGGGTATTCCACTGGCGCGCATCGGCGACGGCGAGTTTCGCGCCGACCGGGACGAGACCGAGGATCGTCGCGGGCTTGGAGCGCAGCGTGAAAGTGTCGGGGCCGAGCGTGTAGGCGTTGCCCCGGCAGGCGTCGGGGGCGAGCTGGAAGTATTCGCCGATGGGAACGCGCTCGGTGCCGATGTCACCATCGCGCGACCCGCGCACGCCGTTGGCGCCACCAAAGGCCCAGAGCAGCTCGATCCCGGCGGCTGTGCCCTCGGCCTCGGCCCGCACGATCAGACCGTCGGTGAGCGGCAGCGCGATCACGGTGAGCCGCAGCACGCCGGCGGGACCCAGCAGCGGATCGCGGAGCTCGTAGCGCATGGTGCCGGGGCGGTAGCGCGCGACCACGTGCTCGGCGTCCTGAAGCCATTTGATGCCGGCGGCGGCCTTCACGCCGAAGCGCAGATTGCCGCCGCGACCCGGCAGGTAGAGGGTGAACTCGGGCCGGTCGCCGGCGTCGGAGCGGAACGCGGTGTGGCCGCCGTAGAGCGGGCGGTTGAAGAACTCGGGGCCGTTCTCGATGACGAAATCGCCGTTGTCAGGCAGATAGCGCAGGGGCCGGCCGATCTGGCCGATCAGATTGGGCTGGGTGCGCAGGGCGGCGAGGGCCTGGGCGCGAAGCGGGGATGGGGAAGCGGCGGCGAGGGCGAGGCACGCGGCCGCCAGAAAACGGAGCGAGGGGGTCATGCGCGCGACGCTGGCAGAATTCCGAGGAGGCGTGAAGGGCGAATTCAGAAAGGAATTGCGGAGGAGGGTGCCCACGGAACACACGGACGACACGGAAAGACGGAGTATGTTAACCGCGAATGGACGCTGATGGACGCTAATTTCGGAAGAGCGAGAGACGGGCTGAGTTGCCGAGGTTGTGTCCGCAACTGTAGCCGGGGTCGGTGACCCCGGGGATTGGGTCTGCCAAACCTCGAACCCCGGGGTCAGCGACCCCGGCTACAG
>CAIQQB010000169.1 GCA_903873805.1 uncultured Opitutia bacterium | reverse complement strand
GTCGGCCGCCGTGACGGCGCCGGCGCGGTCCTTCACCCGGATGGCGAGGGTGAGCGGCTCCCGTTTCTGGGAGACGAGGAGGACTTTCTTGAGGTTGAGGACGATGTCGGTGACATCCTCGACGACGTTGTCGATGCTCTGGAACTCGTGGTTCACCCCCTCGATCTTGATCGAGGAGATGGCCGAGCCCTCCAGGGAGCTGAGGAGGACGCGGCGGAGCGAGTTGCCGACCGTGTGGCCGTAGCCGGCTTCAAAAGGTTCGGCGATGAACTTCGCGTAGGTCGGCGTGGCGCCTTCCTCGACCTTGGTGAGTTTGCTGGGCAGTTCGAACTTTCCGAGGCGTTTGGGCATGGCGGGAAAAGCGGAGGATTGGATGATGGGCGGTGGGCAGGCGGCGGTCTCGTCAGAAGCGGGAATAGAACTCAACGATAAGCTGCTCGTTGACTTCGGGGGCCATCTCGTCGCGGTTGGGCAGACGGTTGACGATAGCCTTGAACTGCTCGGCGTTGAGGGTCAGCCAGCCGGGCACGGTGCGCGCGCGGCTTTCCTCGAGGTTGCGCTGGGCGAGCTGGCGCGCGCCGGGCGTGTTCTTGACCTCGATCTCGTCGGCGGCCTGCACGTTGTAGCTGGCGATGTCGACCTTGTGCCCGTTGACGCGGACGTGGCCGTGGTTCACGAGCTGGCGGGCGGCGGCGCGGCTCTTGGCAAAGCCGAGAAGGTAGACGACGCTGTCGAGGCGGGTCTCAAGGAGCTGGAGGAAGCGCTCGCCGGTGACACCGCGCTCCTTCTTGGCGATCTCGAAGACGCGGCGGAACTGGCGCTCGAGCAGGCCGTAGATGTAGCGAAGCTTCTGCTTCTCGTTCAGGCCGACGGCGTATTCCGAGACCTTGCGGCGCAGCTTGGGGCCGTGCACGCCGGGCGGATAGCTGCGGCGCTCGAAAGCCTTGCCGGAGCCGAGGATGAAGGTGCCGAAACGGCGGCTGATCCGGGTGGTGGGTCCAATGTAACGGGCCATTGTAAAATAGGTTTGGAGGGTGGGCGGGGAGGAATCCGCGTCAGACGCGGCGGCGTTTGCGGGGGCGGCAGCCGTTGTGCGGGATGGGGGTGACGTCGACGATGGAGGTGATCTCCAAGCCGATGGCCTGCAGCGCACGGATGGCGCTGTCGCGGCCGAGGCCGGGTCCGGAAACGCGGATGACGACGTCCTTGAGGCCGTGCGACATGGCGTTGCGGGCGGCGTCCTGGGCGACGACCTGGGCGGCGTAGGCGGTGGATTTGCGCGAGCCGCGGAAGTTGCACTTGCCGGCGCTGGACCACGCGATCACCTGGCCCTTGTGGTCCGTGATCGAGACGATGGTGTTGTTGAAGGAGGCGAGGACGTTGACGACCCCGGAGGTGACGTTCTTCGAACCCTTGGCCTTGCGGATCTTGATGGCTCCGAGCTCCTCCTTGAGGAGGTCCTCGGCGGTGGGCTGCTTGGCCACGCCGCCGATGAGCTCGACCGGTTTGTCGGGCTTGGCCTCCGCAGCGGGTGCCGCGGTTTCGGCCGCCGGCTTGGCGGGCTTTTCGGCCACCGGGACCTTGGTCTCGGCGACGGCAGCGGGGGCGGCGTCCTTTTTGGGAGCCTTTTCTTTCTTGGGAGAGGTCTTTTCTTCGGCCATGTGAGTGGTGGTTTATTCGGCGGCTTTGGTGACGCCGACGGTCCGGCGGGGCCCCTTGCGGGTGCGGGCGTTGGTGCTGGTGCGCTGACCGCGGACGGGCAGCCCCTTGCGGTGGCGGACGCCACGGTAGCAATTGATGGCCTGGAGGCGCTTCAGGTTGCCGGCGAGTTCGCGGCGGAGATCGCCCTCGACGACCCACTTGTGCTCGGTGATGACCTGAAGGATCTTGTTCAGCTGCTCTTCGGACAGGTCCTGGGCGCGCATGTCGGGATTGAGCGCGGCTTCCTTGACGACCTGGTCGGCGCGCACGGGCCCGATGCCGTAGATGTAACGGAGCGAATAGGAGACTTTTTTCTTCGCGGGAATTTCAACACCGAGGAGACGTGGCATGGAGGGTGGTGGGTTGGATGAGAGTTGGAGTTGGGAAAGTGGAGGAAAAGGGGATCAGGCGCGCGCCGCAGGCGGCACGGTGAGGATTTCGGGGCCGTGCTCGGTCGTGAGCACGGTGTGTTCAAAGTGGGCGGATGGAGAGCCGTCGGCGGTGACGGTGGTCCAGCCATCGGAGAGCGTCTTCGTCTTGTAGCCGCCGAGGTTGACCATGGGCTCGATCGCGAGGGTCATGCCGGGGCGGATTTCGTCGGTGCGGCTGCGTTTGCGGTCGACGAAGTTCGGGATCTGCGGCTCCTCGTGCATCGCGGTACCGACCCCGTGGCCGACCATGTCGCGCACCACGCTGAATCCGTGGTCCTCGACGTAGGTCTGGATGGCGCTGGAGATGTCGCCGATCCGGCGGCCGCATTGGGCCTGGCGGATGCCGATCTGGAGGGCGGCCTCGGTGACCTGCAGCAGTTCGGCGACCCGCGGGGGGACCGGCAGCAGGGGGACCGTGGTGGCGTTGTCGCCGATATAGCCCCGGTATTCGATGACGACATCAAGGGAGATGATGTCGCCTTCGCGGAGGATGCGGCGCAGGGAACCGATGCCATGAACCACCTCTTCGTTGACCGAGAGGCAGCTGTAGGCGGGATAGCGGCGGCTGCCAATCTGGTAGCCGTGGCAGGCGCTACGGGCGCCCAGGCGGGTGATTGCCTCGCGCGCCATCTGATCCAAGTCATAGGTAGAGATGCCGGGCCGCACGCACTGTTTGAGTTCGTGCAGGACCGTGGCAGCAATCGCACACGACTCACGCATCCGCGCGATCCCTTCCTTGCTCTTGAGCGGGATCATGCGGCGGCGAAGTCAGCGGCCTCCCGGAGGAGGCCGGGAGTGCGGTAATGTTCGACGACGGTGCCGGGGACGCGGGCCGCATCGATGACGATGACGCCATCGAGCGACTCGGAGCGGGCCTCGAGCCATTCGTCGAACACTTTTGCTTGGAGCAGCGTAGCCGGGAAGTCGGTGAGGACAAAACCCGCATCAGGTTTCCGCGCCCAAAACCAGCGGCGCAACAGCGCCAGCATGGCTTCGTCGGCCGCGACAGGGTCGCGACGGCGGGAAATCTCCGGCCGCATCAATTCGGCGGGAGAGACGTGCTCGATATTCAAAGAACCGGTGAGGTTTAACAAGGCTTCGGGGGAAGCGCCGGACAAACCAAGGAACAGAAGCTTAATGTTGGCGGGAGCGCCCAAATGAGAAAAGAGGTGAGAGCGTGCAGACCCTGCACACGAAGTAAAGCCCAATCACGAGGCATGCAGATAATTAATCAGCCCGGCCACGATGCCGATCAGCAGGAGGCTGCCGACCGCCAGCCAGAGCTTGCCGACGGTCTTCATGTCGGCGGCCTCGCCGATCGCACCGGCGGTGTTCGGATTGCGGGAGCGGATGCGGCCCTTCTTCAGGAAGCCGTCGTAATGGCGCTGCAGGAGGAAGGTCTCCACCTGGCGCATGGTGTCGAGGATGACACCCACGGTGATGAGCATGCCGGTGCCGCCGAAAAAGTAGGCGATGCGGGGCGGCACCTTCAGTTCGAACAGCAGCACGTCGGGCATGACGGCAATGATAGTCAGGAAGATCGCGCCGGCGAGCGTCAGCCGGGTCATGATGAAATCCAGGAACTGGGCTGTGGGCTCGCCCGGGCGGACACCCGGGATGTAGCCGCCGTACTTCTTCAAGTCGTCGGCGATCTGGATCGGCTTGAACATGACCGACACCCAGAAATAGCTGAAGAAGAGGATCAGGATGGTGTACCCGGCGTAATAAACCCAGTTGCCGCGCAACAGATTGGAGGCGAACTCACTCAGGAACTTGATGTTGAAGGCCGCGCCGAGCTGGGAGAAAATCTGCTGGGGAAAGAGCAGGATCGCGCTGGCGAAAATGACGGGCATGACGCCCGAGTAGTTGACCTTGAGCGGCAGGAAGGAACTCTGGCCGCCCATGACCTTGTTGCCGACCACGCGCTTGGCGTATTGCACGGGGATTTTGCGTTGGCCCTGCACGACCATGATGATGCCCATGGTGACGGTGATGAAGAGCAGGATCATCAGCACCGCCTGGGGCAGGCCGAGACGGTCGACGCCGGCCGGAGCGTTGAACAGCCGGTAGGTGGCGGCGGCGGCCCCAGGGATGTCCGACAGAATGCCGACGGTGATGAGGAGGGAGACGCCGTTGCCGATGCCGCGCTGGGTGATCTGCTCGCCGAGCCACATCAGGAGCAGCGTGCCGGCGGTCATATAGATCACGGAAGTGATCAGGAAGCCCGTGCGGCCCACCATCACGATGTTGCCGTAGACGCCCACGTCATAACCCGGAAAGAGCCGGCCCGGATTCTCCAGGGCCAGAATCAGGAGCGTGCCCTGGACGAGACAGATGAACACCGTGGCGTAGCGGGTGTACTGGGTGAGCTTCTGGCGGCCCACGTCGCCCTCCTGCTGGAGGCGGCTGAGGGTCGGCACGACCGCGGTCATCAGCTGGAAGATAATCGAGGCACTGATGTAGGGCATGATGCCCAGCGCGCAGACGGCACCCTTCACGAGCGCGCCGCCGGTAAACATGTTGTACAGCCCGACCAGCGCGCCGCCGGCGCCGCCCGACTGGTTCCGGAAGAACTCCTGAAGGGGATGGGGATCGATGCCGGGCAGCGGGATGTGGGCGCCGACCCGGGCGACAAACAGCAGCGCCAGAGTGTAGAAAATGCGCGAGCGCAGCTCGGGGATCTTCAGGGAGTTGGTGAAGGCGGAAAACATTTTGAATTTCGGAAGGCGGATTTCGGAGGGCGGATTGATCGCGGCGGCGGCACTCGTTCAGGTGGGGCAATCCGCATTCCGCACGCCACCATCCGCAATGACTTCAGCCGACGATGGCCTGGCCGCCCGCCTGCTCGATCTTGGCCTTGGCGGAGGCGGAGAACTTGGCGGCGGTGACCTTGAGGGCACGGGTGATCTCACCGTCGCCCAGGATCTTCACCACGGTCTCGCCCTTGCGGAGGAGGCCGCTGGCGGCCAGCAACGTGGCGTTCACCTCGGTGACTCCGGCCTCAAGGCCGGCGAGGTCGCCGACATTGAGGACCGCGATCTCGATGCGGTGCTCATAATTGTTGAAGCCGCGGTGCGGCAGTTTGCGGTAGAGGGGCATCTGGCCGCCCTCGAAGCCGGGGCGGATGCTGCCGCCGGAGCGGGCGGTCTGGCCCTTGCCACCGCGGCCGGAAGTCTTGCCGTGTCCGCCGCCTTCGCCGCAGCCAACGCGCTTCTTGCGGTGCACGGCACCGGGGACGTTCTTGAGTTCGTGGAGTTTCATGGATGGTTCCTAGGGCGCCCCACCCCGGCGGACGCCGGGACGGGACTCGGATTGAGATTCAAATCAGGCTTTGCGGAGGGCGGCGATCTCGTCAGCCAGGCGGAGCTGGAGCAGGCCGTTGAGCGTGGCGTGGACAACCGCGATGTGGTTCGAGGAACCCATCGACTTGGTGAGGATGTTCTTCACCCCAGCGGCCTCAAGGACGGCACGCACGCCGCCGCCGGCGATGAGGCCGGTGCCGGTCGAGGCGGGCTTGAGCATGACGCGGCCGCCGTCGTACTGGCCGAGGACGTCGTGCGGAATGGTGTCACCCTTGAGCTTGACGCTGACCATGTGCTTGTGGGCGTTGGCGGTGCCCTTCTTGATGGCGTCGGGCACCTCATTGGCCTTGCCGTAGCCGATGCCGACCTTGCCCTTGCCGTCGCCGACCACGGCGAGGGCGGAAAAGCTGAAGCGGCGGCCGCCCTTGACGACCTTGGCGCAGCGGTTGATGAAGACGACCTTTTCGATCATCGCCGGACCGTCGCCGGGGGCCGGCGTGCGGTTGCGGTCGTCGCGGCGCGGGCCGCGGTTGCCGCCGCCGTCGCGGCGCGGACCACGGTTGCCACCGGGACCGCCGCCTTCGCGGCGCGCGGGCGCGGGCGAAGAGACAGGGGCAACGGCGGGCGCAGAAGCGGGGGCGGGCGTGGCGGACTCGGGAGAGGGGGTGGCGGATTCAGTGCTCATGGGCGATGGTTAAAAAACAAGCCCACCGGCGCGGGCGGCGTCGGCGAACACCTTGACTTTGCCGTGATAAAGGGCGCCGCTGCGGTCGAACACGACCGAAGTGATGCCGGCGGCCTGCGCCTTGGCGGCGAAGGCGACGCCGAGGGCCTTGGCCCCGGCGAGGTTGGCGGCGAGCTTCTGCTTGCGCAGCTCGGGATCGAGCGTGCCGAGAAACACCAGCGTGGCGCCGGTCTCGTCGTTGACGGCCTGCGCGTAGATGTGCTTCGTGCTGAACCGGACCGCGAGACGCGGACGGACGGCGGTGCCGGTGACTTTCTTGCGGATGCGCCAGCGGCGTTTCTGGAGGAGGCTGGCTTTGCGAATGGTATTCACGGGAAATATGAAGGATGAATGGTGGGAGCGGGGAAGCGCCGAAGCGGGTCTTAGGCGACGGTCTTGCCTTCCTTGCGGCGGACGCGCTCGCCGACGATGCGCACGCCCTTGCCCTTGTAGGGCTCCGGCGGATAATAGCTGCGGATCTCGGCCGTGACGGCCCCGACCAGCTGCTTGTCGGCGCCCTCGACCTTGACCTTGGTGCCCTCGACGACGGTGACCTTGATGCCGTCGGGGATGTCCATGAGGATAGGGTGCGAATAGCCGAGCGCGAGGTCGAGCTGCTTGCCCTTGAGGTTGGCCTTGAAGCCGACGCCCTGGATCTCGAGATCCTTGCTGTAGCCGACGGAGACGCCCTTGACCATGCCGGCGATGACCGAGCGGACGGTGCCGTACATCGCCTTGGCGAAGCGGCTGGTGTCGGCCGTCGGGGCGACAATGACCTTATGGTCGACGATGGAGATGCTGACGACGGGGGCGAAGGTCTTGGTGACCTTGCCCTTAGGGCCCTCGACGTGAACGGTGTGGTCCTTGATGTCGACCTTGACCTTGTCGGGGATGGGAACGGGTTGTTTGCCGATGCGGCTCATGGGTGCGGATCTCCTTACCAAACGTTGCAGATAAGCTCACCGCCGACCTTGTTGCGCCGGCAGTCCTGGTCCTTCAGCAGGCCCTTCGAGGTCGAAAGGATGCTGATGCCGAGGCCATTGAGCACACGCGGGATTTCAGTGTAGCGGAAATAGAGGCGGCGACCCGGGGTCGAGACGCGCGAAAGATTCGTGATCGCCGGGGCGTTCGCGACATACTTCATCTTGACAATGAGGGTCTTGTGTCCCTGTTCGTCCACCCCGTCGGAGTGATCGGCCACAAAGCCCTCGGCCTTGAGGATGGCGGCGATGCTCTGCTTGAGGGTGGAGTGCGGGGAAACGCATTCGGCGAGTCCGGCCTTGGAGGCGTTGCGGAGCCGCGTGAGGAAGTCGCTAATCGGGTCGGTCATGGTGGATGCAGGTTGGGTGGGCGGCGCGGGTCATATCCGATGCGCCAGCGGCGCATAAACCCCCGTGAGCCAGTGATGGTTTACCAGGAGGATTTGGTGACTCCGGGAATTTTGCCGGCGAGCGCGAGCTCGCGGAAAGTGATGCGGGACACGCCGAACTTCCCAATGTAGGCGCGAGGCCGGCCGCTGAGGGAGCAGCGGTTGCGAATGCGGGTCGGCGAGGAGTTGCGGGGCAGCTTCTGGAGCTTCTTCTGGGCGGCGAAGAACTCGGCGTCGAGGGTGGCCGGGTTGGCGAGGATGGCCTTCAGGGTGGCACGCTGGCCGGCGAATTTCGCGGACAGGGTCTTGCGCTTCTCGTTGCGTTGGATGGCGGAGGTCTTGGGCATGGTGCGGCGGGCCCGTCACGGGGACGGACCAAGAGGGTTCAGGCGGCGTGGGTTTTCGGAGCGGCGACCGGTTCGGTGCGGCGGAAGGGCATGCCGAGCAGCTTGAGGAGCTCGCGCCCCTCTTCATCGGAGCCGGCGGTGGTCACGATGGTGATGTCGAGCCCCATGGTCTTCTTGACGTTCTCCACGGTGATCTCGGGGAAGATGGTGAAATCGGTGACCCCGAGGTTGTAGTTGCCCTGGCCGTCGAGCTTGGGGGAAACGCCGCGGAAATCGCGGATGGTCGGCAGGGCGACGGCGAGGAGCCGGTAGAGGAACTCCCACATCGCGGCGCCGCGCAGCGTGACATAGGCGCCGACGACCTGGCCCTGGCGGAGCTTGAAGTTCGAGATGGCCTTCTTCGACTTGGTGAGGATGGGCTTCTGACCGGCGATGTTGGCCAGGTCGCGGGCCGCGTCGGCGATCTGGTTCTTGTCGGCCTCGGCATCGATGCCGGTGTTGAGCACGATCTTGCTGAGCTTCGGGACCTCGTGCTTGTTCTTGTAGCCGCGGGTCTTCACGAGCTCAGGGACAACCTGCTCAAGGTAGATTTTTTGGAGGACGGGAACGTATTTGCTGCTCATGGACGGAGGCCGGCGTGGGTTGGACCCGGCGGCGGGTGAAGAATGGTGGAGTGGAAGAGGAAAAGGGCTCAGTCACGCAGGCCGGGGCCGGGGCTGGCAAGCGTGAAGTGCCGGCGGTCAGGCGGCGGTGGCCTTGGGGCGCTTCTTGGAGGCGTCGTAGCTGGCCTTCAGCATGAGGTTGGAGACGTGCACCGAACCCTCGCGCTCGGCGATGGTCCCCTGCGGGTGCTGGTCGGACTTCTTGAGGTGGCGCTTGATCATGGCCACACCCTCGACGCGGGCGCGGAGGTTCTTGGGCAGGAGCTCGAGAATCTTGCCCGACTTGCCCTTGTGGGAGCCGGCGATGACGACGACCTCGTCGCCGCGTTTGACGTGAAATTTTTGCATGGTCAGAGAACCTCCGGGGCGAGCGAGATGATCTTCATGAAGTTTTTCGCACGCAGTTCGCGGGCGACCGGGCCGAAGATGCGGGTGCCCTTGGGATTGTTGGTGGCGTCGATGATGACGATCGCGTTGCTGTCAAAGCGCAGGTAGCTGCCGTCGGCGCGGCGCACGGCGGCCTTGGTGCGGACGACCACGGCCTTGGCGACCTCGCCCTTTTTCACCGTGGCATCGGTGGCGCTGTCCTTGATGTGGACGGTGATGATATCGCCGACCCCGGCGGTGTCCGTGATCTGGCCCTTGCGGCTGATCATGGCGGCGCGGCGGGCGCCGGTGTTGTCGGCGACTTCGAGAATGGAGCGGAGTTGAATCATGGCGGGCCTCCTGGCGGATGGTTAAGGGGGGGGGAAACGGGATCAGGCCTTGGGCGCGGGCGACGCGGGGGCGGCCGGCTTGGTGGTCTTGGTGGGAACGAGGGCGGCGACGTCGGCCTCGGTGATGGCGACGGCGTCGGTGGTGACGGCGCGGACGACGACGGTGACCACGCGCCAGCGCTTGAGGCGGCTGAGCGGGCGGGTCTCCATGATCTCGACCTTGTCGCCGACCTTGGTCTCGTTCTTCTCGTCGTGCACGTGCACGACGGTCTTGCGGTTGATGACCTTGTGGTAGAGCGGGTGCGGGGTCTTGTACGGGATGGTGACCTTGACGGACTTGTCACCGGACCGGCTGGAGACGAAGCCGAGTAGGGTCTTGCGCGAATTGCGGGCGGAAGTGGACGTGGACATGGAAGTGGGCGGGTTGGCGGGGCGCTCAGGCGGCCTTGGGCTTGTGCTTCAGGGCGGTGGCGGCGGTCTCGAGCCGGGCGACATCCTTGCGGTAGGTGCGCAGGAGGTGGGGCTTTTCGACCTGGCCGGTCTGCTTGCGCAGGCGGAGCTGGAGGAGCTGCTCGCGGGTTTCCCGGAGCTTGGTTTGAATCTCCGCAGGCGAGAGATCACGGATTTCTTTCGAGGTCATGGCAGGTAGGGTCCGGGCGGAGGTTGATCAGACGGCGGTGCCTTCACGCACGATGAACCGGCAGTGGAAAGGCAGTTTGGCGTCAGCGAGGCGGAAGGCCTCCTTGGCGATGGTGGCGGGGACGCCGGCGAGTTCGAAGAGGACGGCGCCGGGCTTGATGATGGCGACGTAGTACTCGACCGGGCCCTTGCCGGAGCCCATGCGGGTTTCGGCGGGCTTCTTGGTGACCGGCTTGTGGGGGAAGACGCGGATCCAGAGCTTGCCCTTGCGCTTGAGGTGGCGCGAGATGGTGACGCGCGCGGCCTCGATCTGCTGCCCGGTCATGGGGCCGCGGGTGAGCGACTGGAGGCCGAATTCGCCAAAGGAAAGCACGTTGCCGCGCTTGGCGTTGCCGGCGGTCGAGCCTTTCTGGGACTTGCGGTATTTGGTGCGGGCGGGAGCGAGAGCCATGGGAGATTTCTCCTGAAGTTAGGGTGAGGGGCGGGCGATCAGCTCGCGTCCGCCTCTTTTTTGCAGATCCAGCATTTGACGCCGATCTTGCCGTAGACGGTCTGCGCCTCGGCAAAACCGTAGTCGATGTTTTCGCGGAGAGTGTGCAGGGGCACGCGGCCCTTGCGCTGCCATTCGCGGCGGGCGATGTCGGCGCCGCCCAAGCGGCCCGAGCACTGGATACGGATACCCTCGGCACCGAGCGTCATGGCCATTTCCACGGCC
>CAIQQB010000168.1 GCA_903873805.1 uncultured Opitutia bacterium | reverse complement strand
GGTCGGCCTACGGCCTCCCTCCGTCGGGACAGCTCTCACCCAACCCACGACATCAACCCAAAACCAGCTCCCAGACTAACACTCGGGGTGGCTCGAAAATGTGAGGCCAGTCAGTGCCATCGCAGGGCAATTTCGCGGATACCCGCGGCCAATGCACCATCGGCTCAGCGCCCCTAAGCTTCCACATCGTGAAAACGGCGCGATCCGTCGGTGTAGATTGCAGACCGCTGGCCGGACCTTTGAAGCCTTCGCCATGTCCTCCAATCTCGTAACCAACCTTGCTGATCACAATACCGATATTTACGCCGTGCAAACCAGCAAATTGGAATAAGCCGTTGTTGTCAGTGGTCGTGGCGTGATGTTCGTAGGGCGTGTTATCATATCCGGCGATCAACATGACGTTTCCGGCAACGGTTGCGCCAACCACCGGCTCGCCATATTGATCAACGACCCTTCCAAAATAATCGATTGGGTTGGCGTTAGCCGCACTCCACCTCGATTGGAAAAGCTGAATCCGCGCCTGCCCAGCCTGGGAGTTGATCAGCGCATCCGTCGGGTTGGATGCCGGGCCGAAGGAACAGCCGGCGGGCAGCAGCAGCAGGGCCGGCACGCCGATGCGAACGAGCAGCCGGCGGAACGCGACATACCAGCCGCCGGTCTTTTCCGCACCGTAGGGCTCGACCTTGCGTCGAGCCTGGCTTGGGCAGGGCCTTCGTCCGATAGCTGTAGGCCAGGTCGCTGACCTGGCATCCGACCGGCCAGGCCTCACGCGAGGTGAGGCCCTGCGACGGAATTGATCCAAGGCTGAGGTCAGGCTGGCTTTCATGGGGGGCTCCTCCGACGCAGCGAGTTTCCGAAAGGGGTCATGTCTGACTCTTGACTCGTTGTATTCTTCGGAGATCGGCGGCCGGCGGGATGTTGGGCGGGGCGGTGCTGGGCGCGACTGACGGGTGCGGGGCGGGCGGAGTTTCCCGCCGGCTTAGAGGTCCGGGGAGACGGAGGCGATGGCTTCGGCGAGGGTCGTGAGGCCGTCGCGCACTTTCAGCAGGCTGTCCTGGTGCAGGGTCTTCATGCCGGCGTGGACGGCGATCTTCTTCAGCTCGGCCGCCTCGTGGCCCTTGTTGATGGCCTCCATCAGCTCCTTGCTGGTGATCATCAGCTCATGGATGCCGACACGGCCCTTGTAACCGGAACCGCCGCACTTGGGGCAGCCTTTGGGATGCGCCCGGTAGATCGGGCCGCTCCAGCCCAGCGCCTTGATCAGCACCTCCTTCTCGCGGCCCTCGGGTTCATACTGCTGCCGGCACTGCTTGCAGACGCGCCGGATCAGCCGCTGCGCGCACACGCACTGCAGCGACGAGGAAATCATGAACGGCTCCACGCCCATGTCGGTCAGGCGGGCCACCGTCGACGGGGCGTCGTTGGTGTGGAGTGTGGAGATGAGCAGGTGGCCGGTGAGCGCGGCCTCGACGGAGATGTTGGCCGTCTCCTTGTCGCGGATTTCGCCGACGAGGATGATGTCGGGGTCCTGCCGGAGAAAGGCGCGGAGCGCCGTCGCAAACGTCAGGCCCACCTGGCGGTGCATCTGCATCTGGTTGATGCCGGGGAGGGTGTATTCAATCGGGTCCTCGGCTGTGCGGATGACGATGTCGGGGGCGTTGATCTCGTTGAGCGCCGAATACAGCGTCATGGACTTGCCGGAGCCGGTCGGCCCGCAGTGCAGGATCATGCCGTAGGGCTGGCGGACGGCCTCGCGATACTTGACGAGATTTTCCTCGGAGAAGCCGAGGGCGGTCAGCGGCAGGGTTGACTTCTGCTTGTCGAGAATACGCATGACCACGCCCTCGCCGTAATTGAGCGGGGCGGTGGAGATGCGCAAGTCGATGTCGAGGCCCTTCTTGGTGAACTGCTTGAAGACAATGCGGCCATCCTGCGGCAGGCGGCGTTCCGCGATGTCGAGGTTGCACATGATCTTGAGGCGGGCGACGAGGGCGGGGCCGACCTTGCCGGGCAGGCGGAGCTTCTCGTGGCAGACGCCGTCGATGCGGTTGCGGATGACGAGTTCCTTTTCCCACGGCTCGAGGTGGATGTCGGACGTGCCGCTGTAATACGCGTCCTCGATGATGCGGTTGGCGAGCTGGATGATGGGGCCGGATTCCTCGGTGACCTCGTCCGTGCCGGTGATGCCCTCACCGCCGCCAAACTCGTCGTCGATCTGCTCCATCACGTCGTCGAAGCCGGCGACACGGCCCTGGTCCTTGGAGAACTTGTCGCGGATGTCCTTTTCGCGGGCCAGCAGGCGCACGACCTTGCGGCCGGTCATCTCCTGGATCAGGACCGGGAGGGCGAGATCGAAGGGGTTGGCGACGGCGACGAGCAGCAGCTCGCCGACCTCACCGACGGGCAGCACGAGATGCTCCTGGCAGAATTCCTGGGACAGGCGGGCGAACGTCTGCGGGGAAACCTTGTGCCGGTGGGCATTGAACGGGGCCAGGCGGGCGGCCCGCGCGCGGGCGACCAGCAGGTGGAAGGCGGGCACCGCATATTCGTCGGCCAGCACCTTGCCCAAGGCCTCGCCGCTGAGGTCTTCCGGGTGGGCGGCGATCGCTGCCACCTGGGCGGACGTGAGGCGGCCCAGTTCCTCGAGGGCGGCGACGATTTGGGACTGGATTTTACCGAGGGGCATGGCTCAGGTGGCGCGCGGGGGCAGCCGCTCGCGGTCGGCGGCGATCTTCTCGAGGGCGTCGGCGATCATTTCCAAGGTGGTGCCATACCAGATGACGGGGCCGCCGAGGCGTTTCTCCCACAGGCTGCGCACGGCGGGGCTGAGATAGCTGGCGGTGGCGACGAAGTGAAAGTCCTCCTCGCGGTCGAACGGGAGGGACCAGGTGGCCCAGCACACGTCGAGGTCGAGCACCGATTTGATTTCCTCGGCGAGGTCGTATTCGCGCAGGTCCACCAGCCCGATGCCGTGTTCGTCGACCGCATGCTGCAGCACATCCTCCTCGCGGAGGACTTTGTGCTCGTAGGCGAGGATGCCGAGCAGGGTGGTCTGGCGGGGGTTGTCGGTGGCGGCGAGCTCGAGGAAGCGCTCGTTGGCGGCCTCGAGGTGCTCGAGCTTGAGCAGACTGGCGTCGACCAGCGCGGCGCCCAGGTGGCGGTTGGCGCGCATGCGCAGGGGACGCTGGCCGGAGGCGGAGGACATGGCGGGGCGGGTCAGGCGGCGGGCTTGGGAACGACGCGCAGGCGGCCGCCGCCGGCGACGACGCGTTTGCGCAGCTGCAGTTTGAGATCCTCGATGCCCTCGCCGGTTTCGCAGGAGATGCTGAGGATGGTCACCTTGAAGCGGCGCTTGAACTTCGCGAGGTTGGGGGCGAAAGCGGCCAGGTCCCGCTTGTTGGCGACGACCACGCGGGGCTTCTTCAGCAGGGCGGGATCGTAGAGCTTGAGCTCGGCGAGCAGGGTGGCGTAGTCCTCGCGCGGGTCGCGGCCGTCGACGCCGGCCATGTCGATGAGAAACATGAGCAGCGTGCAGCGCTCAATGTGGCGGAGGAACCGGTGGCCAAGCCCGCGGTTTTCGCTCGCGCCGGCGATGAGGCCGGGGACGTCGGCCAGGAGCAGCCGGTCGTAGGTGGCGGGAAACTCGATCACGCCGATCTGCGGGTGCAGCGTGGTGAACGGATAGGCGGCGGTCTTGGGCCGGGCGCGGGTGATGCGCTTGGTGAGGGATGATTTGCCGGCGTTGGGAAAGCCGACGAGGCCGATGTCGGCGATACTCTTGAGGACGAGGCGAAACTCGCCGCGGCCGCCGGGGTGGCCGGGATTGGCGTTGTTGGGCGCGCGGTTGGTGGACGTCTTGAAGCGGGTGTTGCCCCAGCCGCCGTTGCCGCCCTCGCAGAGGACGACACGCTGGCCGTCCTCAATGATCTCGGCGACGGTGCGGCCGGTCTCGGTGTCGATCACGACGGTGCCGAGCGGAAGCTTGAGGATGCAGATGTCACCCTCGCTGCCGTGGCAGTCCTTGCCGAGACCGTGTTCGCCACGACCGGCCTTCCAGTGCGGCTTGTACTTGTAGTCGATGAGGTTGTTGGTGTCATCGTTACCCACAAGCACGACGTCACCGCCCTTGCCGCCGTCGCCGCCGTTGGGACCGCCCCAGGGCTCGTATTTCTCCCGGCGGAAGGACACGCAGCCGCGCCCGCCGTCACCGGCCTGAACCTTGATCACGCATTCATCAACAAACATGGGGGAGATGGTGCACAAACAACCGCCGCTGCCAAGCCGCGCGTGACGCGGGGCGACATTTCGGGCAAACTGGACCGGTCCGGTTCAAAAGACGATGCGGATGCCCTTGCGCAGGTAGGTGGGCACATCGAGGTCCTGGCCCTCGAAAAGATTGCGCTCGGTCTTGTCGAAATAACCGCGGCTTTCGAACTCCTCGAAGCCGAACTCGTCCTGCGCGGCCTTGGCCGCAGGGGCGAGGGGCAGCTCGGGGGCGGCCGGGGACGGGGCCCGGGCCGCCGGGACGGCGGCGGGGACGGATTCGGGCGCGGCCGGAGCGGCCACTGCCGGAGCGGTGGCGTGCCGGGCGGCGCGGTTGGGCGGAAGCCGAAAGGCCGGGCTGCGGCGGCCGCCAAGATCGCTGGTGCCGAGGACGACCAGCTCGACGCGGCCCTGCATCTGCTCGTCGATGACGGCACCCATGATGATGTGGGCTTCGCGGCCGAACTGCTCGGTGATGGCGGTCATCAGCTCGTTGACCTTGGGGAGGGCGAGATCGGTGCCGCCGACGATGTTGACCAGCAGGCGGTCGGCCTTGCGGGCGAACTCCGGCGTGGCGAGCAGGGGGCAGAACTTGAGGCTCTCGATGGCGTCGCTGACGGCGTTTTCGCCCGTCCCGGCGCCGAGGCCGAAGAGCGTCTTGCCGCCGCGGGTGTGGAAAGCCTGGCGCAGCGTGGCGAAGTCGAGGTTGATCAGGCCGGGGCGGTACAGCATCGACCAGATCGCTTTCACGCCGCGGCCGATCCACTCGTCGGCCCGGGCGAAGGCGTCGAGCACGCTCGTCTGCTCGGTGCCCTGCTTGAGGAGCACATCGTTGGGCAGCGGGATGACGGCGTCGCAGACCTTGCGGAGGGCGGCGAGGCTTTCCTCGGCCTGCTTGGTGCGGCGGCCGCCCTCGAAGCTGAACGGCATGGTGACAAAGGCGATGACCAGCGCGCCGGCCTCGGTGGCAACTTCGGCGACAGTCGGGGCCGCGCCACTGCCCGTGCCGCCGCCCATGCCGGCGACGAGGAACACCAGGTCGCAGTCCTTGACGACAGCGGCGATCTTCTCGCGGTCGGACTCCGCGGCCTCGCGGCCGAGGTCGGGATCGCCGCCCGCGCCGAGTCCGCGGGTGGTGGCGGCGCCGATCAGGACCTTGTCCTGCACGGGCGAGCCGGCGAGCGCCTGCTGGTCGGTGTTGATGACGGCGAGCTGGAGCCGGTCGAGGTTCTCCATCTTGAGCCGGTCGACGGCGTTGGAGCCGGCGCCGCCGAGGCCCACGACCTTGATGGCGACGGCGCGGTCGGTCAGGATCGCGTGGGAGAGCGGCAGTTCGGCGGGGGGAGGCTGGGAGGACATGGCGGGTGGGTCAGGCGGCGAAGAGTTTTTTGAAGAAGGCGGCCGGTGAGGCGCGCCGGGCGGGAGTCTGCCCGCTCCGCGAGCTCAGCCCGTAATGAAGGAGGCCAAGGACGGTGCTGGAGCCGGGATCGCGGAGATTTTCGCTGACCCAGCCGGGGGCCTCGCCGAGCCGGGCGGGGACGCCGAAGACGCGCGCGGCGGCCTCGTCGAGGCCGGGCAACTTGGCGCCGCCGCCGGTGAGGGAGACGCCGGCGGTGCAGCGTTCGGGCGTGAAGGCGGGGCCGAGCTTCTTTTTCACCACCTCGAAGAGCTCGGTCGCCCGGGCGGCGGTGATCTGCTCGATCGTGTGCCGCGGGAACTGGCGGTCGCCGATGGCGAAGTCGCCGTTGAGCCAGACCTTCTCGCTGCGGTCCTTGACCGCGACGGTGCCGCGCCCGAAGCGCAGCTTGAGCGGCTCCGCCTGCGCCTCGGTGAGCCGGAGGCCGAGCCCGAGGTCGTTGGTGAAATGGCCGCCGCCGACCGGGACGACCCCGGTGAGCTGCGCCGTGCCGTCGCGGTAGTAGACGAAGTCCGTCGTGCCCGCGCCGATGTCGAGGACGAGCGCGCCGTTCTGGCGGTCCTCGGGCGTCGTCATCATCGCGCCGGCGGCGAGGCTCGAGAGGATGAGTTCGGTGACCTTCACGTTGAAGCCGCGGATGACATGGATGTTGTCGGCGATCCGGGTTTCGAGGCCGTGGACGGTCCAGTACCCGGCCTCGAGGCGCTGGCCGACGAGGTGGATCGGCTCAGGGACGAGGCGGCCGTCGAGGCGAAAGGGCCGGCGGATGTGGTGGACAACCATGCGGCCCGCCGGGAGATTCTTGGATTTGGCGAGGCGGCAGGCGTTGTCGATGTCGAGGTCGCTGACAAGGTTGTCGGCCGCGGCGACGTTGACGGCGCCCTCGTTGTAGAACCCCTCGAGGTGGACGCCGGTCTGCGCGAGGTAGACCTCGTCGATACGGGTGCCCGCGCTGCGCTCGGCCTCGATCAGGGCCTTGTGGGTGGCCTCGCTGGCCGCGGGAAAGTCGACCACGGTGCCCTTGATGATGCCGCGCGAGGGGCATTCGCCCACGCCGATGATGTGCAGGCTGCGCGCTTGGGTGAATTCGCCGATGAGCACGCTGACTTTGGCGGTGCCGATTTCGACCGCGCCGATGAATTTGGTTCTAGATATCACGTTGGTTGGACGGGTTGGGAGAGGGAAAAAAGACGCGGCCGGATCCGGGCGGGGCGGCCAGCGGGGCCGGGGCGCGGCCGGCGGCCGGCAGGGGATCCTCCGGCACCACGGGCACCTGGTTGCCGCCGACGGCGAGGTTGACCGACTTGGCGGGTCCCCGCTGCAGGACGCTCGCCAGGTGCGCCAGCTGGACGGCGAAGTCGTCACGCAGGCCGAAGACGATTTCCGGCACGTCGGCGGATTGGACGACAATCACGCGGTCCGCGGCGAAGCGGGCGAGCGAAACGACGCGGAAGCCGCGGAGGAGCTCCGGGGCCGCGTCCCGGGCGGTGTCGAGCAGGAGCGCCACGGCGTCGAGTCCGGCGAGCGGGGCAAAGCCGCCGCCGGCGGGCACCAGCCGCACCCCGTCGAGAAACGGCAGGGTCGCGAGATGCTCGGGCGCGTAACCATTGCCTGAATACACCACGCCGTCGCGCGCCGCCAGCAGGGTCCGCGGCGCGCCGTCGCCGGCCTGCGCGAGCAGGCGGACGACCGGCGAGCGTTCCTGCAGGGCCACCGCAAGCTGGTCGGGATACCGGCGGGTGAGCACGGCGGTGCGCACCTGGCCGCCCGCGAGCAGCCGCTGCTGCAGCTGCGGCAAATCGAGCTGCATCAGGCTGGCGCCGGCGGGCAGCGCGAGCGCGGTCTCCACCCAGGCCCGGTCGAGCACGCCGTCGGTGTGCACGGCGAGCCCGCGCAGGGGCGCGCTGTCGGCCGGCGCGATCAGCCGGGCCGGGTTGGTCTCCCAGGCGGCCCGGATCTCATACAGGCCCCAGCCTGTGGCGCCGAGCAGCAGGACCAGCCCGACGACATTGCCGATCGCGAGGACCAGCCGCTTGCGACCCTCGCGCGACATCGCCCGCGGCGTGACCGGCTGGGGCAGGTCGCGCCAGCTGCGCGGAGCGGAGGGATTGGCAATAAACTGGCTCATGACTGGACAGGGACGCTTCCCCGAAAGCGCTGCACGGCGGGAAGGACCAGTTCGCGAACCAAAGCCGTGAAATCCAGCCCCGCACAGCGCGCGCTCATCGGCAAAAGACTGGTTTCTTTCATGCCGGGGAGCGTGTTGATTTCCAGCAAATAAAGCCGGTTATTCACAGAATTATTCACAGCCAGGATGAAGTCCACCCGCGCGTAGTCCCGGCAGCCGCAGGCGGCGAAGGCGGTTTCGGCCGCGGCTTGGACCATTTGGGTTGTGGCCGGGTCCAGCGGCGCGGGGGCAAAATACTCCGTCAGCCCCTTGGTGTATTTGCTGGTGTAGTCGTAAACCCCTGATTTCGGGCGGATTTCCACCACGCCCATCGCCCGGCCTTGCAGAACGCCGACGGAGAGCTCCCGACCGGCAATGCGTTCCTCGATCAGCCAGTTGCCGGCCGTGATGCCGGCTAGGGCGGTTGCGAGAGTGGACCCGTCGCCCGCCAGCGTGAGGCCGACGCTGCTGCCCTGATCGTTGGGCTTGACCACCACCTGGTCGCCCAGGGTGGCGGTGACCGCCTCCGCAGTGGGTTTCGTTGAGGAAGCAAACGTGAGGCCTTTCGCCACCGTCAGGCCGCGCGCCGCGGCGGCCGCCTTCGTCCGCGTCTTGTCCATCGTGAACGCGCTGCTCGCCGCGTCACACCCGGCGTAGTGCACGCCGGCCGCATCCAGCAGGCGCTGCATCCCGCCATCCTCGCCGAATGTGCCGTGAAGCGTCGAGAAGACGACTTGTCGGCGCGGATCCAGGTCCGCCGGCAGGGCGTCGGCCGACAGTTCGCACAGCCGCGTGGGAAAATTCCGCGCCAGCGCCAGGGCCGACGCACGCCCCGAGCCCAGCGACACCTCGCGCTCGGCCGACGTGCCGCCGCACAACACCGTGATGACCGGATTATTCATAAGACGTCCCCCCAGTCCCCGCCGAAGAGCAGGACTTCGGGCTCCAGCCACACGCCCTGCGTCGCGGCCACCCGCGCCCGGACCTGCCGGACCAGCCCGATGACGTCGGCCGCCGTCGCCTGGCCGGCGTTGATGATGAAATTGGCGTGGACCTCCGACACCGCAGCGTCCCCCACCCGCGCACGCTTGAGGCCGCTGACGTCAATCAGCCGCCCGGCGGAATCGCCCGGCGGATTTTTGAAAATGCAACCCGCACTCGGCTCGCGCGGCTGGGACTTCTGGCGGCGGTCCCGGTAGACGTCGATCTGCCGGCTGATCTCGGCGGCGGCGGAGGGCGCAGCCGGCCGCAGCCGCGCGCCGAGGGCGATGCCCTCGTGGAGTTCGTCACAATGCCGGTAGCCCACGTGCAGGTCGTCCCGTGACAGTGTACGCACCTTGCCCTCAGGGGTGAGCAACTGCACCGACTCGACGACGTCAAAGATCCAGCCCCCCATTGCCCCGGCGTTCATCCGCAGCGCCCCGCCCAGATTGCCCGGAATCCCCTCGAGAAATTCAAATCCCGCGAGACCGGCCTTCGTGGCGAGTCCGCAGAGGTTTTTCAGCCGCAACCCCGCTCCCGCCCAGACGGTGCCATCCGCATGCGGTTCAAACTTCTCCCAGGCCGGGGCGCGCAGGCTGAGCACCAGCGCATCCACGCCGGCGTCCGGCACGATCAGGTTCGAGCCGCGGCCGAGCAGGAGCACCGGCACCCCGCGCGCCCGCGCTCCGCGCACGAGCGCCTGCAGGTCGGCCACATCCGCCGGCTCGGCATACAACCGCGCGGCCCCGCCCACCCGCATCGTGGTCCGGGAAGCGAGCGGCTCCTCCTGTCCGACCCGGGTCGCAGCCGACACCGCCGCGCTTAGCGCCGCCGCATGGCCGGACCAGCGTTCCGTCTGTGAATTCGTCGCCGCAGTTTGCAACCACCGGCGGGCCAGCCCGTCGATGTCGCCGGCGCCGACGAACGCCACCAGATCCCCGGGGCGCCGATCCTGCGTCAGGGCGGCGAGCGTGCCGTCCGCATCGTCCGGCCGGTAGGTGACCGCCAGTGCCGGGGCCGCGGCGTGGAGCGCAGCCCGGAGGTCGGCCGTGGTGCCGCCAGCCACCGGCGCCTCGCCCGCGCCATAGACGTCGATCAGAAAAAGCGCATCAGCGGCGGCGAGGGCCGCAGCGAACTCCGCCTTGAACTGGGCGGTGCGGCTGAACCGGTGCGGTTGAAAAACGACCACCAGCCGGCCGCCCGCACGCGACCGCAGGCTGCCCAGCAGCGCCCGGATCTCGGCCGGATGGTGCGCATAGTCCTCGAGGACCGTCAGCCCTTCCGTCGCGAGCAGCACCGTCTGCCGGCGGCGCACACCGGCGTAACCGGCCAGCAGCCCCGGCGCAAGGGTCACCCCCATCAGGTGCGCGGCCGCCAGCGCAGCCGTCGCATTGGCGGCGTTGAACTCGCCCGCGGCCCGCACGGTGATCTCCACCGGCGGAAACAGGCCCCCGAGCGACAGCCTGATCCGGCCGGCGGTCCCGGTCCCGACGCCGCCGCGGTAGTCACCCGTCCGCCCGAAGGTCCGGACCTTGGGACGCCCCGCGGCCAGCCGCCGCGACAGGGCGCAGGCGTCGCTGACCAGCACGGTCCCGCGGGTGCGGTCGAACAGCGCGCCAAACTCGGCCTCCAGATCGGCGAGGCGCGGATAGTGGTCGGGATGATCCCAGTCGAGGTTCACCGCCACCGTAATTTCCGGAGAAAATTGCGCGATGGTGCCGTCGCTCTCGTCAATCTCGGCCACCACCCACCCGTTCGTGCCGGCGCGCGCGGGCGCCGAGCCGTCGGCCGGCAGTCCGCCGAGCACATAGCCGGCGGGGAAGCCGGCGGCGTCCAGTGCGGACGCCAGCATGGCGGATGTGGTGGTCTTGCCGTGCGAGCCGCAGACAGCGACGAGTTTCTGTCCGCGGGTGACCGCGGCCAGCAGTTCCCCGCGGCGGAGGAGGGGCAGCCCGCGGGCGCGGGCGGCGGCGACCGCCGGATGGTCCGGCGGAATGGCCGAGGAATGGGCGACCAGCCCGCACGCGGCGGGCACGGCGCCGGTGGCAGTCACAGTCACGCCGCCGCGGGCCAGCAGAACCTGCATCGGGGTGGTCAGGGCGTCATCCTCGCCGCTCACGACGAAGCCCAGTTGCGCGAGATAAAGGGCCAGCGGGCCGACGCCCATGCCGCCGACACCCACCAGATGAATGGCGGAGACCGGGCGGCCGGAAACGACCAGGGGTGGCGGGAGACTCATGTGAGTAGCACCCCGGTGGATCCGAGCGTTTCGAGGTCATCGAGCAGAGCCGTGAGCGGATCGAGCCGGGACTGACGGCGGAGCGCGGCGCGCATCTCCCCAAGCCGGTCCTCGTCAAAGATCAGCTCGCGCACCAGCGGGCCGAGCTGTTCCAGCCCGCTCTGGGCGAGGACGCACCCGCCGCCCTGCCGGACAAACTCGCCGGCGTTGGCGCGCTGGTGGTCGTCCGCGGCCTGGGGATACGGCACCAGCACGGCCGGCACTTCGCAGCGGATCAGCTCGGCAATCGTGCCGGCGCCGGCCCGCGACACCACCAGGTCGGCCGCGGACAGCAGGGTCGCCATCCGGTCGCTGAAGGGGACGAACCGGGCGACGACCGGCTGGCCGTCCGCCGCGGGGAGCGTCAGCAGTTCCTCCCCGCCCTTGCCGGGTCCGGTGACGCCATACAGCTGGATGCCGCGGTCGGCGAGGGCCGGCAGTTCGGCGCGCATCCAGGCGTTCAAGGGGGTCGCGCCCTGGCTGCCACCGAGGACCAGCAGCACGCGCCGCGCCGGATCGAGTCCGAGGGCGGCGCAGGCCGCG
>CAIQQB010000167.1 GCA_903873805.1 uncultured Opitutia bacterium | reverse complement strand
GATTGCGGGGGTCGAGCGACGTTGCCAGGGGCGAGGTGGCGGCGGGGTGGTTCATTTGGGGTGGTAATGGAGATTCGTCAGGCCGGGCTGGTCAGTGGTCGTCCGCCGCGGGCTCAGCAGGTCGTGCATCCGCCAGCCATACCAACCGAGGTTGTGGCGCCACTGCCGCGCAGTGAATTGGAGCCGTTGCCGGAAAAACGTGAGGCGGTTGCAGCGGACCCGGTTGCGCTGGAAGCTGCGGCAGATTTCGCTCTGCTCATCGGTCCGCACGGCCACGGGGTAGGGCTCAAGTCCGAAGACCGAGAGGTCGTTTTCCCAGACATGCTGCAGGTCAACATCGACGGGCCGCCCAAAGGGCAGACGGGTGCGGAGGAGCTTTTCCGCCCCTTGGCGGCTGACGGCCTGGGCGAAGGCGGAGATGGGGGTCTTGCGATAACGACGGAGGGCAAACGGTCCGAGCGGGGTGGAATGCAGGACCGGCTTTGAGCTGAGAGAGCCGAGCTTGATCACGTCCCAGGGTTCGGCGATCCGGGAAAGGAGTTCGAGAGCGGGGACAAAATCTTCGCCGACGGTCACGTCGTCCTCGAGGATGACAGCGCTCTTGCACGAGTGGTCCAGCAGCCACTGCCAGGCGCGCAGGTGGCTGAGGTAGCAGCCAATTTCTCCGGGGACGAGCGGCTTGTGGTACAGGCGGCGGTTGAGTTCCTCGCTGTAAGCCGGTTCGCCCCCGGCGTTTGGCAGACCGTTGCCATCGACCGCCGGCAAACGGTGAAACGGCAGGCCGAGCGCCGCGAGTTGTGACTGGATGCGGGCGAGCCGAGCGGTCGAGCGGTCGAGATTGATGACGAGCACCGGCGGGGTGCGGGAGGGCAGGACGGACACGACCGGCTCTTCCCGGTCGGGATCGCGGGTGGCGGGCGCGGAGGTGGAAGCCGCAGCGGAACGAAAACCGCCTCCCCGATGCCCGGCAGGTTCGCCCGAATGCGGGCGGGGCGCAAAGCCAATGCGGGCGCGGTCCGTCGGGGCAAATACGGCTTCGGCAGGAGCCAGGGCGAGGGCCGCGGCGAGCAAGCCCGGTCGGAGTCGTTTCAGCATCGCGTAGCGGCTTTCATACATGCTCCGCCGGTTGGGCTTCAGTTCGGCCCGCGAACGCACCGCCATGCGCAGGGGAAGTTCCCAGTTGCCATCCGCCAGGCTGCGTCCGTCACATTCCCGCCAGAACTGGTCGGGGCCGGCCGTCAGGCCGGACAGGAGGGCCCGGGCTCCGCCGCCGGCCGCGCCGATCCGGCTGATGTTCCAGATGGCGGCGAGTTGCTGGACGCTCCAGAAGGCCAGAGCCTTTGGGCGCAAGCCGTACATTTCCCGAGTAGTGTCGCGGATCAGTCCGCGCGTGCGTGGATCGGAGCCGAATTGCAGTCCTGTGATGAAGAGGCCCATCCGTCCACCGTCCGGGACCAGTTCCAAGACGAGGGTCGACAGCGAGAGGCCGGAGTCGGTGTCCCTGACCTCAAGGGCAAGTTTCCGCGCGGACGGGGCGGATGCTGGCTCTGCGCGGTTGAACAGCAGGATGGTGAGTTCGCGTCCGGATCGTGGACAGAGGATCGTGAGAATGGGCAGGCCCAGGCCGACGAGGCGCGCGCCGGCGGTATCCTCCCGGGAGCCAGCACGGCCGTTCTCCCACTGCAACGCGGGGATTTTGGGAGCCGCCCCGGATGCTGTCCTGCCTCGCGGCATATCCGGCACGGCCCTGGGGCGGTTGATAACCGCCGCGGGCAGGACCGGAATCGGCCAAGCTGGGGCAACTTGAGGCATGGCTCAAGGTATCGTAAAAGGGGAGACATGGCTGTCAGGCTAGGTGCAATTCTCGAGTAGGGTAGGACCCTACAGGCAGCATTCATCCCCGCATGCTTCCGGAGGGGGCAAACGGCTGGCGTGCAGCGAAGTGGTGGCCGGCGGATGCGGCGGAGGGGAGAAGCCTAGCCGCCAAGATGCGGCTCCAGAGCTGCTTGCAAGAGCGAGATGAGCTCGGGCTGCATGAAGGAATAATCATCGGGTATCCGGAGGGTGATCAGGGGCTTGTCCGCCAGTTCCTCCGGAAAGCGCTCGCGCAGCCGGTCGGCGTGTTTGCGCTCCATGCAGAAGATCACATCCGCCCAACCGAGGTGGCACGCCGTAACTTTGATGCGCGCACCGGATTCGGTGCCGGCGCTGCGCGCGGCAAAACGCGGGTGGTTCTTGAACAGGGCCTCGGCGGTCGGGCTGCGCCACCGGTTGCGCGAGCAGACGAACAGCAGCTTGGTCTTCGCGCCGACAGCGGGCATGGGGCGGCGCCGAACGGATGGCTCCTCAGATCAGACCGAGCTTCATCTTGCCCTCTTCGCTGATCATGGACTGGTTCCAGGGTGGCTCCCAGGTGATGCGGACATCGGCCGCGGCGACGCCGGGGACGAGCAGAATCTTGCCCTTGGCATCCTCCGCGATTGCCGGGCCCATGCCGCAGCCGGGGGCCGTGAGCGTCATTGCGACGTCAACCTTGTAGCCGGCGGTGGCGTCGCCGGAGACATCCATCGAATAAACGAGTCCGAGGTCCACGATATTGACGGGAATTTCGGGATCGAAGACCAGCCGGAGCTGCGCCCAGACGGCTTCGGGATCCGGTGCGCCGTCGGCGAGGGTCGCGGATTTGACCGAATGATCGGCGGCCTCCTCGCCAATCGCGTCGGCGTCCTTCGCATCGAGCCGGAACAGCCCGAAATCCGTCTGCACGGTGTAGCTGCCGCCGAGCGTCTGGTGGAGCATGACACTGGTGCCGGCCAGCAGCGGGGTTTTTTCGCCGGAGGGGATCTGGGTGGCGGTGACGTCGCGGGAGAGAGTGCGTTCGCGTTGCATGGTAGTAGCGGGTAGCGGGTAGCGAGTAGCGAGTAGAAGCCGGCTTTTGCCGTGCCGCTGCTCGCTACCCACTCCTCGCTACTTCTTGAATTTCGTTTTGATCAGTTCGCGCAGGGCATCGTGGAGGGGCTCGCTGGCGAGGCGGCTGAGGACCTGTTCGAAGAAGCCGAAGGTGAGCAGTTCGTCGGCGGCGGCCTTGGCGATGCCACGCGACTGGAGATAGAATTCCTGCTCCGGGTCGATGCGGCTGCTGGTCGCGCCGTGGGTGCAGCGGACGTCGTTGGCCTGGATCTCGAGACCGGGCAGCGAGCAGGCCTCGGCGTCGTCGCTCAGCATCAGGTTGCGGTTGCTCTGGTAGGCGTCGGTCTTCTGCGCGTCGGGATCGACCACGATGAGGCCGGAGAAGATGGTGCGGGCCTGGTCGCGGAGGGCGTTCTTGTAGAGCAGGTCGGACTTGGTGTTCGGGGCCTGGTGGATCTGGAGGGTGCGCTGGTCGAACTCCTGCGTGCCCTCGGCGACGGTCAGGGCGAGCATCTCGGAAAACGCGCCCGGAGCCTGCAGCTGCGAGAGCGACTCATGGCGGGCCTGGCGGGCGCCGAGGTGCAGGTTGAGCGACTGTACGCGGGCGTCGCGACGGACGACGGTGGAGTTGAACTGGAACGAGAGCGTATCGCGCGACCAGTTCTGCGCGGCGAGATAGGTCAGCTGCGCGCCGTGGCCGGCGTAGAGGTCGTTGGCGCCGCACGCAAAATTACCGGCTGCGCCGGAAGGACCAATGACCAATGACGAATGACCGCTGTCGGAGGCGGAGACGAAATGATCGACGACGGTGAGCTTGGCGTTTTCCTCGGCGATGACGAGGGTGTGCGGGAAGACGGCGGTGCCCGCTCCGCTGGCGAGGTGGGTGACGACAATGGGTTGGGGCACCGCGACTCCGCGGGGAATATAAATGAAGGCGCCGTCGCCAACGAAGGCGGTGTGCAGGGCGGCGAATTTTTCGGAGCCGAGCTTCTGTGGCTGCGCCATGAAGTGGGCACGGAGAAGTTCGGGGTGATCGCGCAGCGCGACGGCGAGGGTGGTGACGATGACGCCACGCTGCTGGAGTTCTTTGTCGGGCGGCGTGCTGGTCTGGAGTTGATTGTTGGCGAAAACGAGTTCGGCCGAACGTGGAATGACCAATGACGAATGACCAAGGACCAATGGCCCGGAAGGGTCGGGGAGCAGGACTTCGCCGCCCCGGGAAAGAACAAAGCCGTCCAGCGTGAGGCCGGTGAGGGTGCTGAAGCGCCAGGCTTCGTCGGTGCGGCCGGGGAGCGGGAGCGCGGCGAACTTCTCGTAGGCGGCGCGTTTGCGCTCGAGCCACCAGGCGGGGAAGGAGGCGTGGGCCGCGAGGTGCGCGGCAAAGGCTTCGGCCGTGAAGGAGCCGGTGGCGGCGGAGATGAGGGAAGGCGAGGCAGGCATGGAGAATGACTAATGACTAAGGTCTAATGACTAATGGCCGAACCAAGAGGTGATGACTTTAGGCCAAAGCATAACTTAGGCATTAGACATTGGGCCTTGGTCCTTGCGTCGGCTTCAGCCGACGCTCCCTTCCATTTCGAGGTCGATGAGGCGTTTCAGCTCGACGGAATACTCCATCGGGAACTGGCGGGCGAGGTCGTTGATGAAACCGTTGACGGCGAGGCTCATCGCCTGGCCCTCGGTCAGGCCGCGCGACTGCATGTAGAAGATCATTTCCTCGTTCACCTTCGAGACGCTCGCCTCGTGCTGGGTGGCGTTCTTGTCGCCGCGGACGGTGATGGCCGGATAGGTGTCGGTGCGGCTGTTGGTGTTGATCAGCAGGGCGTCGCACTCGGTGTTGTTTTTGCAGCCCTTGAGGT
>CAIQQB010000166.1 GCA_903873805.1 uncultured Opitutia bacterium | reverse complement strand
GTGGGCAACGATGTCCGACAAACTCACCGAGATCATGGCGTGGAAACGCCGCGAAATCGCCCCGCTCCTCCGGCCGGTCGATCCGGCCGAGCTGGCGCGGCTGCACGGGAGCTTGCCGGCCCCGCCGTCCCTGGCGACCGCGCTGCGCCGGGCCGACGGCCGTCTCGCCGTGATCGCCGAGATCAAACGCCGGTCGCCGTCCGCCGGAGAGATCCGGGCCGGCGCCTCGGCCACCGACCAGGCCGCGCGCTACCAGGCGGCCGGCGCCGACGCGCTCTCGGTCCTGACCGACGAGAAATATTTCGGGGGCACCCTCGACGACCTGCAGGAGGTCACCACCCGTTTCCGCACCGTCCCGCCGGCGTTGCCGTGCCTGCGCAAGGACTTCATGGTGCATCCGGTCCAGGTGCTGGAGGCCCGCGCGGCCGGGGCCAGCGCCATTCTCATCATCGTCCGGGCCCTGACCGACGAAGAAATCAAGGCCCTCCACGGGGCCGCGTCCGCCGCCGGGCTGGATGCGCTCTTCGAGATCCACCACGAAGCCGAGCTCGCCCGCGCACTCGCGCACGGGGCCAAAATCATTGGCGTCAACAACCGCGATCTCGCCATCTTCAAGACCGACCTTGGCCTCAGCGAACGCCTCATCCCGCTGTTTCCGCGCGACGTGATTGCGGTGAGCGAAAGCGGCATCTTTACGGCCGCCGACGCCGCCCGGGCGCGCGCGGCCGGGGCGCACGCCGTGCTCGTCGGCGAGGCGCTGATGAAAGCCGCGGATCCCGGAGCGCTCATCGGCGAGTTTCGCGGCCATGTATGAACATCGCAAACAGGCCCTGCTGCCGCGCCGCGAGTTCCTCCGCCGGCTTGGCCGCAGCGTGGCCGTGGGGGCGGGACTGATTGCGTTTTCCCTCGGCCTCGGGATGCTCGGCTACCACCTGCTCGAAGGGCTGCCCTGGATCGACGCGTTTCTCAACGCCGCCATGATCCTGGCCGGCATGGGCCCCGTCGCCGAGCTGCATGGCGGCGCGGCGAAGCTCTTCGCCGGCTGCTATGCCCTCTACTGCGGCATCGCGCTGATCGCCACCACCGGCGTCATCCTGGCCCCGGTAATCCATCGCGCCCTGCACAAATTCCACCTGGAAGATTCGCCGGACGTCTAGCCCATGCCGCTCTCCCCCACCGCCACGCGGGACCTGCTGGCCCGGCTCGGCCACCAGCCGAAACGATTCCTCGGGCAGAATTTCCTCGTCGACGGCAACATCGTCCGCAAGTCGCTCGAACTCGCTGGCATCGTCCCGGGCGACACGGTCGTTGAGATCGGCCCGGGCCTCGGCACCCTCACCGAGGCGCTGCTCGAGGCCGGCGCCGACGTGTGGGCGGTGGAGAAGGACCGCACGCTGCATGCGCACCTCGCCGAGACGCTCGCGCCCCGCTTTCCCACCACCCTCCACCTGCTGGAGGGCGACGCCGTCGAGCAGCCACTGGCGGGGCTGGTGTTTGCCGCCGGGTCTGCCATGGGGGCGGGACGCCCTCGTCCCGCGGGTACGGACGGAATCCGCGACGAAGGCGTCGCGTCTCCATTGTCGGAACCGGCCCCCGCCCCCGCCTTCAAGATCGTCGCCAACCTGCCCTACGCCATCTCGACCCCGTGGATGGACGCCGTGCTTTCCGGCCCGCTGCCCGCACGTCTCGTGCTCATGCTCCAGCTTGAAGCCGCCCAGCGCTACGCCGCCGTCCCCGGCACCAAGCAGTTCGGCGCCATCTCCATTTTTATCCAGGCCGCCTATGCCACCGCCCCCGGCCACCGGGTGGCGGGCGCGTGTTTCTTTCCCCGGCCCGATGTCGATTCCTGCCTGCTGCACCTCGTACGCCAGCCCGCACCCTTCATTTTCGACCCGGCTGTGAAGCAGCTCATCCGCTCCTGCTTCCAGCAACGCCGCAAGCAGCTCGGAGCCCTGCTCCGCGAACGCCTGCCCGATGCCGGCCGCCGCTGGCTGGCCGTGCTTGAGGCGAACGGCCTCGACGCCCGCAGCCGGCCGGAGGACGTGCCCGCCGTCCTCTGGCAGCAGCTGACCGCACCGGCCGGCTCGACGTAATCCCGTCCGTCTGATTGCCTCACCGCCGGAATTGTCCGCCCCGCCATGTCCCACCCTTACGAAGAGCTGCTCGCCGGAGAAGCCCACCTGCGCGCCTCGCCGATGACGCCGCACGAGCTGCTGTGCAACCGGCTCCACGCATGGGTGCGCGCCGCCCTGCCGGCCAACTCCGCCCTCGAGCTCCTGCCGCGGCGCTCACCGGTGGAGCTGCGGGCCGACCTGCGCCCCTGCCCCGATCTCGCGCTCGTCCACGTGCCCGACGGCCGCCTTTACCTCGCCGCCGAGGTGCTGCAGCCCGGCGACCATCACCGCGACACCGTCCTGAAAAAACAGCTTTACATGGAATGCAAAATTCCGCGGCTGTGGATCGTCGACTCGCGCTACCACAACGTCGAGGTCTACGGCACAGGTGATCTCGGCTTCCGGCTCGAAAGCATTCTGGCCAGCCAGGATCCGCTCACTGAAACCGTGCTGCCCGGGTTCACCCACCCGATGGCCGAGCTTTTCGCGCCACCCTGCCCGTGATCAGGCGGCCCCGGCGCAAGCTCCAGTATTTCCCACCATGAAACTCCGCCCACTTGCCCCCCTTCTGCCCCTGCTGCTGGTGTTGTCCGCCTGCGGCCCGTCCCCGCATGAGCAGGAGCTCCAGACCCAGCTGGAGCAGGCCAACGCCCGGCTCGCCCAGGCCGAAGCCAAGGCCGCCGGCCTCCAAAGCCAGCTGGGCGTCCGGGATACCGATCTGGCCGCCGCCACCCACAATCTGGAAGAGGCCAAGACGCAGATCGCGATTTACGAATCGGAGGCCAACGCCGCCCGGATCCGGAATGAGATGCCGAAGCCCCAGGAGGACAAGCAGTACATCGTCGTCAAACGGCAGTACACCCCGGGCAAGTTCATCACCGTGCGGACGCCTGAAGGAAAGGAGGAGACCAAAAAGGTGGAGCCCATCTACGAACTCACCTTCCGGGGTGTGCAAACCGGCAAGGTCTATCCGGTCCTGCAGGTCAAGGACACGATCTACTCCCAGTTCAAGGAAGGAGTGAATTATACCCGCGACGATGTCAGCCAGGCCAGCAAGTGATCCGGCCCGCCGGCGGAAGGCCGCCGGTCATTTCACCGGTCGCTTGATCAGAATTTCGGCGCGTACCACGGCCGTCGGCAGGTCCGCCGCGATGTTATCCGCCCCCACCGCGTCAAGAAAACCCGCCTTCTCCATCGTGAAATAGGGCTGGGTGTGCGGGCCGCTCAGGATCAGGTGATGGCCGTGCCGGTGCAGCTTCTCCAGCAGCACCTCCAGCCGGTTGAGCGCCGTTCCGTCCAGCGCGGTCACCGCCGTCACGTCGAGAATGACGACCCGGGTGTCGCCGTCCGACCGGCGGATGATGGTCTCCAGTTTTTCCGCCGCCCCGAAGAGCAGGGCGCCAAACACGTGGTACACCAGCACCCCCGGCGGGACCTTGACCGCCTGCACGTGCCGCGACCCGCCCGTTCCGGCCTCCGTCATCGCCTGCACCTGGGTGGTGTCGGCCACGCGCCGGATGAAGAGGAAGGCCGCCAGCAGCATCCCGATCTCGACCGCCACCGTGAGGTCGAAGCACACGGTGAGCGCAAACGTCACCAGGAACACCATTGAGTCGCTCTTGGGCCGCTTTGCGAGGAGGCGGAATTCGTCCCATTCCCCCATCCGCAGCGCCACCACAATCAGCACCGCCGCCAGGCTCGCCAGCGGAATGTTGGCCAGGTCGGCCAGCGGAACCAGGCGCGCCAGCGGAGCCGCAACCAGCAGCACCAACAGGAGAAAGACCGCGTGCAAGACGCCGGCCACCGGTGAAGCTGCGCCGCAGCGGATGTTGGTCGCCGTGCGGGCCAGCACGCCCGTCACCGGAATGCCGCCGAAAAACGGCGTCACCACATTCGCCACGCCCTGCGCCATCAACTCCTGGTTGGAATCATGGCGGTCGTCGATCAACCCGTCTGCCACCACGGCGGAAAGCAGCGATTCCACCGCCCCGAGCAGCGCGATGGTCAGGGCCGGCCGGATGAGTCCCCCCAGCTGCCGCCAGTCAAACACCGGTAGCGCAAAATCCGGCAGACCCGCCGGGATGCCGTGATATTTGCTGCCAATGGTCTCGACCGGCCAGTGGCAGAGGCCCGTCAGCAGCATGCCAATCCCGACCGCCACGATCGAGCCGGGCACCCGGCGGCCGAGGCGGGCGGGCCAGAAGAGCACCACCGCCAGCGAGAGCAACCCCAGCACCAGGGTCTGCCAGTGCAGCGTCGGCAGGGCCCGCCCCAACGCCAGCATCTTGGGCAGAAACTCCGGAGGCTCCTGCTTCAGCCCCAACCCGAGAAACGCGCCCACCTGGGTGCTCATGATCGTAATCGCGATACCGCAGGTGAAACCCATCGTCACCGGATGCGGGATGAAGCGGATCAGCGTGCCGAGGCGGCAGGCCCCCATCACGAAGAGGATGAGGCCCGCCAGCATCGTGCAGATCAGCAGGTTGGGCAGCCCGTATTGCACCCCGATCAACGCCACCAGGCCGACAAACGCCCCCGCCGGGCCGCCGATCTGCACCCGGGTGCCGCCCAGCGCCGACACGATGAATCCGCCCACGATCCCCGAGTAGAGGCCCGCGGCCGGCGTCACCCCAGAGGCGATGCCCAGGCCGATGCAAAGCGAGAGCGCCACCACCCCGACCGTAAGCCCCGCCAGCGCGTCCTGGACCAGCTTCGCCCAGGAGTAATCGCGGAGGGACTCCAGCAGTTTGGGACGAAAGCGATACCATGGCTCAGACACATTCATGACATTGGAAAGGACGATCCTGCCACGCCAAGCCGGGTAAGCAAGGCCCTCCCCTTGTCATTCTCTGGGCGTTTTTTGTCTCCGGCTTGGCCCGTGTTCTGGGCCTCCCGCCACAAACCGATCCCCAATGCACCCCCGGCCCATGCCCGTGCGGCCGGCGGACGCGGGCGCAAAACGCGGTTGAGCTGCCCGCCGGCCCCGCCATGCTGGCCCCATGCCCACCCGCGCCTGGTTCCCGACCCTCATCTACTGCGAGCCGCTGCAGCCTTCTGGACTGGCCCGGCTCAACGACGAACTCGCCACCGAATGCGCGCAGCTCCGCGACTACGACGACGCCGGCCGCAAGTGGTCCGCCGCCCATTATCCCGGAGGCTACACCAGCTATGCCTCGATGAACGAGCTCCAGCATTTTTCGAGCACGTTCGGCGCGCTCGAAAAGAAGCTCACCCGCCACGTGCGCGCCTTCGCCCGCGCGCTCGAGCTGGACCTCCGCGGCCGCACCATCCGCATGACCGACTGCTGGGTGAACATCATGCCGCCCACCGCCGCCCATTCGCTGCACCTCCACCCGCTGGCGTTCATCAGCGGCACCTACTACGTCCGCACCCCGCCGGGCTGCTCCGGCCTGAAGTTCGAGGATCCGCGCCTGAGCAAGTTCATGGCCGCGCCGCCGCGGCTCCCCGCCGCGCGCCCCGCGTACCGCAGCCATGTCACCTATCCCGCCGCCGCGGGCAACGTCGTCCTTTTCGAGAGCTGGCTCCGGCATGAGGTCGCCGCCAACCGCGTCAGCGAGGAGCGCATCAGCATCAGCTTCAACTACGCCTGGTCCTGAGGGGATTTTATCCTGGATTGGAAATGTTGGCGGGGTGCCCTCACCCCGCATTTGGCCAGCGCCCCATCCCGCGCGGTGAGGGCACTCCGCCCACCTTATTGAGGATCGCATGATAGCTTGACGTAAGCCCAAACCCCCTGCGCTCACGCGCAGGGCTACATTTCCGAGGTAGCCCGCCGCGGGAGCGGCGGGAATTGAGGCACCGGCCTCGCCAGGCTAAAGGGCGCGCCTCAACAATCTCAGAACAATCGCTCCCCGCCGCTCACCGCACGCGGCTGAAGAACCAGCCGCCCAGGCCGAGCATCGCGAGGTTGGGCAGCAGCGCGGCCCAGACCGGCGGGAGCACGTTCTCGCCACCGAGCGCATAGCAAGTCTTCACCAGCAGGAAATACAGCAGGAACAGGCCGAGGGATTTCGTCACCCCCACCGCCGGATTGGTGCGCACGCCGCCCACCGCGAACGGCACCGCCAGCACGATCACGATCAACGGCATCATCGCGTCGGTCAGCAGCCCGTAGTAGCGCACCATATAGGTGGTGACCTTCGGGTTCTCCTCGGCCGTGAAATGGTCGATGATGCGCTCCAGTTCGGTGAACGACAGGTCCACCGGCTTCAGGTCGAAGACAAACATCAGCGCCGGATCCTCGTTGAAGAACGGCTCGGCCTGCTCGGTGAACGGATAGGTCTTCGTGACCTCGCGGGTTTCGGGATCCAGCCAGATCTCCCGGCCGTCGTGGAAAATCCAGCCGGCGCCCTTCGGATTGCGCCAGGCTTCCCGGGCGAGCAGGCGGACGGTCTCCCGGTGATGGCGGTCGAATTCGACCAGGGTGACGCCGTACCCCTTGTTCTGCACCTGGCTGTAGCGGTTGAAAAACCACATCCGCCCCCCGCGCTGATTGTCATAGGTGACGCTGGTGCGCATCCCCGCCTGGCCCGCTCCCAGCACCTTCTCCTGGTGGCGGAGGTGCAGGTTGTCCAGAATCGCCCGCGACTCCTCGACCGACCACGGAATCAGGCTCGCGTTGAAATACCAGACGACCGCGCAGAGCACGAGACCCGCCACCCAGATCACCCGGGTGATGCGGAAGAGCCCCGCCCCGGCCGCCCGCAGCGCCGTGATCTCGTTGTTCCGGTGCAGCTGGCCCAACGCATAGAGCAGCGAGAGGAGTAGCGCCAGCGGTAGCACCACCGCGAAATACGCCGGCATCTTCACCGCAAAGTAGTCCAGCACATCGAGGAGCTTGGCCTTCTGCGCGAGCAGGTCGCTGAAGTCGTCAAACAGCGCCTGCATGAGCAGCAGTCCGAGCGTCGCCAGCAGGACGAGCCCGAAGATCTTCAGCCATTCGCGCAGGATGTAGCGGTCAACGAGGTTCAACGCCCCGGAGCAAAACCCCGGGCCGCCGAAAGGCCAAGCGCGAAGCAGTCGCTCCCGCCAACTCGTAACCTAGCGCGTGAGTGCCGGGACTCCCGGCTGCATGCATCCGTTTCGTTCGCCGGCTCGGCCGCATGATGCGTCCCGGCCCCCTCCCCCCGCACAGTTTGGTTGAAAGCCGGCCGGGGCTCGTTTTGCTCGCACCACACCGACCGTCCCTCCCATCGCACCACCGTCCACCCTCCGCCCATGCCGCCGCTCCCCCGTCTCCTCGCCGCCGCCCTCCTCCTCGCCGCGCCCGCCGCCCCCGCCCAGGACACCATCAAGGTCGGCGAATTCGCCGCGCTCACCGGCGGCATCGCCAGCTTCGGCCAGTCCTCGCACAAGGGCACCCTGCTCGCGATCGACGAGCTCAACGCCGCCGGCGGCGTCCTCGGCAAAAAGCTCGCCCTGCTTACCGAAGATGACCAGTCTCTCGCCGGCCAGCCCGCCACCATCGTCCGCAAGCTCATCTCTCAGGACCATGTGGTCGCCATCCTCGGCGAGGTCGCGTCCTCCAAGTCCCTTGAGGCCGCCCCCATCTGCCAGGAGAATCATATCCCGATGATCTCGCCCGCCTCGACCAACCCCAAGGTCACCGAGACGGGCGATTACATTTTCCGCGTCTGCTTCATCGATCCGTTCCAGGGCACCGTCATGGCCAAGTTCGCCGCCTCCCGGGGCTGGAAGAAGGTCGCGGTGCTGACCGATGTGAAGCAGGACTACAGCATGGGCCTCGCCCAGTTCTTCAAGGCCGGCGTCGTCCAGGGCGGCGGCGAGATCGTGAAGGAGCAGAGCTACAGCAGCGGCGACAAGGACTTCAAGCCGCAGCTCACCTCGCTCAAGGCCGCCCAGCCCGAGGCCATCTTCGTGCCGGGTTACTACGCCGAGGTCGCCCTCATCGCCAAACAGGCCCGACTCCTCGGTATCAAGGCGCCCCTGCTGGGCGGCGACGGCTGGATGGGCGACTCGCTCCTCAAGGTCGCCGGCACCGCGCTCGACGGCTGCTATTTCTCCTGCCACTTCTCCGCCGATGACAAGGCCCCCGCCGTGCAGGGCTTCCTCGCCAGCTACCGGGCGAAGTACGGCGCCGAGCCCGACGACATGGCCGCCCTCGGCTACGACAGCGCCATGATCCTCGCCGCCGCGATCAAGCGGGCCGGCACGACCGACAGCGCCGCGCTCCGTGACGCCCTCGCCGCCACCAAGGACCATCCCGGCGTCACCGGCCGCATCACTCTCGACGACAAGCGCAACGCCACCAAGCCCGCCGTGATCCTCGGCGTCGGCCAGGGCGGCTTCCACTTCGTCGAATCCGTCGCGCCCTAAGCCGGCAGCTGGCTTCCCGCCACCACGCGCGCCGCCCCCGGGCCGGCGGCCGAGCCGAATCGCCCGCGAAAGGCTCGACGTGCCCGCCCCGTTCGTCGCACGCTCCCGGCGGGCCCGAGTCGTCAGCTCTCCGCGCACGGACCGGCGCCCTCCATTCCGCCTCCTTCGTGATCGAATTCCTCCAGCAGCTCATCAACGGCCTGGGTCAGGGCTCCATCTACGCCCTGATCGCGCTAGGTTACACGATGGTCTACGGCGTGCTGCGGTTCATCAACTTCGCCCACGGCGACGTCTACATGCTCGGCGCCTTCGCCGGGCTCTACGTCGCCCCGTGGACGCTCCGCCTCTTCGGTGGCGGACCGTCCTTCGCCGGCGCCGCCGCGGTCCTGCTGCTGGCGATGGCCGTCTGCGCCGCCGCCGGGGTCGCGATCGAGTGGCTCTGCTACCGGCCGCTCCGCCACCGGCCGCGGCTCAATGTCCTCATCACCGCCATCGGCGTCTCCCTCTTCCTCGAAAACGCCGGCCAGTCCGTCTTCGGCGCGGACCCAAAGTCGTTTCCCGAGATCATCGCCGACCGCGCGCTCGATCTGCCCGCCTCCTGGGGTCCGTTCGCCATGCTGACCATCACGGTCGGCCAGTTGCTGGTCGTCGGGGTCACGCTGGTGCTGCTCGTCGGGCTGCGCCACGTCGTCCGGCGCACGCGTCTCGGGCTGGCGATGCGCGCGCTGGCCTTCAACCCCGGCGCCGCCTCGCTCATGGGCGTCAACAACGGCGTGGTCATCGCGTTCACCTTCGGCCTCGGCTCGGCCCTCGCCGGCGCGGCGGGCATCCTCACCTCGATCCAGCAGTCCAGCATCGACCCGCTGATGGGAGTGAACGCGGGCCTGAAGGCGTTTGTCGCCGCGGTGCTGGGCGGCATCGGCAGCCTCCCCGGCGCGGCGCTCGGCGGCGTGCTGATCGGCCTGCTGGAGGCACTCGTCGTCGGCTACATCAGCCCGACTTACCGCGACCCGATTGTGTTCGCCGTGCTGATCGTCATCCTGCTCGTCAAACCCACCGGCCTGCTCGGCGGCACCGAGCGCGAAAAGGTATGAGGGACCGCCGGCTCCTTCTCCTGGCCGCCCTGGTCGCGTGCGGCGTCGGCGCGCATTTCGCCGCAGGCCTCAACCCCTATTACTACGACGTGCTGGTAGGCGTGGGGATCAACCTCATCCTCGCCGCCTCGCTCAACCTCGTCAACGGCCACACCGGCCAGTTCTCGCTCGGCCACGCCGGCTTCATGGCGGTGGGCGCGTACGCTTCGGCGTGGCTCACCCTCCGCGCGGGTGGCGGAAGCACCCTGGTCTTCGTGCTCGCCCTGCTGGCCGGCGGCGCGGCGGCCGGGCTGGCCGGGCTGGCCGTCGGCCTGCCGTCGCTCCGGTTGCGCGGCGATTACCTCGCCATCGTCACCCTGGGCTTCAACGAAATCATCCGCGGGGTCATCGGCAACTGCGAGGCGCTCGGCGCCCAGCGCGGCCTCGGCGGCATGCTGCGGCACACCGACCTCTTCTGGACGTTCACCGGTGCGATCCTCACCGTCTACGTCGTCACGAGCCTCGTCGGCTCGACCTACGGCCGGGGTTTCCTCGCCGTGCGCGACGACGAAATCGCCGCCGAGGCGGTCGGCATCGGCACCACCAAATACAAGGTGCTCGCGTTTGTGGTCGCGGCGTTTTTCGCCGGGATCGCGGGCGGGCTCTACGCCCATTTCAAGCAGTACATCAATCCGGAGGGCTTCAACTTTTTCCGTTCCATGGACATTGTTGTGATGGTCATTCTCGGCGGGATGGGCAGCACCGCCGGCGTGTGCGTCGCCGCCGCCCTGCTCACCGTGCTGCCGGAGGGGCTGCGCTGGGTTTCCCACCTCGCCTCCCTGCCCGCCTGGCTCCAGCACGTCGCCGAAAACCGCATGATCCTGTATTCACTCCTGCTCATCGTCCTGATGCTCACCCGGCCCCAGGGCCTGTTCGGCCCCCGCACCGCCCGCGCCCACGACCGCCCCTAGCCACCCACCCGAATCCAACCTTGGAAATCCAAATTCCAAATTCCGAAATCCCAAATCCTGAGCCGCTCCTGCAGCTTGACCGGGTCTCCATCCACTTCGATGGCCTGATTGCCGTGAACGAGGTCGACCTCGCCCTCGCCGAGGGTTCCCTCACCGGCCTCATCGGTCCCAACGGCGCCGGCAAGACCACCGTGTTCAACCTCATCACCGGGGTCTATCAACCGACTTCCGGCACCCTGAGCTTCACCGGCACCTCCCTCGTCGGCGTGCCGCCCAACCGCATCGTGGCGCTCGGCCTCGCCCGCACGTTCCAGAACATCCGGCTCTTCGGCTCGCTCACGGTCGCCGACAACGTCCGCACCGCCTGCAACCTCCGCCTCCGCCACGGCCTCGCGCACGCCCTCCTGCGCGGTCCCGCGTTCGCCGCCGAGGAACGCGCGGTGGCGGCCCGCGTGGCGGAGTTGCTCGACCTTTTCGGCCTCTCCGCGGTGTGCGACCAGCCGGCCCGCAGCCTTCCCTACGGCGACCAGCGCCTCCTCGAAATCGTCCGCGCCCTCGCCACCCGGCCGCGGCTGCTCCTCCTCGACGAGCCCGCCGCCGGCATGAACCCCGCCGAAAAGCAGGCGCTGATCGCGCTCATCCGCCAGATCCACACCCAGTTCAGTCTCACCATCCTCCTGGTCGAACATTCGATGAAGGTCGTGATGGGCCTCTGCCAGCGCATCGCCGTCCTCGACCACGGCGTGAAGATCGCCGAGGGCACCCCGGCCGAAATCCAGAACGACCCCCGCGTCATCGAGGCCTACCTCGGCGAAAACCACCAGCAGTCGCTCACCCACCACTGAAATCTCATTTTGGATTTTGGGATTTCGATTTTGGATCGAGGACAACACCAGCGCCGCCACCTCTTCCTCCGATACAATCCAAATTCCAAAATCCAAATTCCTAAATGCTCACCGTCTCCGCCCTCTCTGTCAGCTACGGCGCCATCCGCGCGGTGGACGGCGTGTCGCTGGCGGTGCCGGCCGGGACGATCGTCACGCTGATCGGCGGCAACGGCGCGGGCAAGTCCACCACTCTGCGCGCCCTCTCCGGCCTCCTGCGTGCGCAGGCCGGCACAGTCACCTTCGCCGGCACCGACATCACCCGCCTCCCCCCGCACCGGATCGTCGCCCTCGGCCTCGCGCACGTACCCGAGGGCCGGATGATCTTCGCCAATCTCTCGGTGGATGAAAATCTCGCCATGGGCGCCTACCTCCTGCGCGACCGAGACCGGATTGCCCAGAATCGCTCCGAGGTCCTGGAGCTTTTTCCCCGCCTCGGTGAGCGCCTGCGCCAGTCCGCCGGCACGCTCTCCGGCGGCGAACAGCAGATGCTCGCCATCGCCCGTGCCCTGATGGGCAGCCCGAAATTCCTGATGCTCGACGAGCCCTCGCTCGGCCTCGCCCCGCGGCTGATCGGAATTATCTTCGAGAAGATTCAGGAGATCAACCGCCGCCACGGCCTGACCATCCTGCTGGTCGAACAGAACGCCCGGCTCGCCCTCGAGGTGTCCGCCCACGCCTATGTTCTGGAAACCGGCCGCGTCGTGATGGCCGGCCCCAGCACCGACCTGCGCACCGACCCACGCCTCAAGGCCGCCTACCTCGGCGGGTGAAACACCCGCTTCATCCGCCACCGCCGGTCCAAATGTAGGTGGGGTGCCATCACCCCGCGTTCCCCGTAGCAAGTCAGGGTGAGGAGGAGGCTTCCAGCTCCTCCAGCTTCGGGCCGAACAATTCGCCCAGCCGGCTGCCGGCGGTGTACACCACCCAGCCAAAGCCGATCATCGCCAGCAGGAGCAAGATCGACGCCCAGAGATGGTGCCGCTCAAACTTTTCCAGCGTCCGGAGGTAGGCGCACAGTCCGAGCACCGCGGTGATTACGATGACCGCGTCTATGCTGGTTCGCTGCCAGTAGCTGCCGCCCAGATGCAGCCACATGCCAAACTCGTCGAAGGTGAGCGCCATCGCCACACCGTAAGCGAGCGCCGTGAGCTCGGCCGCCAGCCCCACCGGTCGGCGGAACACGCTGTAGCCGGCCACGACGGACAGCAGAAAGATGCCGTAGTTGAGATGGTGGACGTGAACCCCGTTGGCGAAAAAATAGAGGTTCGGCATCTGATGCGACATGATCAGAAACACGAACATCCGCGCCAGCAGGAAGGTCACGATGAACCCGAACAGCGCCGCCCGGGCCTGCTTGTGGACATTGACGTGCACCGTGTGATGGGCGGCGGGCGTAGCGGCGGGATGGGTGGGCATCGCGTGGGGATTTGGCTGGGGCGCGCATTCCTTCGCGCAATCCCCGGGGCTTGGCAATCCTTTAGCCCTCCGGAACCCGGGAGCGTGCGGGCTTGGAATCAAATGGTCCGAGCATCAACGGCCGCCGACCATCTCAGGAAGACGGCGTTGTGACCGCCTTGGCCGCGGCGACACCACCCGCGAGCCGGAAGATCTCGCTGCCGGCCAGCAGAAACGCGCCGACGCCGTAGGGTTCGGTCGCGTTGTCATCGAATTTCTTCGGGTCGGCGCCGACCGGCTGGACGTGGATCAGCTTGCCGTCGGGTTGCACACAGTCGGTCAGGGCCCGCCATGCCTTCAGCACGGCCGGCGTGAACTTCACCCGGTCGAGCAGGCCCTGGTTGACGCCCCAGGTCAGCGCATAGGTGTAAAAACCGCTGCCGCTCGTCTCCTTGGATGGGTAACTCGCCGGGTCGAGGAGGCTGGAACGCCACAGGCCGTCGTCCTGCTGGCAGGCGAGAATGGCCGCGGCCATTTCCTTGAACTGGGTTTGGAGGCGGGCGCGTTCGGGATGGTTGTCGGGGAGAAACTGGAGCATCCGCACGAGGCCGCCCATGACCCAGCCGTTACCGCGCGACCAGAAGACCTTTTTGCCGTTGGCCTCGGTCTTGGTGAAATAGGTGCTGTCGCGGAAATAGAGGTGCTCGGTCTTGTCGTAGAGATAGTCCGAGGTCTTCCACCAGTGGGTGACGGCATATTCGAGGTAGCGGGCGTCGCCGGTGGCTGCGGTCATGCGCGCCCACGCGGGCGGGGCCATGAAGAGCGAATCGCACCAGGACCAGTTGTTGTTGTGTGCGCTATGGGTGAAGTCCAGGTCGTCGCTCGGCGGGCTGGCGAGGATGGCGTCAAAGCGGGCACAGAGCGGCGCGAGCATCGCCGGATCGCGGTCGTGCAGATAAAGCTCAAGGTAGGTCTGGCCCACGCAGGTGTCGTCGGCGTGATATATCCGCGCGGCGGGCTTCCATTGGTTGGCGGCGCCCATCTTCAGCATGGCGTCGCGGAAGCGCGGGCTGGCGGAAAGGTCGGCGAGGGCCATCATCCCGGTGTAACCGGCCCCTTGCACCCAACCGGTGACGGGCTGCTTGGAGGGGTTGGCGAGCTGCCAGTCGGCAACGCGTTCCATCACCGCCAGCACCTCTTTGGATTGCGGAATGCTGAGGGCGGAGGGCGGAGTAGCTGAGGGCGCGGCCGGGGCGGCGGCGAGGAGCAACAGGGCGGCGAGGATCGGGGGGCGCATGGGGATGGGGACAGTTCTTGCCGGACCGGGCGGGGAGTAAAGCAAACTGTTCGGAGTCCCTGCGCTCACGCGCATGGGCTACGTTTGGCCAGCGGTTGAACTCCCGTGGCCCGCCGCATGAACGGCGGGATCTGCAGGCATAAAGTTTTGCGCGACAACAGGGCCGGATTTTGCCACACCTTTCGCGCTCCTCCCCACCCCATGACCAACCTCGATGAAATTCGCTGGGGCCAGATCGGCTGCGGCGACGTGACGGAGAAGAAGAGCGGCCCCGCCTTCGAGAAGGTGCCCCACTCCCGCCGCGTCATCGTCCTGGGACGCAATCCGGAGCGGGTTCGCAGCTACGCGTCGCGCCACGGCATCCCCGCCGCGACGACCGACGTAAGGGCGGTCCTGGAGCATCCCGAGGTCAACGCCATCTACATCGCCACCCCGCCCGACTCACACCTGCAATACACGCGTCTCGCCGCGGCGGCGGGCAAGGCGGTCTATGTGGAGAAGCCGATGGCGCGCAGCGTGGCCGAATGCGAGGAAATGGTGGCGGTGTGCCGCCAGGCCGGAGTGCCGCTCCTGGTGGGCTATTACCGGCGGGCGATGGCGAAATTTGTGCGGGTCAAACAACTCCTCGACGCCGGGGCGATCGGCCGGCCGCTGCAGGTCGCTCTGCGCCTGCGCTGCGCCCCGCGCCCGGAGGATTACAACCGCCAGTCGCCCCCCTGGCGCGTGGTGCCCGCAATCGCGGGGCCGGGCGGCTACTTCATGGACGTGGCCCCGCACCAGCTCGACCTGCTCGATTACTTTCTGGGGCCGGTGAGCCGGGCCAGCGGCGTGGCGGCCAACGTGAGCGGGCTCTACGCCGCGGACGACAGCGTGACGGGCCACATTACCTTCGCGGGCGGCGTAACCGGCGCGGGCGCGTGGTGCTTCGTGACCGATCCCACGGCGGTGTGCGACGAAACCGAAATCGCGGGCGATGCCGGCCTGATTCGCTACTCGACCTTTGACGACAGCCCCGTGCGGCTCGTCACGCGCGACCGGACGGAGGAATTCGCCCATCCGTTCACCTTTCACGTGCAGCAGCCCATGATCGAAAACGTGGTGGCCGCGCTGCGTGGCGAGGCCGCCCCGCTCAGCACCGGGGACAGTGCGCTCAACACCAACCGGGTGCTCGCCTGGCTCCTTGGCGGCGGCTAGGCGGCGGCGCGAATTTTATGCAACGTGTGGTCATCGACGAACCCTACGTCCCGGTGCTGCCGAAGCGCGGCCGTTTCTGGCCGGCCGTGCTCAAGCTCTATGTGCCACGTCTGCTGCGCATGGGCTACGGCGTGACCCGCGTCGAGTGCCAGCACGTCGACCGGTTGCAGGCGTCGATCGCCGCGCGCCACGGCATCCTCCTCGCCCCGAATCACTGCCGCGACGAGGATCCTGTCGTCCTGGGCATGCTCGCCCGGGCGGCCCGGACCAACCTGTTCATCATGGCAAGCTGGCACGTGTTCAAACAGAACCGGCTGAACGCCTTCCTGCTGCCGCGCGCCGGGGCGTTTAGCATTTACCGCGAGGGCATCGACCGGGCCGCCGTCAACACCTCCATCGCCATGCTGGAGCACGCCGAGCGCCCGCTCGTGATGTTTCCCGAGGGCTTCATCTCCCGCACCAACGACCGTCTGACCGACCTGATGGAAGGGGTCTCCCTGATCGCGCGCACCGCCGCCAAGAAACGCGCGAAGCTGAACCCACCCGGCAAGGTCGTCGTGCATCCCGTGGCGCTGCGCTACCGGCTGAGCGGCGACGTCGGTCCGGCGTTGACCAAGGTCATGACCGACCTGGAGGCGCAGATCACCTGGCCGGCGCAGGGCCACCTGCCGCTGCTGGACCGCATCTACAAACTGGGCGAGGCCCTGCTCACCCTCAAGGAACTGCAGTACCTCGGCGCCCCCCAGTCCGGTCCGCTGCGGGAACGCATCGCCCGCCTGATTGATGTGGTCCTCGCCCCGCTGGAGGACGAATGGGCTGGCGGGCGCCATGATGACAACGTGAACGCCCGGGTGAAACGCCTCCGCATGGCCATTCTGCCCGACCTTGTGCAGAGCGGCCTGCCCGAGGCGGAGCGCACCCGGCGCTGGCGGCACCTGGCCGACGCCTATTTTGCGCAGCAGCTGTTCCACTACCCCCCCGACTACCTCGGGGCAGACTGCCCGCCGGAGCGGCTGCTCGAGACTGTGGAACGGTTCGAGGAGGACCTGACGGACAAGGTGCGTATCCATGGGAATATTACGGCCACCATCACGGTGGGCGAGGCCATCGAGGTCAGCCCGGGCCGCGAAGGCCGCGGCGCGGAGGATCCCCTCCTCGTCGAAATCGCGCGCCAGCTGCGCGCCATGCTCGGGCTGGCGGCGCCGGGCCCGCAGCCATGAGCGCGGTCATCCCGACCGGCTCCGGCTGCCCGGCCACGATGACCCCGGGACCGGGGGCGGGGCCGATCATCGTCTTTGTCTAGCAGGCTGATGGCCTCGGATCCCGGCTCTTCCGAGCCGGGCCACCCTCTGCTGGTAGCCTGCTTCGGAAGAAGCGGGATTGCCGGCTTTAAGGTTACAGCAAAATCCTGCAATCTTGGTCGAATTGCATGGGGGCACGGCCTCCCTGCGCGCACGCGCAAGGCTACATCACATCCTGTATTTCCGTCGTGGCCCGCCGCGGGAGCGGCGGGATTGCCGGGAGGTGGGAGTGGAGCCAAGTCAGTAACCTGGCAACCTTGACACCGTGGGCTCACTTGTCGCTCACCGTGGTAAAAACCGTGCAGTAATTCAGAAGCCAAAAAGCCAGAAATCATATCTCCGTTCCCGGTTTCCTGGCTTCAGAATTCCTCTTCCTCCGTCATACTTTTCGGTGCCCAACCACCTTTCACTGAACCGTGCGCCAAGGAGGACTCGCGTGAGGACAAGAATCAGGGCTTTGGGACGGCCGCCGGTTTCGGCACGGTCCCGCCGGCGAGCTGGTAAACCTCGCTGCCGGCCAGCAGCACGCAGCCGGTACCGAAGTCGTCGAAGTCGGGCTTGTGGTCGTAAGTGACCGGCTGGCCCTCGGAGGGCTGCTTGCCCGTACCCTGCACAAAGCCGAGAAAACCGTCGGGGTGGATCGCATCCGCCGCGAGCGCGTTCCAGGCCTTGGCCACCACCGGGAGGTAGTCCGCCTTGCTCAGGATGCCGTTGCGGATGCCCCAGGCGATGCCATAGGTGAAGAGGGCCGTACCGCTCGTCTCCTTGCCGCCGAAGTTCGCCGGGTCATGCAGGCTTGAATTCCAAAAACCGTCGTCGCGCTGGACCTTTTTCAGGGCCCCCGCCATGTCCTGCACCATCTTCACGTATTCGGCGCGATAGGGCGCGTCGGCGGGGATGACATCGAGCACGCGGACCATGGCAGCGAGGACCCAGCCGTTGCCGCGCGACCAGTAGCAGCTCTGGCCGTTGGGCTCCTTGTACTGGGGAAAGATGAAGTTGCGGTCGCGCCACCACAGGCCCTCCGCGGGGTTATAAAAACCCTGCTGGTCGCGGGCGCTGACATACAGCGCATGCATCTTCTCAAAATACTTCGGATCCTTGGTGATCACACCCAACCGGGCAAAGGTGGGCATCGCCATCTGGATGGCGTCCACCCACGTCCAATTGCCCGCGCCGGGGCTGGCGACCATCGCGTCGAGGTTGGTTTTGATGTCACGCATGCGCTCGGGCTTCGGGTCGAGCTGGTACAGGTCAAGGTAAGTCTGACCGGCGCACTGGTCATCGGCCGTGCGGGTGCGGACTCCCTGGCGCAAGCCCCACTGGTGGAGTTCGCCCCATTGCACGGCGTAATCGAGAAACTTCTTGTCGGGATCAACGTGATACAACGCCATCAGCCCCTCGTAGTAGACGCCGCGAGTCCAGAGTGTGCTCACCCGGTTGCCGGGCGCGAGTGCGGCCGGGTCGGGCCAGGTCTTCATGAACCAGGCATTGACCAGCCGGGTCTTGGCCAGCACGTCCTCCGGCTTGGGGAGCGTGGCCGAGGGCGGCACGGCGGCCGGCGGCGGCGCATCCGCCGCGCGGACGGCGGCGGGCAGGGCGAAGCAAAGCAGAGCAGGAAACAAACGGAGGGCGGATTTCATTCGGGGTAGTCGGGGAGAAAATGAAAGCGGGAAGATGAGGTGGAAAGACGCCGCCAATGCAACGCATTAACGCCGGCCCGCCACGACTGCGTTGAGACGGCCCGCCGCCGTCAGGGTTTCGCGTCCGGCGGCGGAACCGGCAGCAACTCCGCCTCGCTGGCGTGGAAGTTGCGGATTTCGAGGTGGCTATGCACCGTGCGAAAGGCAAACCAGCCGCCGGTCAGCGGCGCCGGATCCTGAAAGGTGAAGATCTTCTTCCCGTCCCGCCAGAATTCGGCCGTGCCGTCCCGCGCGACGAGTCGGATATGGTAGGTCTGGTTGGGCGTGAGGAGGAATTTCTTGTCGCTCAGGTCATGTTCGGGCAACAGCGGCCGGGCCGGGGTGCCGTCGTAGCGGCGGAACCGGGTCGTGGTGTTGGTGTTGCCACCATAACCGACGTAGTAGGTTAGCAGCGAATCGTAGTCGGCAAACTTGCCACTGCGGCCATGGCCGGGGGCGAACGGACATCCGTCGGGCGCCCGGGGATCGGTGGCCATCCAGAAGCAGTTGAGATCTGACACCCGGTCATGCGGGCCGCCTTTCTGCACGACTGTGACATCGTAACTGATGTCGACGCTCCCGCTGAGCTTTTCGCGAAACCACACCGTGCAGCCGTCGGCGTCGTCAATCACCAGCGAGCCCTCATGGAACCGGGTGGTGCCGCCGGGCATCTGCTCGACGACCCACTGGGTGAAGTCACCCGCAAAGTTGTCCTGGTAGATGACGGTCCGGATGGGCTCGAGACAGGACGGAAGCAGACCCAGGGCAAATACACCGAGGAATAAAGCGGGCCGGGCGGCGGCGCGGCGCAGGCCGCGGAGGGTGGATTTCATTGCGCGGAGGACAGGGCTTGGGGCGGGGTTGAGAACCAAGCCACCCATGCTTACCCCAACCGGTCAAGTACGCGCAATCCGGGGATCGCGGAAAAATGCGCGTCAGCCGTGAGGACCGCGGCGTTGGCGTGCAGCGCGCAGGCGGCGATGAGCAGGTCGGTGGCGGGAAGAACGACACCCCGGCGATCAAGGGACCAGGCGAGCTCCTCGGCGCGTTCCCAAACCGAACTGCCGGTGGCAATGTAGGGCATGATGGCGAACCGTTCCCGAAATCGCTGGTGGCGCGCCGGATCACGGCGGCCCCGGCAGACTTCTATCACGACCATGCCGCAGGTCGCAAAATCCCACCGGTCTGTCCACGCCGCCAGCTCGACAAACGGGTCGATGCCGGCGCGTGCACAATTGATATAAAAGTTACTGTCTGGCAGGACGAGCTCGACCATAGGGTGCCTGTTTCTTTTCTGCGACCATGAGACCGTGGCTGTCCAGCAGGTCTGCCGCCGTGGGCGCAAACTCCGCTTTGAGCTCATCCGGCGTCATCCCGAGGCCGGCCGAGAACAGCTCCTTCATCTTGTGCCGGCGCGCCATGTCCTTCAGGGCCATCTCGACGGCCGCCGTCTTGGTCTTGGCCCCCGTGATCTTCATCACGCGGGCGAGGACATCCTCGTCAATGTGCATGGTCATTTTCATGATGTCAGCAAAGTATGGGTGCCTTGCCATACCGCAAGCATAAAGTATGGCTTGATTGCCATACTTGTCGGTAATTGGATTTCGTGCGGCCGAAACGAGCGGTCTTCACCCGTAGGGCTCGACCTCGTGTCGAGCTTGGATTGGGCGCCGTTCCGACATCTGTAGGCCAGGTCGAGTGACCTGGCGCTCGATCATGAAGGCCTCACGCGAGGTGAGGCCCTACGGCAAGCCATTGTTCTTGGATGGGCGCAGCAAGACTGCGCCCCTACAAAAAGGTTAGCGTCAGACGCTCTCGAGCAGTTTGTAGAGCCGAGCGACCATCGGGGTGGCGTCGTCCAGCAGGCCGGCGCTGATGAGCGCGTTGTCGAGGATCTGCTCCGCGACGAGCTTCGCCTTTTCCGGCGCGCTCGTGTGCGTCTCGAACAGGCGCTTCATCACCGCGGACCGCGGGTTGATCTCGAGGTTGACGCGGAGGGGCGCGTCCGGGCCGTCCTTGTCCTTGCTCATGGCCTTCATCATGCGGCGCATGTGGGGCGACGTGAACTTGTCGGCGTTGAGCGCGAGCGCGGGTGAGTCCACCAGGCGGTCGCTGGCCTTCACCTCGGCGACGCGTTCGCCGAGCGTGTCCTTGAGCCAGGTGGTGAGGGTCTTGGTGTCGGCCTCGCTCAGCGCGCCTTCGGGCTTGGGCAGGTCGGCGAGCTTCACGTCGGCGTGGTCGGCGGCCGTGAGCTTCTTGCCGTCGAACTCGCGGACGTTGTTCATCACATACTCGTCCACCGCCTCGTAGCAGAACAACACCTCGAGGTTGCGGGCCTTGAAGCCCTCGAGATACGGGCCGCTCTCAATGGCGGCGCGGTTCGGGCCCACGAGGTAGTAGATTTCCTTCTGGTCGCCGGTGAGGCGGGAAACGTAGTCGGCGAGGCTGGTGGTCTTGCCTTTCTCGGTGAGCGAGGACTCGAACCGGAGCAGCTTGCTGATCTGCTCCTTGTGGGTGAAATCCATCGCGGCGCCCTCCTTCAGGAATATGCCGAACTCCTTGTAAAAGTCGTTGTAGGCGTCGGGACGGTTCTTGGCCTCCTCGTCGAGGAACTTGAGAAAGCGTTTCGTGATGACCTTGTTCAGCTTCTCGATCAGGGCCTTGTCCTGCATCGTCTCGCGCGAGATGTTGAGCGGCAGGTCCTCGCTGTCCACGACGCCCTTGAGGAAACGGAGCCACTCGGGCAGCAGGTCCTTGGGCTTGGCGTCGATCAGCACCTTGCGGCAGTAAAGCGCCACGGCCGGCTCGGTGCGGGCGAAGCCGAGCTTCTCAGTGTTCTCCTGCGGCACGAAGAGCAGGGCGTTGATCGCGAGCGGGGCGTCGGCGCTGAAATGCAGGCGCAGGCGCGGCTCGTCAAAGGCGTGGGCCTGGAACTTGTAGAACTCGGTGTACTCCTCCTCCTTGATCTCGTTCTTGCCGCGGAGCCAAAGCGCCTGGACGGTGTTGATGCGCTTGCCGTTGAGGTTGATCGGAAACGACACGAACGCGCTGTAGCGCTCGAGAATCTCCTTCATCTTCCAGTCCTGGGAGTACTCGGCGCACTCGTCCTTGAGCTCGATGACGATCTTGCAGCCGCGACGCTGGCCATCGCTCTCCTCGACGGCGTAGCTGCCGCCGCCATCGCTCTCCCAGAGTTGCCCGGGCTCAGCTGCGCGCCAGGAGTGGGTGTAGACCTTGACCGACTTCGCGACCATGAACGCGGAATAGAAGCCGACGCCGAACTGGCCGATGAGATTGGTGTTCTTCGCGCCGCCCTCGCCGAGGGCCTTGAGGAACGCTTTGGAGCCGGAGTGGGCGATGGTGCCGAGGTTTTCGACCAGCTCGGCGCGGGTCATGCCGACGCCGAAATCCTGGATCGTGATGGTCTTCGCCGTGTCGTCGGTCGTGATGTTGATCTCGAGCTCGAGCTTGTCGTCAAAGATCTCCTTTTCGGTGAGCTGGGTGTGCCGGAGCTTCTCGAGGGCGTCGGCCGCGTTGGAGACCAGCTCGCGGACGAAGATCTCCTTCTCGGTGTAGAGCGAGTGGATGACGATATCGAGCAGCTGCTTGATCTCGGCCTGGAATTCGAATTTTTGCGGTGTGGCGGTGTCGGACATGGTGTAGGAATAAGCGAAGTCGGTCAGTTTAGCGAATGTGGATAAAAATCAAGGCGGAGAATGCGTGGCCCGCGAATCACGCGAATGGCGCAAATGCAGAATGCATTCCCATGCCGGCGAGTGGGGTGGAGCGCGACGTCCCCGGCGCGCTCGCATCGCTCAAAGCCAAGAAATATTTTTGCCACTAATCTGCGCTAATTGACGCTAATCTGAACCGGAGAAATCCGAAACGTAGGGCCTCACCTTGCGTGAGGCCTTCTGCTGCCCGGCAAGGCTCGACACGAGGTCGAGCCCTACAAATCAGGCCGGATTGATCCGTGTTAATCCGTGCAATCCGTGGTCAAGGTTTGGCCGGGTCGAAGGCTTTCAACGGCGTGAGCGTGACCGGGCCGAGGAGGCCGCAGGGCTGGAGGTTCCACTTCGAGGCGTCGAACGGCTTGTAGGTGATGTCCACGAAATTGATCTCGTAGAAATTCTTCCACGCCACGCCGCGCTTATCGAGGTCGCGGATGCGGTTGGCCGCCGTGCTCGTCACCTCGAGTGCGAGCGTGTTCCTGCCGGGCTTGAGATACGCGCCGATGCGGGTGCGGAAGGGCAGCGACCAGAGGAGGTCCACTTGCTGGCCATTGACGAACACGCGGGCGGTCTCGCGGACATCACCGAGGTCGAGCCGCCAGTCGTCGGCATTCGCGCCGGCGGGCAGGTCGAACTCGGTCTCGTAGCGCGCGGTGCCGCCGAAGCGTTCGGCCTCGCCGCCCTGGGCGGTCCACGACTTGAGCTCGCGTGTGGCGAACGCCGGCGGCAATACCGGCCCGCCGGCCGTGAAGGTCACATGCCAGTCGCCTGCGAGCGGGACGGCCGCGCCAGCGTCGTGCCAGTAGCTCGGACCGGGCGCATTGACTATGTAGTTGAAGGTGCGGACGAAGATGGATTCACCGGGCTGGAGCTGGAGGTAGACTTTGTTGTAAGTTAATTGTGCGTTAGAAATCCGTCCGTTACGAGGATCCATGAGAAGTGCGGTGTTGGTGTCTTGCCGGCTCAGCAACGTCACCCAGTCGTCAACAGGCTTTTCGGTTAAGTTGGTAAAGAAAAAAATCTCACCGTAAGGCAGACGACGGCCTACCTCGCCAAGCCCATGGTAGACTGAAGTCGTCCCATCCATAAGAGTTAGGTCCATCGGCGGTTCAAGCACGACCGCCCCAGCCCCAATTTTAGCCACTTGATTTTTATTGTAGCTCTCGAACTTCAAACGGGCGAGCTCTGCTTGAAATTTTGCGCGTCGTTCGGTAAGCGATCCATAGCCCGGCACATCGGCTGGCAACTGTTCAAGAAAAATGACCGAAGCACCAGACTCAGCAAGTGATAGAAGGTGATGTAATGTTTCAACCGACATATGTTCAGTTTTGGGCACCAAAATTTGGTCAAAAGTTCCTCCGGATGATTTTAGTTTTGGCCCAGCGTTTTCTACCTTTACACAGCTTAATTCAGCAAGCTGAGCGTCAGAAATAAGATCGAAAGAAAAACCGAAATTTGAGAGCTGCGTCATCAGTTTCCCGCAGGGTGTGTCTCCAAGCCAGTTCGCGTGGATTTCCAGTTGGATCATCAGCCCTTCGGGGTTGTGCCAGAGGTCGTCAATCGGCCAATAGACGAGGACATGAGTATCAGGTTCGCCCGCCTGCAGCAGCGACTGGCAGCGGGTGAGGTAGCCGGTCAGGCCGGCGTTGTCACCGATGTCGTGCCAGAGCGGGTTTCTCGTGTTGGCCTGCGTCGAGGCATAAAACACCCAGCCGGGCCAGGGGGCGTCGGCGGGCGAGTAGGCGTTGCCGTGAAAAAAGATGTGGTTGATGCCGGCGAGGAAGAGCGCGTCGGCCTCGGGCTTCATCTCGGACGGCGCTTCGCGGAAATGCTCGCGGAGCCAGGTGAACGTCTCCGACGAGGCCAGCGGGTGGCCGGCGACGTGCGCGGCGGACGACGCGAAGCGGTTGATGATGGTCGGGTGCGCGGTGCGGGTCGGGGACGGGTCGAAGTCACCCGGGTCGCGCCGGAAGCCGGGGATGGGGAACTCGTGCGAGCCGAAGATCTCGGTCTCGGGGATGTCGGCGTTGGCGTAGAGGTCGAGGAGGTTGCCGGGCGCGCCGTGCGACTGGTTGCGCGCGATCCAGCCGTGCTCGTGCGACCACTGGACCCAGGCGTGGAGGTATTCGAGGTGGAGCTGTGCGAGCGTGGCGCGGTAGTCGCCCTTGATGCGGGCGAGGGTGTCGAGGTCCATCGTCTTCACGTCGGCGGCGTTCGGCGTGAGCAGCTCGGTGGCGTATTTCTGGACGTCGTAGCCGTGCATCTTCTGAAACGTCTCGGCAAACTTGGGCGTCCAGCTCGCGAAGTAATATTCGAACGAGTCGTGAAACTGGCTGCGGATGAGCTCGCGCGGAAAGCCGGCGAACGCCTTGTCGAACGGCGCGAGGTAGCGGAGGACCGCGTCGGGCGAATACGGGTCGAGGACGAGGCCGGCGTCGCCGGGCGCGGCGCGTTTGACCATCTGCTTGGTGGGCTCGCCGACGATGCGGCCGTCCTTGAGCACGGCCTTGGTGTTGGCGTCGGGCTCGGTGACCCACGGGCCGCCGAAGGGCCAGCCGGTGCCGGTGGCCATGTCGACGCCGAGGCCGAGGCGCTTGGCCTCGCGGCAGGTGAATTCCAGCATCTCCATGTATTTCGGGGAGAGGAAATCAATGAAGCGGTCCTCATAGCCCTTGGCGCCGTAGATGGGGGTGATCTCGACGCCACCAAAACCGGCGGCCGCGATCGCCTCGAGCTGGGCGGTGAGGTTGGCCTTGTCGACCGCGCTGCCGGGCCACCACCAGCGCGTCCATGGCTTGGCGGTCTGCGTGACCGCAGGCCAGGCGAGGTCAGGGTTGGCGGTGGGGGCCGCAATTTGAGATTTGGGATCTGAGATTTGAGATGACGCGGGCGCGTCGGCGGCGTGGGCGAGATGGCCGGTGAGGAGGGCGAAGGTGAAAGACCAGAGGCCGGAGGTCAGAAGTCGGAAGTCAGACGTCAGAGGGCGGAGGAGGTGCATGGGGTTGGGGAAGTGTGGGCGGCCGGATTGGTGGGCGGCAATGCCGAAGCGGCGGAATCCCGCTTCTCCCGAAGCGGGCTACGGGCCGGACCACGGGCCGAGGGTAGCCCGGCTCGGAAGAGCCGGGATGGAAGGGCGGGGGCGTCCGGATAAACTGTGGGCGGGGTGCCCTCACCCCGCGGTCCGGCCGATGCGGGGTGAGGACACCCCGCCTACATTTCAAGGCAATGCACCAGAAGGACCCAGTCCGCGATTCGCGAAAAACGCCACCCCGTCACTTCAGCAGCGGGTGGTCGGCGAGGGCGAGAAACGCCCTAAGGCGCTCCTGCGGGGCACGGTCCATCGTCTGCCCGTTGGTCGCGTCGCGCAGGGTGTCGGCGGCCTCGGTGAGACGCTGGGAGAGCGTCTGCAATGTCGGATCGTTGGCCAGGAGGCGGAGCGGCGGCAGCTGGGAACGGACCTTTTCGACCTGGCGGGCGGCATTTTCCAGCAGGTCGGGGTTGCTCTTGCAGAGATCGAAGATGGCGCGGCGGTCCGATTGCAGCACGCCATCAAAGCGGGTGAGCTGTTCCAGCACGCGCCGGAGGGTGGTCGTGATGGTATCGGGGGAAACCTGGCGGGTTTCGGTTTCCGTGACGGTGTGCTGGTTGACCACCGGCGCGATGGCGATGCCGGAAAAGGCCCCGGGCAGGGAATAGACTTCGCCCTGAGTAGTGGTCTCGGTCTTCGTGCGGTAAACTGCGGGAATCCGCAGGGTCGTGGTCGTTTCCAGGATGCGGCGCAACTCGGAGCCGACTTGGGACTGGGTGAGGATGCCGGCGAAAAGCCCAAGGTTGAGCGGCTGGGGAACCCTCAGAAACACCGCCCGGTCATGGGCCGCCAGGATGGCGGGCTGCTCAGCCTTGAGCAGATCAAGGTCGAATTTATCCCAGGCCACGGTGATCGGATTCGCCTCCGGCGTCATCAGCACCACCAACCCGTCCGGCCGTGCCTCCCAGATGCCGGCAAATTCCACCTTGTGGCCGTTGGTTCCGGTCAGGGACACCGGATCGGCCCGCAGGATGCCGACGCAAAACATGAAGATGATCAGAAGGCGGGGCATGGCCTGGTCAAAGGAGGAATGGGCTCGAATTCTGATTCAAGAATGCGCCCAACGCAAGCCTTCGCCGGACACGGTCACCCGCGGGCCGGCTGGGGTTGGCGGAGCGTTGCGCCATCGGTCCAGGCGGCGGGAATCATGGTGGTCGAAGGCACGGTGGGCAGACCGTATTCGTTGCGCAGCATCTGGCCGATCAGCAGTTCCATTCCGCGGGCGCCGATCAGTGCCGGCTGCAGGTCGAGGCCCGCGCAGGCCCGCGTGGTGGCGAGGAGGTTCAGGCAGCAGAAGCCGTGGGTCCCCGGCACGGCCGCACCGGCGGCTTCCATCCAGTCCAGCACCTCGGGCCGGTGGCTCAGCACGACGTCAGGCCGGGTGCGGTTGAACCATGCGGTGAATTCATCCTGCCGGAGGTCGGGGCGCACGAGGGCGGGAGCCGGCGAGGCGCCGTCCTGCTCCAGAAAGGTGTGAAAGGCCGCCTGCCAGCGGTAGAGCACGCGCCGGTCATGCTCATCATGCAGCACCAGCCCCGGCCGGCGGTAACCCCGCTCGGCCAGACGGGGGAGCAGGCCGGCCATCGCCCGGTAGTGGTCGGAACACACGGTGTGCAGCGCCGGCCGCTCCAGCACGTAATCGGCATAAATGGCGGCATAGCGGCTCCAGTCGAGGCCGGAGAGGTCCCGGGTCGCCAGCAAGGGCAGCAACAAAATGCCGCGGATCCCGCGTGACTGCAGGATGCCATCGAGCCGCTCCAGTGTCACCCCGCGCCGTTTCAGGGCAAATAGCTCGGTTTGGAATCCCAGCTCAGTCGCCCGCGCAGCCGCCCCGGCAGCCAGTTCATGGTGGAAACGTGTCGCCACCACCGGACGGAGCTCCGTTTCGTCCACATCCACCAGCGCCAGCACGCCCCGAAAGGTGCCCGAACGCGCGCGCCGCATCTCCGACATCAGCGCGCCAGCCAGCGGATTGGCCCGGTAGCCGACGGCCTGGGCGGCCCGAAGCACGCGCCGGCGCGTGGCGGCCTTGACCCTCGGGCTGTCGCGGAGCGCCTCGGACACCGTGGTGTGCGACAGACCGAGGGAGCGGGCGAGTTCTCGCAGGGAGGGCATGGGGCGGACGGGACGACCGTGCCGGTTTCATCCGGCCGCGCAAGTGGTTTCAAGTTGCCACCGGGTGCGCCCCACCGTTTGAATCACCCTCCGGTCAGCCATCGCATTCGTCGCCGGCGGCGGCGCGGCCACCCCCACTTTCTTCTCCCGCATCCCCAGCCATCTCCCACCCCATCATGAGCGGTCTCCATCCCCTCGACATCACCATCATCGTCGCCTACCTCGTCGCCGTCATCTACATCGGCAAACGGGCGGCCAAGGGCACCGGGAGTGAGGAGGGATTTTTTCTGGCCGGCAGAAAACTCGGCAAGCTCTACCAGTTTTTTCTCAATTTTGGCAACGCCACCGAGCCCTCCGGCGCCGTGAGCACCGCCAGCTTCGTCTACCAACAGGGCGCGCCGGGCTGCTGGCTCTCGTTTCAGACGGTGTTCATGAACCCCTACTTCTGGTTCATGAACGTGTGGTTCCGCCGCTCGCGGCTCACGACCCTGTCGGACCTGTTCGAAGACCGCTTTGCCAGCCGCAGCCTGAGCATGTTTTACGCCCTGTTCCAGATCCTCGTCGCCTGCGTATTCCTGGGTTTCGGCAATGTCACGGCTTACAAGATCGCGTCCTCCATCGTGGTGAAACCCGAGACCGCCTGGAGCCCGACGGAAGCCGCCGCCGTTCAGGGCTATAATGACCTCAAGACCCTGGAAAAGGAAGCCTCTGCCGGCACCCTCCCCGCCGAACAAAAAGCCCGTCTGACCCTGCTGCGCGATCAAAACACCAAGGGCGAGCTGCACAGCTACATCACCGCCCTGAACGATGTCACCTTCTACGCGCTCTTCGCGCTGGTGGTCGGCACCTATGTCGTGCTCGGCGGCATGTCGGCCGCCGCCGTCAACGAGGGCCTGCAGAGCGTTCTCATCATCGTGTTTTCCATCCTGCTCATTCCGACCGGCCTGCACGCGCTCGGCGGCTGGCACGCACTGAGCCTGAAAGTGCCGGCCAAGATGTTCAACCTGTTCGGCGCCGCCGGCTCCGACCAGTTCTCCGTCGTCGCCCTGGCGGCAATCCTGCTGGTGAGCATCGTCCAGAATGCCGGCCTCAGCCACAACATGGGCATCTGCGGCTCGGCCAAAAACGAGTTTGCCGCGCGCAGCGGCGTCTCCGGCAACTACCTCAAGCGGGTCATGATCATCCTGTGGACCTTCGCCGGGCTGATCGCCATCGGGCTGTTCGGGGTCGGTGGGCTTTCCGACCCCGACGCGACTTGGGGCGCCCTCTCCAACCGCCTGCTCGGGCCCGGCCTGGTCGGCCTGATGCTCGCGGGCGTGATCGCCGGCACGATGTCCACCCTCGCGGCCAAGGCCCTCGCCATCTCGTCCCTCTTTGTGCGGAATGTCTACCGGCAGATCTGGCCCGACATCAATCAGAAGCAGGGTGTGTTCTACGCGCGCTGCACGATCGTGGCGATTCTCGCGCTCGGCGCAGTCTCGGCCTGGCTGATGGGCAACTTCCTCTCGATTGTGAACCTCGTGCTCACCGTCAACATCCCCTTCGGCGCCGCCGTGCTACTGATCTTTTTCTGGCGGCGCGTCACCGCCCCGGCGGTGTGGTGCTGCGTCATTCTCTCGACCTTCACCATTCTGATCATCCCGTGGAACGCCGGAAAGCTCCCGAGCCTGGCCAACAGCCAGACCCTCGCGCAAATGAGCCCCGACTCCAACGGCAAGCCCGCCGCGGTCTATTTCGCCAAGGTCGTGCACCAGGATCCGGACAACCTCTCCAGCCCGTTCGTCGGCAGCGGCCGTTTCAACCTCGAATGCTGGTTGCTCGACTTCGCCGGGTTCGACTCTCCGCAGCGGACGCCCAACCAGCGCCTGACCGCCCAGTATTTCTTCGACGGCTTCTTCCCGTTTGCCGTGCTCATCCTCGTGAGCCTGGTGACAAAGCCGACGGACCCGACCCGCGTCGCCCTGTTCTACGGCAAGATGAAAACCCCCGTTGGCGACACCCCCGAGCTGGAGGCCGCCGGGATCGCGGAGACACGCCGCAACCCCACCCGCTTCGACCACACCAAGCTTCTGCCGTCCTCGAACTGGGAGTTCTGCAAATGGGACCGCGAGGACACCATCGGCTTCATCGTCTGCTGCGCGCTGACGGGTGTGATCATCCTGTTGTTCCTCGGAGCGTTGAGCCTCGCCGCCCCGGCCGCCGCCGTCTGATTTTTCCCACCATGATCCGCAAAGCCTTCGTCATGTCCGTGAACGCCGGCCAGGAGGCCGAATACGAACGTCGTCACCGTCCCATCTGGGACGACCTCGCCGCCACACTGAAAGCCCATGGCGTGCACAACTACTCGATCTTCCTCGACGCCGGCACCCGCCAGCTCTTCGGCTACGTCGAGATCGAGGACGAGGCCCGTTGGGCCGCCATCGCCCAGACCGAGGTTTGCCGCCGCTGGTGGAAATTCATGAGCCCGGTGATGCCGAGCCACCCCGATCACAGCCCCGTCGGCACGGAGCTGCGCGAGGTGTTTCACCTGGCCTGACGGGCAGGCAAGAGGATAACGGTTCGGCCCGGAAGAGGTAACCGCGAATGGACGCCAAGAAACGCGAATGTGGCGGGCAGAGTATCGCTGAGACCGGGCTGCAAGCTGTAGGGCTCGACCTCGCGTCGAGCCTTCCTGTCAGCAGGAACAGCCGATGAACAGCGCTTGTTCAATATCACCTCCCTCAGCCGCAGCATCCGTGTTATCCATGTCATTCGCGGTCGGATTGAACGGCTGATGTCAGATTGAATGAACTTTCCGGGGGGCAGCTTCGACGTTAGCGTTGATGCCCAACCCGTGCCACCTCGCTGCGGGCCGCCCCCATGGACCCCGCCACCCAACGCCTCCAGGAACTCTACCGGGAAATCGGTCCCGGCCTGCTGGCCTATTTCCGCCGGCGCCCCGCGCTCGCGGGCGCGGCCGAGGACCTGCTGCAGGACACGTTTGTCCAGGCCTGGCGCCATCCCGACCGGCTTCTCCACGCGGACTCGCCGCGGGCCTACCTCTTTGGCATCGCCCGACACCTGAGCCTCGACACGCTGCGGCGTCAGCGACCCACCGAGGCGCTCGGCGAACTGCCCGCCGCGCCGGCGGAAGCGGAAGATATCAGACTGGAGCCGATGCACCGGGCCATCGCCGCCCTGCCCGAACTCCAGCGCGAGGCGCTCCTGCTGAAATTGCAGCACGAATTGAGCTACGAGGAAATTGCTTCGGTGCTGAACATCCCTGTGGGCACCGTGCGCTCGCGGCTGCACCACGCCGTCCGGCAGCTGCGCGCGGCGTTGCGCTCTACGCCGCCACCATGTTGAACCCAAGCCCATCTCTCGTTCTTGCCGGGGCCATCAGTCCGGCCAACGCCGATGCTAACAATCTGTTTCTTTGGCTCGTGCCATGTAGGCGGGGTGCCCTCACCCCGCATTCCGGCCCCTGCGGGGTGAGGGCACCCCGCCTACAT
>CAIQQB010000165.1 GCA_903873805.1 uncultured Opitutia bacterium | reverse complement strand
GCCAAAGCCGAGGATATCCTGGCCAAAATCGAACGCTGCCGTCGGCGGCTGGAAGCCATCCAGCCCGGTTGCACCCTGCCCAAACGGCGCAATAAGGCCGCTTGAGTTATGTCTAGTCATAACGGCATCACTACACTAGCATGTGCACTTCAGTAGGCCGGAACGCCGGCCGGCCGTTTCTGCCCCGGGGCCGACGCCAGCGAATCCAGCCGGTTCTGCAAGGCACCCAGCACGAGCGGCGCCGCCTGCGACGGCGGGATGCGGTCCGTGTTGATCACCAGGTCAAAGTCGAGCGCATCGCCGGCGGCGTGGCCGAAATTGGTCCGGACGTAGCGCTCCCGGGCCCGGTCGCTTTTCAGGATCCGCGCCTCCGCTTCCGCCGCCGAACACTCCTGCGCCGCCATGAAGCGGTGGACCCGCGATTCGAGTGGCGCCACCAGGCGCACATGCAGGCCGCCCGGCAGCGACCGGGTGATGAGATGCGCGGCGCGGCCGACCAGGATCACCCGGCCGAGATGGGCCAGCTGGAGGATGGCGGCCATCACCCGGTGTTCGAGCTCCCAGAGGGACGGGTGCAGTCCGACCAGCTCCCCGATCGTCGCGGTGACTTCGGAGACCCGGTCCTCGGGCAGGAATTCGGCGAGCCGGCCGGGCAGCTGCTGCTGCCGGAGCGCGCAGGTCAGCAGGTCCTTGTCGAACAGCGCCCAAGGCTCCGCCGGGCGGCCCCCGGCCTCCGTCTCCAGGCGCGCCAGCAGGTGCCGTCCAAGCGTGGCGGCCCCGGCGCCGGTTTCGCGGGAGAGCGTCAGGAAGGGCGGAGGGCCGGCCGGGGCGCCGAGGGGAGCGGTGGAGACCGGCTGCAGGCGGGCCTGGAGAACCTTCAGGCCGAGATCAATCTTTGTATTAGAATTCATGATACACCTCGCGGTTGGGGTTGGGCCCGGGGCCGGCCCCGGGGGGGGGGGGAGGGGTGGCGGCCGCCGGCGGCGGCACCCAAGCATAGCCGGATCGGTCGCGCCGTCAGGCCCCCGTCCACACCTATAAGCAAGGGTGATGCAAACCATTAGGAAACGTAATATATTTTCGGTTCTTCCGCCTGAAGATGAAACCGGGCCATGGCGGGTGGCGTCATAAGGGTCAAATCACCCTCCGTTCTTCACCACGGTCCCGGCCCGATTTGCGGGACCTGTTAGCCGACCAGCCGACATCTCACCCTCTCCCCGCCGCCTCGCCTCGAATCCCATGTCATGAAACTGGATCCTCCAGTTCAGACCGCCCCCCACACGGTGGCCGATTATGGGTCAAAGAGTGGCCGGATGATGCCCGGCGGAGTGCGAAATCTGCCCGTCTTGGTTATCAACCTTGATCGCGAGCCGCAGCGGCTGGAGCGCATGCAGACGCGGCTGGAAACCTTGGGCATTCCGTTTAACCGGTTGTCGGCGACGGATGGCAATCACCTCGGCGAGGTGGACCGCAACCTCTACTACAGCGAGTCGCTCAACCGGCGCCGCTTCCACCGCCCGCTTTCCGCGGCGGAAATTGGCTGCTACATCAGCCATCTCCGGGCCTGGCAGTGGCTGCTCGACCATGGCCACGAACGCGCCGTCATCCTCGAGGACGATGTGGTTTTCGGCGAGGACTTCCGCACCGCGATCGACCTGCTCCCGCGTCTTCCGCAGCCCTGGGATGTCGTCAAGCTCGGTGCCTACCGCCCCAAGCCCATCCTGCACTCATTCTCTTTCGGCCCTTTCACGCTGCATCAGTACGTCAAGCCCCCCGTCTCCACCTTCGCCCAGGCGGTCAGCCGGAGCGGGGCGGAGAAACTCCTCCACGCGCGCATCCCCTTCGGCCGTCCGGTCGATATTGATCTCCAGCATGTTTGGGAAACCGACCTTGTGGTCTGCGGCTTGGAACCGTATCCGGTCTCGGCCGGTCCGGAGAAGTCCGGCCGGAACACCCGGACCGACGACGCCTGGTAGGGGCGGTGCCATGATCCGGTGCCGTCCGGATGCCGCCCCGTGCGCCTGTCCGGTCCGGCCAAATTGGCGCGGACGTGCGACACTGGCGGCGCATTGTGGCGTCCCCTTGGTGCCTCCGCGGTGGGCGCTGCCTCGGCCTCCGGGGCGGACCGGGTTGGCGCGTGGTGTGCAGGGGTAGCGCCATGGATACCAACCAACTCACCCAGATGTCCCGCGAGGCCGTGAACGCCGCGCAGAACCTCGCCCGCCGCCGCCAGCACAACGAGGTGGAGACGTGGCATCTCCTGCTGGCGCTGCTTGCGCAGGACAACGGCATCGTGCCGGCCCTGATCGAGAAACTGGGCCTGACCGTCAGCGCCCTGCAGCTGGCCGCCGAGCGCGAGGTCGACCGGCTCCCCAAGGTGTCCGGCAGCGTCGACACCTCCAAAATCTACGTCACCCAGGCCGTTAACGAGACGATCACGCGGGCCGAGTCCGAGGCGAAGTCCCTCAAGGACGAGTTTGTTTCGACGGAACATCTTTTTCTGGGACTCGTTGAGGTCGCCAAGCCCGAGGGGTTCGCAAAATACCTGCAATCGTTCGGGCTCGACCGCGCGAAGGTGCTGACGGCTCTCCAGGCGCTGCGGGGCAGCCAGCGGGTGACGAGCGACACGCCCGAATCAACTTACAACGCGCTGCAGAAATACGGGATCGATCTGGTCGCGCTGGCGAAGAAGGGGAAAATGGACCCCGTCATCGGCCGCGACGAGGAGATCCGTCGCACGGTCCGCATCCTCTCGCGCAAAACCAAGAATAACCCCGTGCTGATCGGCGAGCCTGGGGTGGGCAAGACCGCCATCGTCGAGGGTCTGGCCCAGCGCATCCTCCGGGGCGATGTGCCGGAGGGCCTCAAGGACAAGACCATTTTCGCCCTCGATATGGGCGCGCTGGTGGCTGGCGCCAAATACCGCGGCGAATTCGAGGAGCGGCTCAAGGCGGTGCTGGCCGAGGTCAAGCAGAGCGACGGCCGCATCCTGCTGTTCATCGACGAGCTCCACACCATCGTCGGCGCGGGCAAGAGCGAGGGCGCGATGGACGCCGGCAACCTCCTCAAACCGATGCTGGCGCGCGGCGAGCTGCACTGCATCGGCGCGACCACGCTCGACGAGTACCGCAAGTACATCGAGAAGGACGCCGCGCTGGAGCGCCGCTTCCAGCCGGTCATGGTCGAGCCGCCTTCGGTCGAGGACGCGATCTCGATCCTCCGCGGCATCCGCGAACGGTTTGAGCTGCATCACGGCGTTCGCATCCTGGACAGCGCGCTGGTGAGCGCCGTCACCCTATCCAACCGCTACATCGCCGACCGATTCCTGCCCGACAAAGCGATCGACCTGATGGACGAGGCCTGCGCGCTGATCCGCACGGAGATGGACTCCGCGCCGCAGGCGCTGGATGCGCTCAATCGCCGCGTGCTCCAGCTCGAGATCGAGGAGGCGGCGCTGAAGTTGGAGAAGGACGACGCCTCCAAGCGCCGCCTCGCCGCGCTGCGCCAGGAGCTGGGCGACGCCCGCTCCCAGGCCGCCGCGCTCCGCGCCAAATGGGAGAAGGAAAAGGCCTCCGTCAACCGGGTGCGCAAGGTGCGCGACGAGCTTGAACAGGCCCGCCTCGCCATGGAAAAGGCCGAGCGCGCCTATGATCTGAACCAGCTCGCCGAATTGCGGCACGGGCGGATCCCGCAACTGGAGGCCGAGCTCAAGCGGCTCGAAAAGGACTCCGCCAAGACCGAGCTATTCAAGGAGGAGGTCACCACCGAGGAGATCGCGGAGATCGTTTCCAAGTGGAGCGGCGTCCCCGTCACCCGGCTGGTCGAGGGCGAAAAGGAGAAGCTCCTCCGCCTCGGCGAGGTGCTGCATGCCCGCGTCATCGGCCAGGACGAGGCGGTGCAACTGACGAGCGACGCCATCCTGCGGGCGCGGGCCGGCATCAAGGATCCACGCCGGCCGGTGGGCAGCTTCCTGTTTCTCGGCCCGACGGGTGTGGGCAAGACCGAGCTGGCGAAGGCACTCGCGGAAACTCTCTTTGACAGCGAGTCGGCGCTGGTCCGTCTCGACATGTCGGAATACATGGAGAAGCACAGCGTCGCCCGCCTGATCGGCGCGCCCCCGGGTTACGTGGGCTACGACGAGGGCGGTCAGCTCACCGAGGCCGTGCGGCGCAAGCCCTATGCCGTGATCCTGTTCGACGAGATCGAAAAGGCGCACCCGGACGTGTTCAACGTTCTCCTCCAGGTGCTCGACGACGGCCGGATCACCGACGCCCAGGGCCGCACGGTGGATTTCAAGAACACGATCATCATCATGACGTCGAACCTCGGTTCCCGGTATTTGCTCGAGGGGGTGACCGGCGACACGATCCCCGAGAGCGTGCGCGAGAGCGTGATGATGGAGCTGCGCAAGGCGTTCCGGCCGGAATTTCTCAACCGGATCGACGAGACCATCCTGTTCAAGCCGCTCACCCTGGAGGAGATCGCGCAGATCGTCGACCTGCTGCTGGCCGACCTGAACCGGCGGCTGACCGACCGCCGTGTGACGGTCGTGCTCGAGCCGAAGGCGAAAGAGTGGGTGGCCGAAAAGGGTTACGACCCCGTCTTTGGGGCCCGCCCGCTCAAGCGCTTCCTGCAACGCCAGCTGGAGACCCGGCTCGCCCGCGCGCTCGTGGCCGGCGAGATCGCCGAGGGTGCGACGGTGAAGTTTGCGGTGAAGGATGGGGAGCTGGTGATGAAGTGACGGGGGGGAGGAAAACGCGGCGAGGGCGCCGCGTCCCCATGCATCAGCGCTTCCACCTGCTCGAATATGGGGCCGGGGCGCCCTCGCCCCGGTCCGGGTTTAATGGAGTCTCGGGTGAATTGCTGCGCCCTAAAACTTCAATTCCACCAACCGCCCTTTCCACGGCCAGTCCTCGGGCCGGGAGCAAAGCCCTTTGCGAACGGGATTCATCGCGACATAATTCCATTTTTCGCTGTAACTGTCACTCGTACGGAGGAATCGGTCAAAGTAATCGCTCTGCCACAGCGAAGACTTGAGCCCGAGCTGTGCCTTGAGCCGGCGGGTGCTGAGTGATTTCCAGGTGCCGATCCAGTCCGCGAGCGGCTTCGCGTCGATGGCGGCACGGGCGAAAAGATGCACGTGGTCGGGCATCAGCAAATAATCGCCGACGCTCCAGCCGTCGAGGGTGGGAGAATGCTGCCAGATGCCGGTCAGAGTGTTGAATGCCGGTTGGCAGTCCAGCACCGGCCGCCGGTCGTCGGTGACGACGGTGAGATAGACAATGGGTTGCTTTGCAAAGGGACGGAGATGCGGTAAGCGGCTATGCTCTAGCATGACACGAAAGTGGGAAAGAGGGTGCGCGGTCGGTTCAACAAGAGGAAGAACGCGGCGTGGGCGCCGCGTCCCCATTTTCAGAGCTCTCTTCTATTCTGCCATGGGGCCTGGGCGCCCCCGCCCCGGTCGGGCCGCCCTACAGCTTCCGGGTCATCGCCTCGAGCAATTCGTCGTAGCTATGGAAGGCGGGAAACTGCGGAAACTGCTTCACGATGTTCTCCGGCGCGTGATGCAGGAAACCGTGGTCGGCCTGCGCCAGCATGGTCGTGTCGTTGAATGAGTCCCCGGCGGCGATCACATGGTAATTGAGCGACTGGAGCGCCTTGACCGCCGCCCGCTTCTGGTCCGGCATCCGCAGTTCGTAGCCGGTGATGTGGTCGTTCGTCACCACCAGCCGGTGGCAGAACAGCGCGGGGTATTTCAGCTGGCGCATCAGCGGCTGGGCAAACTGCTCGAAGGTGTCGGAAAGGATGATGACCTGCACCCGGCTTCGCAACGCATCGAGAAACGCGATCGCGCCCGGCAGCGGAGCGAGCCCGCCGATGACCTCCTGGATTTTCGACAGGGTGACGCCGTGCCGCTCCAGGAGCTCGATGCGGTAGCGCATCAGCTTGTCGTAGTCCGGCTCCTCGCGGGTCGTGCGCCGCAGTTCGGGCAGGCCCGTGCGTTCGGCGACCGCAATCCAGATTTCCGGAGTGAGGACGCCTTCCATATCGAGGGTGACAATGCTTTGCTTCACCCGTCGACTCAACCAGAGCGGGAAGGGGAATGGCAAGCCGCCGCGGTGGGTTGTTTGGCTCGAGGTGGAACCGGCTGACCCCAGCCGGTTCCGCGCGTTGGGGTCAACGCGCTCCACCTCCGCTCCCCCCGAACCGGTTTTCGCCGCTTCGCCGTTGCGCTCGACCGCGGCCGCCCGCAGGATGGGTGTTTCATGGGCGAACCCATCCGATACTTCGACCGTCAGCGGAAAACCCTCGAGACCGAGCAGATCTACGGGGAAAAGTGGCTGCGCTGGACCTACGAGACGGGGCCGGGCCAGTTCACCGCGGGGCTGCTGCTCAAGCGGGCGCTCTTTTCCCACTGGTATGGCTGGCGCATGAGCCGGCCGGCGAGCGCCGCACGGGTGGCCCCGTTCATTCGCGACTACGGGCTCCAGGCGGCCGACTTCGCCCAGCCGCCGGCCGAATTCGCCTCGTTCAACGACTTTTTCTCCCGCGCCCTCCGGCCCGAGGCCCGGCCCATCGCCGCAGCCGCCGATCCGCGGGTGGCGGTCCTTCCGGCCGACGGACGGCACCTGGTCTTCCCCGACGCCGATCTCGCGGCGGGGTTTTATGTGAAAGGCTCGAAGTTTTCCCTCACGTCGCTGCTTGCCGACGGGCCGCTGGCCGCCGACTTCGCGGGCGCCGGGATGGTGATCTCGCGGCTTTGCCCGGTGGACTACCACCGGTTCCATTTTCCGGTCGGCGGTACACCGGGTGGGGCGAAACTCATCAACGGCTGCCTGTATTCGGTCAGTCCGATCGCCCTGCGCCAGAACATCCGCTATCTGGTCCAGAACAAACGGCGTCTCACCCTGATCGATTCGCCGGAGTTTGGCCGGGTGGCGGTGCTGGAGGTCGGCGCGACTTGCGTGGGAACCATTGAGCAGCTCTATGCGCCCGGTGTGGCTGTGGCCAAAGGCGCGCTCAAGGGGCTGTTCCGGTTCGGCGGCTCCTGCGTCATCACCCTGTTCCAGCGCGGACGCATTCGATTTGACGCCGACCTGGTGGCGCAAAGCTCCGGCTGCGTGGAGACGTTTGCCAAGATGGGCGAACGGCTGGGCGAGGCGGTTTAAATGCGGAGTTCGGACTGCCGATTGCCGATTGCGGAATGCGGAATGTACTGAAGGACCGAGCAGTGCAGTCAGGTCTGGCTTTGCTCAGAATTGATGGAGCCGGGGCGCCCTCGCCCCGGTTTTCTGGCGTTTTCACCCGCTGCGGAAACCGTGAGGTATTCGGTCGCTTTGCGTTTAGCAAATCCGGGGCGAGGGCGCCCCGGCCCCAGTTTGATCCGTCGAAATCCGGAACCTCCGATTTCGGGTGTTTCGTGGTAAAAGTGAATTGGTGTTACCCGGCTTTCCGCCTTGCGGCTAATTCCGCATTCCGCACTCTGCATTCCGCACTACAACTACTTCCCGGCCCGGGTGGTGGAATGGCATACACGACGGTCTTAGAAGCCGTTGCCGCAAGGCGTGCAGGTTCAAGTCCTGTCCCGGGCACCACACCAGCCCCCGCTCCCGTTCCATGCCCAACGTCAAAAAGCTCCTCCACACCCGGCTGCGCGTCAACGACCTCGAGCGCACCGTCAAATTTTACCAGGATGCCCTCGGTCTCACGGTGAGCCGCCGGAGCGTGTCCCCGCGCGGCGCACAGACGGTCTTTCTGGCCACGCCGAACAGCGACGAGGAGATCGAGATCTGCCAGCTGCCCAACAGTCCGTCGGTGCAGGTTCAGCCCGACCTGATGCATCTGGCGTTCGAGGTGGAGAATCTGGCGGCCTTCACCGCTGCACTGGCGGCCAAGGGCATTGCGCTCAGTGACGGTCCGACCAAGACCGGCAGCGGTGCGACTATCGCGTTCATCGACGCGCCTGAAGCCTACGAGATCGAGCTGATCGAGCGGGCCCGGTGAACGCACCGGCCGCACTCCGGCGGGTCAGCGCCCCGGCCGGCGCCGGGTGCGGAGGACGAGCAGGCCCGCCCCGGTCAGGAGCAGGGCCCAGGTCGCGGGCTCGGGGACCGGGGTGAAATTCAGATCGACGAAATTGCCGGCTTGGCTGACTGAAAACGACCCGCCGCCGAGCGAATTCTGGAAGGCCGAGAAATCGACCGTGATCCCGGCGGGGTCGAACCCGTTGATGCCGCCCACCGCGCCGAGAATCTGCCAGGAGTAGGTGCCGCCGGCGTTGAAGTCGTTGACCAGTCCGGGTGTGCCGTTGGCCGCGAGGGACACCAGTTTGATCGTGAGGGGATTCGCGGCGGACGCGTTGGCGAGGTTGAGCGCCCCGCTGACATTGGTGTAATCCCATCCGCTGCCGTTGCCGCCGGCCACCGAGATCAACTGCACCTGGTAGGCGGCTCCACCGGTCAGGGTGAGCTGGCCGCCAAAGGCGACGGTGCCGGTCTGGCTCGTGGTCGAGGTCGTCACGAAGCTCCCGCCGGGCGCGAGGGTCAGGCCGCGGGAGAGCGTAACCCCGCCCGGGGGGTTGAAGGTGCCGTAGCCGCCGATCTGGCCGGTGACCAGGGTGAGCGGATTGGTGAAAGTGACATTGTTGTCGGTCGAAAGCTTGCCGCCGGTGACGGTGATGGGGCCGGTGCCCAGCGAGTTGCTCTGTCCGGCGGCGAGGATGCCGCCGCTGACCGTGACGCTGCCGGCAAAGTTGGTGCTGTTGCCGCCGACATAGAGCGCGCCGGAGCCGGTCTTCACGAGACCGGTGGTGGCGTCGCCATAGAATGCGCCATGATAGGTAGTGTCGGTGGACTGGGCGACCGTCAGTTGGACGCTGGGGGCGAAGCCGACAACGGCAAGGCTGTTGCCATTGCTGCCGCCCGAGTTGGTATCGCTGGCGAGGCTGGAGATGACCGGACTGGCGGTGGTGAAATAGACGTTGCCCCCGGTGGTGCCGTTGGAGAGCTGGAGGCTGCTGAAGTCGGACACCGTCAGGGCGCCGCCGGCCGCCGCGGAGTCGTTGTTGAAGATGAGCGTGCCCTCGTCCACAAAAGTGCCGCCCGTCATGGTGTTGGCTGCGCTGAGGGAGACGGTGTTGGCGTCGCTCTTGTAGAGTGCGGCGGAGCCGGAAATGACACCGGAGAGATTGAAGTTCTGGGTGGTGCCGCCGACCAGTTCGAGCGGGGCGTTCAGAATGAAAGCATTGGGGATGGTGATCTGGTCGACGGCAGCCGAGAAGAGGGCGGTCGGCTTGCTGGTGATGGGGGTGATGATGTTGGGCGCGACGGTGACGGGGCCGGAGCCGAAGACCGGCGTGACCTGGCCGGTGTTGCCATAAGCCTGGAGTTCGCCGCCGTAGAGCGTGGTGCCGCCGGTGTAGGAATTGCCGTTGGCCAGCACGACCGTCGATGGGATCGACAGGAAGCTGTTGGTGCTGCCGTTGAAATTGCCAAACGTGGCGACGTTCTGCGGGTCGCCGATCACGACGCTGTTGGCTCCGGTCAGCTGGCTGACGATGATGATCTCGCCACCCTGATAGCCGGCGAAGCGGTAGGTGGTCGAATTGGCGGGCAGGGTGATGTTGGGCCAGAACGCGACATAGCTGGTCGAGCCGATGTAGATGCCGGGATCGGTGGGCGAGACGAAGCGGCTTAGGTCGAAGTTCGCTGTCTCGGTGTAGCCCACGTCACGGTAGCCGCCCGAGGTGGTGGGGCTGACGTCGAAGCCGATGGTGCCGCCCTGCATGGTGGTGAGAAAGCGGCTGGCGAAAGCGTTGGTCGTGAGGGTGGTGTCCTCGGTGCCGATGTAGCCGGCGGCGCCGGCGTTGAGGGTGGTGCCGGGCGGCAGCGACCCGGCGGCAAAGACGATGGCGGCGTTTTGCGCGACGGTCGCACCGGTGTAGGTGTTGGTACCGACCAAGCGGATGATCGGCGGCGCGCTGTTGAGCGAGGCCGATGAAAGAAAGGCGTCCTTGCTGCTCACATTGGGGAAGGTCGGCGTGATGGCTTGGACGCCGTAGGTGCCCGTGAGCGGGGAGCCCACCGCGAGGAAACCGCCGCCGCCGCCAAACTGGTAGTTGGAGCCCTGGGGAATGATATTGCCCGTGATCGCGGCGAACGTTGCCGAACCGATCCGTGCGCTGGCCGCAAATCCCGTCAGATCGAGGGTGCCGGTGAAAACATTGAAGGCGGTTGCGTTCGGATTGGTGTCAAAGCCGATGGTTCCCTGCGTATTGGCCTTGTCGAAGAGGTCGAGAAAATCGGCTTGCGGGTCGGCGGGGGTGAACACGATGCCGATGTAGCCGTTGACGCTCGAGCGCAGCGCATTGGCTGTGATCGGGATGGAGGACTCCTGACCGAAGATCAGCACGCCCCGGTTCACGGTGGTGCCGCCGGAGTAGGCGTTGCCGTTCAGCAGCACGACGGTGTTGAAGCCGTCGATCGTCAGCTTGTGCGAGCCGCCGGTCTCGCCGATGTTGCCGCCGACAAACAGCGCGGAGCCGGCGGCGTTGACGGTGGTGTCGGCGGCGAGCACGACCAGGCCGCCGAGGGTGAGCTGGTCGCTGTCGGGCGAGAGGGTGAGCAGGCCGTTGAGGACCACCTCGTTGTTGATCGCGAGCCCGCCGCTGCTGCCGTTGCCGTTGGCGGTGAGATAGGGATTGAGCGCGGGGTTGGCGTTGGCCGGGCCGATGGTGAGGGTGCCGGCGCCGAGCGCATGGGAATCGCCCAGGGTGAGGCCTCCCTGAAGGTGGAGGATGTTGCCCGCGAATCCCGCGCTGACCGGATTGGAAGTCGCGCTGCTGTTGCTCGTGAGCTCGAGCAGGCCACCGCCGGTTTTGGTGAGCGTGGCGGTCCCGGCCAGCGGCGCGTCGAGCTGGACGGTGCCGCTGGCGACGTTCCAAGTCTGATCGGTGGCGAGCGTCACCGGAATGATAAGCTGGGCGGTGAGGGTGCTGGTGGCGGGTGCATAGGTCAGACCGCCGGCGCCGAGGGTGAGGATCTGGCCGTTGGGCGACTGGTGGGCCCCGCCCTGCGAAAGGGAGAAATCGCCCGCGCCGCCGCTCAGGATGAGGCCGTAGATACTGACAGAACTGGAGGCGTAGACCGATTGTTCCAGCGTGATGGTGGAACTGAAGCTGGCGAAGACGCTGCCGTCATTTTTGGGAAACGCGCCGCCCAGCCAGTTGCCGGCGGTGAACCAGTCGGTGGACTGCAGGCCGGTCCAGGTGAACGTCGGCGGATCGGCGCGCACAGCCAGCGTGGCGAGGGCCGCGGCCCCCAGCCAGCCGAGGCACCAGCGCCATGGTCGACGGAGATTCATTCTCAGGCCCCAAGCTGTGTCGGACAGCACGGTGCCGCAAGGGGAAAGGCAGGACGTTGGCGAAATGGGGCTGAGTATGGCTGGGAGGCGCTCCGTGGTAGCCGCAATGGCTCGAGGGTTGAAAAACCAAGCTCCTTCGTTAACCGCCTGTCCTGATAGGTTGGTCGCCGTTTGTGCGCAGGGGTCAAATATTCCGAAGCTGGTATCGGCTTGGCTGTAGCCGGGGTCGCTGACCCCGGGGCAACGGGGTTGCCTCTTGAGGTGGTCCCCGTCCGTTGGACAGCGGATCGGGTAAAATAAGTTAATATGGGAGGGGGTGCAGGGGG